>CAKSSR010000004.1 GCA_934489735.1 uncultured Eubacteriales bacterium | reverse complement strand
ACTCCACACCAAATTATCAACACGATTGTTTGTTCTTGTCTCATCTAAATGTGATACTTCTGGCAGATTATCAGGATTCGGAATAAAAGCTAAAGCAACAAGACGATGAATTTTTAAACGCTTATAGATACCGTTTCGACACAAAGAAATAGCAGGGTATCCGTCTGGGTGAAAAGTATGTCGCATAATCTTACCGTGAATTGGTCTTTTAACTCCGTTTTTGTCTACTACTTCTCTATCTACACTTCTAATTCTGCCAAAACTGCTTACCTGATAATATCCTTCATAGCCAACAACATCTTTCCAAATCTCTTCCATTATAATACTCCTTTATAATATTATATAGTATATGGCTTGATGATAAAGGCATCATTACTCATAGGTTAATTACTCCTATGCTCCCCATATACTATAGATTATATCACATATTCACTTGTTTATCAAGCATTTTTATTCAATTATTTCTCTATTTTCCCAAAGTTGCTCCCAAACTTCTTTGGTTCTGTCTGTTGCGTTTTCCTTTGGCCCAAGCAACCCTAGATTATCCCACACTATTTCTATCCGACAAAACCCGTCCCATAACTTAATAAAATGTTGTATCTTTTCTCGCCATTGCTCAAAAAATTCATCGTCTTGGCCTATAAAATCATTATCAACAACATAAGAAACAGTATTAACACCCATCTTGATTAGTTGATTGCGCCGTTGAATACCGAGATTACTACCATACATACCAAGAGCTATATTGTGTCTGCCCATATAAGTGTCTAATTTCATTACTGCCTTTTCGGATTCTACGATAATGATTTTGCCAGTTCTTTCTATTTCAGGCTTGTTATAGTTAATCCCATAAAACACTTGGTTAGTATTAAACTTGTAACATTGCCCGTCCAACGTAATCAACGGCATATATTTGGCTTGTTCAACTCTATCCTTATCCCAATTTCTTACTCTAATCCCAATTAACCTTGCTTCAGCATCATAACAAGGTATCACAGTCTGGTTACAACGCTCATAATACCGTATCTGATATTTTGCCATTGTTTCTTCGCTTATACCCTCTTCTATCCATGCTTGGGGGTATAGTGGGGGTAGAGTGTCGATGATTGTACGGTTGTACTCAGGTAGTTGATTACCATACTTTCTTACCCTAACAAACCGTTCAAGTTCAGACCAGTCATAGACATGGTTGTTTGTGAGAGGCTTGGCTATCTTGGTAGGGTCGAGGCCAGTTTTCTCAAGAATCCAGTTACAAGCATCAAGGAACGAGCAAGTTTGACCAAGCAGATTTAGTCTAGTCTGTACAAGCGCTATGATATCATAACTTCTCGCGCTGGTATACCCGAAGTATATTTGGCTATCTTTATAGAAGTAAAGTTTAGGCGAACCTTTTAGAGCTTCTTTGTTTCTATCTCCAGTATAATAAATAATCTGCTCTTTATTCTCGCTGAAAGCAGGAATACCAAGAGCTTGCATAATTTGTTTATGATGAGCAAGCGATAAAGATTTTTTTAATTTTTTTACATCAATTTTGCTCATCATAAAACCTCATTTAATCGTTGTTATAATCTCTTTCAACAAAATCCGATTCCGTATAATCAATCCAATAATCGCCTGTCACAATAATTTCATATTCATTTTCAAATCTAAATCCGGCGACAAGAATACCGCTTTGCTCCATAAAATAAAATTCACCTGGTTTAATCGTACCGGATTCTAGTTCATTGACAACATTGTCAATTAATTTTTGTACCGTTATAGAATTATTGTTTACGCAACCTTCGCCACCTTGCGCCTCAAAGGTTACTGGCCAATCTGGAGGAGCAATGCGCTTTTCATTTACCACATTTTCGGTGCCACAGTTAAGGCATTCAATATATTCTAGCCCATGAACGCCAATATAAACATCATCTTTTTCATATTCAAGCTCTGCTTTACATTGTAGGCAAGTGTGACGTTTGGGCCATTCTGAATTTGTCGCAGGGGTGATAATTCTCATACAAATTTCTCCTTAAATTCTTTAACGCCTTGGACCAATGCCAGAATGTCTGTCTCATTACTATTCTCTCCGAACGAAATCCTAATGGCTTCACTTGCTTCCTTTTCGCTTAAACCATAACCATATTGTAAAATTCTAAAATCTTTGTTATCCGCACAACTGCTATGGCCGACCCCAATATAAATTTGTTTAGAAGCAAGGTATTGTTGGAGGGCATCCGCATTAAATCCGGGTAGACGAATGGCGTTGATTGCAGATGTGAACTCATGGCCAGAGGGCTGTTCATCATATTCAGGTACAAGCTGGAAATCAATGTTTGCTCCAACAAGATAACCAATTAGATAATTCTGTAACTCGTTATAACGGATTGTTCTTTCATCTAAACTGCGACTATCACAAGCATCCTCAACCGCTTGAGCCATAGCTAACGCTCCGGCAAGATTTGGGGTGCCACGGAGCTTAAAGTCATCAATAATTTTACTTAACCTGTCAGAAATCCAAATAAATCCGATACCTAGTTCAGTCCCTAGTTTATGACCACTTGCACAATAAACATCGCACCAATCATCAATATCAGATTCAATAGCGGTATGCCCAAGTTGCGTTGTGCCATCGCAAATATAATACCCTTTATATACATGAACTAATTCGCCAATTTCCTTTTGATGGAAAACTTCTCCCGTTAGATTTTGAACACCTTGCCACATTACAATGGGAATGGTGTATTTATCTGTGCAAACCAAAAGTAAGTTAAGCCCATCTGTATCATAAAAAGTATCATCATTATATCTGAAGAAGCTGTCATGCTCGTATTCGGAACAATATACATTATAGTCATACTGAGAAGCAAAGATAGCATTCATCAAGTTCTCAATCAGTTGACTACTTGTGCCGCCAAAAATAACCTTGCCGCCCTTAGCCCCAATAGCCTTCTTCACTCTGTTCTTTGCTTCAGCTAATAGCTTTTTTTCTTTATAAGCATAATTAGCGTTGGGGTTAAGAAAAGGGCCATAAGCTGAACTTGGGTACTTAACTACAGGATAGGTTGCACTATAATCCAAATATACCATCTCACTTATCCCTTCACAGCAAAAATAATATCAACTACTCCGATAATAGCACAAATAACAGCAAGACAAAAATCAAAATATGCCCATTTATGATTCCCTTCTTGATAGCTGACAGTACCATAATAAACATCAGCAAGAGCGCAAATAAGTAGAAAAATTCCAAGCACAAACTTCATAATAATCACCTTTCTGTAAATAGAATATATCCTATAACACAAATTGCGGTTAAAATTCCTAAAGGCCAAATTAGAATCATTGTTGTATAAGTAATCAATTTTTCATCTTTTGTGAACCTTGAATCTTTTACAATCCATTCAGCGAATAAGATACCTAAGAGAATATAAAACAAAAATAAAACCGTTTTTACAATCAATTTACATCACTCCTAGCATACTCCCAAAAGAAATTCATATAAGCCTTCAAGCAATCAATCGGAGAATCGTCTAACTTTTCAAGCTCATCTTCGTTGTACCAGAATAACTTATCAATCTTTGCGTTAATTGTAGGAATAAAGAAATTGCCAAAATCACAAAAA
The DNA here is from genome assembly GCA_934489735.1 of uncultured Eubacteriales bacterium. Taxonomy (GTDB): domain Bacteria; phylum Bacillota; class Clostridia; order Oscillospirales; family Acutalibacteraceae; genus CAKSSR01. Next base: position 94,586 of record CAKSSR010000004.1, on the reverse strand, counting down.
TACATATTATTTTCTTTATCCACTCTGATAACTTTTCCAATAGTTCCTTTAGGCGGACTCCATGCACTTTTGTAGCCTACAAATTTAACTTTTTCTCCTTCTTGAAATTTGTTCATATTAACCTCCCTCTAGCAAATTTGACGAACAATACTCAGCAATTTCCGCTTTTACTCGAACAATACGCATGGCAACAATTCTCCTATCATAAAGGAACTCTACGTCACTGGTAATGATTTCCTTCCACTCCTTAATCTCTTCTACCGCCGTTTCTTTGAGCTGGAAATAAAGGTTGCAGTCAAGTAAATCATAAGCAAGGAAATACCGTTTCGTCAGCCAAGTAAAACACAAATAGCCAACTTGATTCTTCTTGTTAGGCTCATCAAAAATAACCTGAATAGCATACTTCTCATCCATAAAACAAACCTCCTTTAATTTGTATATTAACTATACCATAGAAAAGGAGGTTTGTCAAGATGAATTTAATTGTTAATTACTGGAATATTATATTCTTCTGCACATAGGCGTTCAATTCTACAGCCTCTGGCTTGTTCCCATCTGTTTGAAAAATAGGCAATATCAGCAGTTGCCAATAGTTCAAGAGATTTTGCGAGACATAGCAGCGGATTAGTTAGGGCAGGGCTATCCTTAAAAAAGCTATCAATCACTTCCACATCTTCGTTTAGTTCCTTACTAGCAGCCTCAATAGCTTTATCTCGCTCAAATTCAATTTCTTCACTGGTCTTACCACGCATAGGCTGGGAAATAAATAATCTTTTCATTAAATATACACCTTCGTATCCATATTGGCCGCAATCACACGACTAGATTTGCCCTGAGAAGCGAGTTTGTCTTGCAATTCTTGTGCGAATGTTACTTTGTTGTCAAAGTCGCCATGAACAAGCAAAAGTTTATTAAATCTTAGAGCGTTGATATAATAATCAATCAATTCTTCTCTCGAAGCGTGAGATGAGAAAGATACAAGCTCAGTAATATTTGCGTTATTCTCTACCATTTCGCCTTCAATAGATACTATTCTGTCACCAAATCGAATCTTAGAAGCTAATGTGCTTTCTGAACTATAACCACAAAAGATAATATGAGCATTTGGGTCGGGCGCAAAGGCTTTTGCCCAAGACACACTCTTTCCTCCCGACATCATACCAGCCGAACTAAGCACACATATAGGTCTCTTAGAATTTTGTAATCTTAAAGTCTCTACATAATCAGAAACAAAACTAAGGTTCTCCCAATTATAAACCAAATCCCACAAAGGATTATCTTTTGGATAAATATCGCAAATCTTTTTTGCCATGGGAGAGTCAACCCAAACATTTACATCCTTTGGAATCTTTCCATTCTTCCAAAGTAGATATAAAATAGTTAACATAATTTGGCAACGACCCAGAGCAAATACGGGTATCAAGACTCTTCGGGCTTGATTCAGCACTGTACTAATTTTCTCTAAATCTCGTTTTCTGTCACCATGTTTGTTGTTTCGGCCTTCTGCATTATATGTATTTTCACCTAAAACAACATCGCCCCAAGGCAAATCTTCTCTAGATGATACATAAGGTTGCTCCCATTTACCACCAATATCACCAGTAAAATTTAATATTTTCTTTTGGTAGCCCTGTGTCATTTCTAAAGAAAGTTGGCAAGCATGAATAATATGATTAGAAGGATAATAAGTCAGCGCCAGACCTGGAGCGAATTGATATCGTGTTTTAATATCAATCTCAATACAACGATTTAAAGCGTTTTCAATATCAACTGGTTCATACAATGGTGTGATTTTCAAACCATGCTTATTGTTAATCTTTTGGCAATCTTGTGTTATAATTTTACAAGAATCTTCCCATAAAATTTTAAGTAACTGTGTCGTTCCAGACGGCACAAAAATATGGGCTTGACAACCTCTAGCATACAAAGCAGGAATTAAACACGTATGGTCAGCGTGAGCTTCATGTAGAATAATATAATCAATTTCTTTTGGCTTGATTTTCTTTAAAAGTTCTTGATTCTTTCTATAATTTGTTAAAATATCACTTTCCTGGTAAATTCCACAGTCTAGCATAATAACAAATTTTTGGAATCGAACAATATAACAAGATTGAGTAACACCAACTGAAGAGGCCCCGATACACTTTACATAGGGCTTTGCAGTACCCTTATTTGTCATAAGATTCCTCCATAATCAAAGACTTATAAATAGAACAATCATGATAATCAAATTCGGCATTAGGCATAATATAATCAACAATATCACCTAATACTTGGCACCTTGCAACTTTTGCCAAACATTTGTCTCCAACACCGCATTGATAGCATGGACTTTCAGCAAGGCAAGAAATCCTTTTACTCATCTTCAATATACTCCTCTTCTTCCTCAGAAGGAATAGTAAATCCAATGGCATGGGTATTTTCTTGTGGGGAATCTTCTGTAAATTTTGAAGCCTCATGATTTAGTTTAACTGATTTAAGGCCAAACCAATTTGCCATCCATGTACTGAAAGCGTCAAGTGTGGGAACAGCTGCTACAAAAAAAGCAATAGCTCCCATAGCTACGAACACATGACTTAGGCCATTTTTATCATCTCTCATTAAAAATCCCCCAATTCGCTAGGCTGAATATCATCTAGTACATTGTTTTCATCATCTGTAACAAAATAATCTGTACGTTGGAATGTACCACGGTCAAAATATGACCATAGCTTTAGGCGTTTATCACCATAAATACCATATCGTGATTTAAAAATAAATTCACAAATATTTGGGACGGGTTGACGATTTTCACCAACACCACGGCGTTTTAAATAAGGCTCGATTTGTTTCAGGTCTTTTCGTAGATAAGGCGTTGGAATAACAATAGAACCAAAATCAATTTTGTTTTTTGTCGATTTACCTCCTGCAAGAGAAGTTTCATCAATATAAGTTGTAGTTTTCCAACTATCGTTTAACTGTTGGCTAGTTAAAATACCAACATTCATATCTTCAGCCATGACTTTTAATTCAGTAGCAAGATAAAGCAACACTTGGTCTTGTCTACCAGCACTGCCAACTATTTCTTTATACTCTTGACTGATATCACCCTGTTGTTCCATATAGTCAAATACACAATATCCAATGCCTTCACATTCAACCATCTCTTTAATCTTGCGATTTAAAGATTTAGTATTAAAATTGGGCATTGAAGTAATATGAAGATTTGACTCGGCAATAATTTCACCAGCACGAATAACTCTTTGTTCTTCTTCTGGCGTACATAGACCATTTTTAATTGACCTATATTCAACCCCAGATACAGCTGACCAAAACATAGGTTCGACTTCTGTTTCAATATCTTGTTCTGTGGCAATAAATAATGTGGGCGATTGGTAATTGTCATTGATAATAAAATCGTTGATTTCAGGGCACCAGATTTCTTTTGCCCCAACTTTAGTCAAATCAGCAACACCCAAGCGACTCTTGCCCACCCCTGACGGGGAACCACGCAAACCTAAGTGCCCCCTACACCAACCATTCCAAATCGTACTCAAATATCCGCTCTGAAACAAAGCACCAAATGAAGGTTGTTCCTTAAAACCAGCCAACCTTTCAGCTACATTCTCACCGGCCTTGATTTCATTCCGCACATACTTAACATCATACTTGGTTCTTAGCTTTGCCGACTTAAACTCAATATCTGTAAGAATCTCGCCAATAGTCCACTTATTTAACTTCGCCATTTGCTCTGTTTCATCAAGCATTTCGTCATAGTAATCAGCGATGTTATACCCATCCTCTTTAAGTTCACGCAATAGGCTGAACTTACGCAAGATGGTATAATATAACTCAAAACTCTCGGGCGAACATAGCTCTTTTACAGTAGGCACAAAGTCAAGAAAGTTACTATCGTTTAGTGTTTCATACTGTGCCGGGTAATCCTTGACATAATTATCAATCTCAACCTCACCGACATTGCCAGCCCCAGCTTCAGCAAGTTTGCAAGTAGCAATAAAGATAATGCGATGTACTGGCTCTGGGTCAAAGTCGGTTTTGGTTAGGGGATAAGATGGATTGAATAGAAGTTGGGTGTTGTTCATTAAGCAACCAAGTAAGAGTGAGGCCATATTTGCATTGTATAACATCAGTCTACAAACTCACCCCTCCGCCTATCATAGTCCCTGTGTTGCAATCCTCTGTTGATATCAATAAAGACCATTTGAATTGACCAATAATTTTCAGCAAACTTTAATGCTTTGTCAAATTCATTAGGAGAAAAATAATAAGCTAGGCCGCTAACAACAACCTTATAAAACAGAGGTTTCATTACTCCTCCTCAGACTTTTCCTCTTTTTCCTTCTTTTCTTCTGCGGGCTTGGGGGTAACGTCATAAACAATAACACTTCGATTCTCACCTAGAACAGCAACGTGCAGAGGATACTTCCAATTCTCAGTAGCGTTAATAGCTTTGTCTTGCTCTGCGCTAGTGAAAAATAGATTCATGTCGTTCATTTCAACATAATAATATAGTACCTTTAGTTCCTTGTTATCCATTACTTTTTACCTCTTTTCTTTCCACAAAGCCAAACCGAACAAATATTTGTATCCATATCAACGCCCCCAAGATACATCATCAAGTGAAGCGATTTGACTACCTAACGCAACTTTGACTTTCATATCATTAGGATATTTGGATAGGGCTTCTTTAAGTCGTTCTACTGTCATAAAGATTCCTCCTTTAGATTGATTATATCACCATTTCAATCAAAAGTCAAGTCATCTTTAATCTTTCTTTTGGTCTGATATTTTTTTACTTTGATAGGGATAATATCTTTAATTTCTTGCGCTTGAATTTTACTTTGAGTTAATTTCTCTCTAAATCGCGCAACGATATCAATATATTTTGGGAACAACTGATATAATCCATACTCACCATCAATCACAACTTGCTCATAATCTTTACAATACTTTAATACATAATAAACATCTTTATGAGTAAGTTTATATTCCTTCATGATGTTCCTAAGTTGGGCTGTAAGCAATTTCCAATTAGCATTTTCACCCCACATAGATTGAATCAAGTCTGTGACTTTGCGCCTATCTTTAATTTCTTGCTCAGATAATTTAGCCATATTACTTTTTTAGATAAACAATATTCATAAGAATAACATTGTCTACACCCATTTTTTCATTTAAATAACCAATAGCAGATTTTAGGGCCTCTTGAGTATTTAGTTTGCAATTTAGCTCATAATAAGAGGCCGCTGTCTTAGTTAGGCCATCAACTTCATAAGTAAAAACAATATAATAATGATAGGTACGTTTAAAAAGATTCATAATTTTCTCCTTATTAAAAAAGACGGCCAGCGTTGGCCAGCCGTCTTTGGTTTGGTTTATTCTACTACTAGCCCCATGTCGCAAGCATGAGTTACCATCTGGTTATAGATATTTTCAAGCTCCATCTTTTGCTCATTTGTAGCCTCAGAAATCTTAGTACCAGGCCCAAGCTCATTCTCTACAATAGCTTTAGCCTTCTCGCTATCCTTCTTATAAATGGCCTTGTAATAAGGCTTAATCATATCAATCCAATCTTGAGCTGTATAATCTGTAGTGTTAGGCTTCCAATCAGAAAGATTTGCTCCTTCATCATTAGCAGACTTTTCAATAGCTTTGATAATAGCATCTTCAAGATTCTTTGCGGTAAAAGGCTTTACAAAAGTTTGAATGGCATAGCGGCTACGTGCAAAAGCGTGTTTAGTTTGCTTACATAGCAGAGTAGAAGGAATAGCGTCGCCATTCTCATCTACTTCCCCACCAAAAGCATAGAACGTAAAATCACACATATCACGCACGAAACGAGTAGAGGACTTAATATTACCGCTGCCCTTAGGTTGAACAAAGTTATACTTGTTGCCACTAATGGGGTCTTCAAGTTCTACAATCTCTTCGTGGTCAATAAATAGAACAAAGTATCCACAACTACAGAGCTTATTGACTTGCGTCTTAAAATCTTTGCGATAAATAGAATAGCCATTCTGCTTACCAGAAATCTCACTCAAATCACGAACGCCGAATTCCGTACAAACCGATTGTTCAGCAAGGCCAACCAGATTTTCAAGTGTATCAATAATAATGGTAAAATACTCTTCTTTCATCTGGTCAAGAGTCTTTTCATCTGTAAGTTGCTTTACAACATCCTTGAATGTAGCCCACTTATTTACAGGCAGCTTCTTACACTTAACACCATTACCGCCCGCTTCGGTCATTAGAAGCAAGGGCTTGGGCATTTTAGCAGACTGAAATGTCTTGCCAAGAGAATTTCCGCCAAAAATTAGAGCTTTTTGCCCCGCAAGGCTTCCCGTCATACCCGTCTCTTCAAGTTCCAGCAGATTGATTTTAGCCATCTTCAATCACCCCTTAAAAGTCATCCTCGGGGTCAACATCATTCGCCGCAGGGGACAGACTCATATCATCGTCATCATCAAAGCTATCAAAATCGGCCTTCTTGCCAACACTACGCTTGGCTTTATAAGCAGCTTTCTTATCCTTTAGACTGCTACCAGAATTAGACTTATTACCACCATTCTTAGCGAACTCATCCTTGCGCATATTGTATTGCTTAATAGCCTTTTTAACGGTATCAGGACTCATCCAGAAAGTTTTAACAGGTGTCTGGTTGCCATCTTCATCCTCTACATACAGCTCGTCAGGCTCTTCGATGATATCCATACCAGCTAGAACAAATTCAGTGAGAGTAGATACATTAGAAGTATCAATCTTACCAGCACGACCAATAGCGTGCTTCTTAGCTACGCCACCAAACGTAATCATGTTCACGTCAACAGTAGCGTCAACACTACAGCCATTCTCTACGACATCGTTTACATCGTCAACGAATTCTTCAGGAACATAAATACTCACAGGGAATACTTCACCCTTATTATTTGCAATATAAACAGTCATAACGCTACGGCCAGTTTCTTCGGCTTCGCCATCGACCATCTTAGTTTCAGGTACGTTCTTAGTCATGCAACCAGATAGTTGGATAGTAATACCAAATTCTTCTTGTTCCTTAACTGCGCTAGTGCTTACCTTGCTCACACGAAACTGAGGAGATTCCTTGACTTCCTTGCCGTCACGACTCATAAACAGATTGCTTTCAATACGACCTTCAACCGCTACGACAGAAGGCGCAGAACCATCACCGCCAACTTCGGGCTTCAGCTCCATCATATCAGTTGCCATCTTCCACTGACGAGAATCCTTGCCGTCCAGGCCCTTGGAAGCAAAATAGATACCAAATGTAATAATGCCTTCGCCAGCTCGAACGGCCAGCTTGCCTTTTACACACTCAGCCTTGACTTTCTGGCCTGTCTTTTTACCATTTTCCCATAGCTCGACTTCACAGCTTTCACGCTTCAGCGCATTCTCATAGACACTCCCAATACAACGATAAAAATTCTTGCTCTTATTTAGTACAGTTTCCATTTAATTTACCTCTTATTTTTTTATTATAGTTTTTAGCGCAGAAAGGCGTGAATATTAGCCTATCTAACTTATATTCAAAACAGAATCAAAACGATTCTGGAATACAAAACATTGATTATTTAATTAGATTTCTTAGCTTCTCTCGCTTGTCTCATTCGTTCTGTGGCGGCTTGCTTTTGTTCCTCAGTCATTGTGCGCTTAGAATTAGTGTTGTGGCCTGTTCTATAAGGATACAAAGGACAGTTTTTAGCAGTGCAATCTTTAACGAGTCTAGGTTGCCCACCTAGGCAATCAATACAAAATTTATGGATTTGAGATAACGGAGTCATTTTCTTATTCTTTTCTTCTAAATTCTCCATAATATTTTTCTTCTGCTTCCTTCCTTAATTTGATAGCCTCTTCCAAATTCTTTCTTTGTCCTAGCCTAATCCTTTTTCCGTTAACGCTAATATCAGCCAACCAACTATTGTCTTGTTTAATATAATAAACTCCTTTGTGTCCACTTATATTTTTTGTCTTGTTGGTTCTGTTCATACCGTTTTGATAAACGTTGCAAAATCTCAAATTACTCTTTCTGTTATTTGTTTTCTGTCCGTCAATATGGTCTATAATATCTCCGTCTTTTGCATCCATTATAAGGCGGTGAAGTTTTATCTCTTTCTTTTTGCCATTTATCTTATATGTGTTAGAGACAATATAACCATTTGTTTTATGTTTTAACCAGCAGTAGTCTTTTATCTTTTCATAATCTTCTATGTCTACATAGAATACATCATCACAATTACTACAATGACCAACGGCATAAACGTCATAAAAATCATATTTATTTGTTTTTGCGGTTATTTTTGATGCTACTTCTCGTCCGTAACAACCACAAGATTTTGTAAGGCCACATTTTAATGCAGACAACTGACAAAAGATAATATTACCACAATCACACAAACATTTTTCCATGCGATTTTTCTTCCCTCGCCATATATAGGGTTCGGCATCTTCGATGACAGTCAATCTTCCATACCTGTTTCCAACGACGTATTCCCTTTTTCTCATAATCTTCAGCCCCATAACAGTAGACAAACTTAATTGTTTACACATTATTTATAATTATAACTTATCTTATCTTATCGCCACTTTATTCATTATCTCCGCCATTCTCTTCCACCTTAATTCCTAGTTTATTGGCGGTTTCTTGGACTTCTTTAGACATAAGCTCAATAGCTTGTTCCAGTGTATCGCAAGATTCAATCTTCTTCTTACATTGCATAGCGTGAGCGTGCCAACCGATGTTGATTCCTTGTAGACGAATCTTGTCAAATGCGTCTATAAGAACAGGTTGAATCAAATCTTTAAGGTCTTGATTTCCGGTTTCGTCTGTGGCTGCGTCAAGAAAAGCCTTTAGTTTTGGGCTAGATTTAATCATTTCGTTTAGCTTCTCACGTTCTAGTCTTGCTTTAGTTCTTTTATCCAATTTAATTACCTCCGTTCATCAAGAAGCCCAGTGCAATTAGGACAATAATAATTAACCAGATTTTCATACACATCAGGGCCAATTTCGTAATGCGGCTCTTTTGTAGTCATAGTTTCAAGCTCACAACCGCAAATGCGGCACAGGTTATTATCATCAAACCATTTATTGACTGTATTCACATCTTCAACTCTGGCAGTTGCATTTCTAAGATATAACATGCAGTCAACAATCACGTCTTTTTCATCACAAAAATGTGTTTCAATGGCCTCAATAATTTCAGGCAGCATTTTTGGATAGTTCCAGCCATTCCAAGTTTGTTTCATAGCTTCTTTAGCCCCTCTACACTGATAAGATAACAAGGGTCAGTACGACCTTCAGCGGTCTTAACTTCGATAAAAGCAAGCATCGTATCCTGTACTCCATGCTTTGCCATATATAGGACCTTACCAATATTATTGTTAGGAGTCTGCTTAAAAGCGTATCTACACTTATCATAACCGGAAGTCACATACTTGTTAACCCAAACACAATAAGTAGTATAAAACTTTCCAAAATTGATGATTTTTACAGTATCGCCAACCTTAATTTCATTATTAAACTTATCATTTAGCAACAGATTTAAACGGTTCATAGCCGTCTTAACTCCTTCACCCAAATCAAATTCATCTTGGGGGTCACAAGCGGCAACGCCCTTATACGCTTTTGTTACGTCAAGAGTAGTATTCATAAAATTCTTTTGTTCTTGAATGAGCTTAACGGCCGTGATATGATTACCCGTCACACGAATAATATATTCTCCTTCTTGCCACTTCTTTGCTTTGTTACTCATAATTTTCCTCCTTAATAATTTTCATAATTTTATTAGCAAAAGATTCCGCAACATCTTTACTAATAGCCCAATTTAGAAATGCATCCGTACAACCGTCACAAATATCATCATTTTCGCTGAACTTTTTTTCGTAAAATCGGCAATTAGCACAGCCTATCCAATCAAAATAATCATAAATCACTTGCATAATTTTTTCTTTCATTTTTAAAACTCCATCAATGCCGTAGCATTATTGATATTATTCTGGCTAGACTTAATATATCTTGTGGTTACACTTAAAGAACTATGACGTAAGACCTTACTAATAATACCAACAGGCACATTTTTATCATTCATGATGGTAGCACAAGCGGCTCTAAGGCCATGGCAACTCAGGTCGTTCCAATAAGGTAAACCGGCTCGTCTAGCCGTAACCTTAATAGTATGAGATACAGAATTGTCACTTAATTTATGCGCTCTTTCAGAAGCAAACAAATAAGGACATTCATCGTCTCTCATACGGAGATATAGATTGATAGCTTCAGCGGTAGAGTCATTGATAAAAATTTTGCCGCCCTTATCGCCTTTAATTACAGACAGCTCGATAGTTCTGTCAGATTCCATAGCCTGTTTATATTGCTCGATAGTAATATTTGCCATCTCACAAAAACGAACACCAGTAGAAAGCAAGAATTTAAACATGGCCTTATCTCTAGACGTTCTAGCAAACTTAACAAGTTGCTTTGCATCGTCCTCACTTACATAGGGCTTTTCTTTATTTTTAATATTTGTAGGACGGCTAAGATTCATGCTAGGGTCATCATTGATAATCTTAGCATTCGTAAGAAAACCAAAATAACTTTTAATAGCGGCCACTTTGTTAGCCACTGTAGCACTAGCCAGATTAGAAATTTCGGCTTTCCAGTTTACCAGGTCAAGATAGGTAATATCAGACTCAGGCTTATTTACCGTTTTGAGCATCTGATTGATATGATTAGTATAACTACGCATAGTATTCTCAGACATCTTCTCAGATTTCATATAATTCACATAAGCGTTAATCATATTTATTACCTCCTTAACTTTGATTTAAGTATACTATAATCCTTCTGTTCTGTCAATACAAAAATTAAATTTTTAGAAAATAAATTCCCGAACTCGTTATTAACAAATTCGGGAATTTATTGAAAGCCAACACTCGAAAGGGCAAGCAAAAACAGAAGGAGGTAAAATTAGGAGGTATAGAAAGGAAGTTGTTTTATGAAATTGTGTTGGTCTTTTAGTTACACACTATTGATAAGTATATATCCTCAAATATATACCCCATTATTGAAAATCAATAGTGTGTCTGGAATAGGGCTGATAGGCTCAACCCTCTAGAAGCCTTATACTTTAATATTATAAATATCAAACCAAGTTTGATGAGATTTCCTTTCATGATTTTGAATCGGAAGAGGATTATTTAATATTGCAATAATCAATTCTTTTACTTTATCAACGGGAAATCTTCTTAAATAATAATTGATAGTTTGTAAACCCAAGCCTAATTTTACAGCCCACTCTCTGCCTGTTAATAGTTGCCCATTAACTTCTAACCAATTTACCGCTCCAGCTCTTTGAGTATTCTCTTCCATCGCAATCCACCGACAATTCTCAGGGTAATAATCTTTATTAGAATCTATTCTATCAATAGTTAAATCATCTCGATAACCGTGAGATAACGCCCAATTCTCAAAAGACAAAGGCTCGTTTAACCACTCATTATAAATTTTAATACTTTTAGCACCATACCATTTATAAGATTTTTCTTTTGGGTTGTAACATCTTTTCTTCATGCCCCTAAAGATGCGCCCAATTCTTTTATTTTTCCAGGGATACGATATAAGATAATTTCCACCTAACCCAACGTGACGGCAAATTGTAACATGTTTTATTTTATGCATTTGCATATCAGTTTCCCAACCGCATTCTGAACATTTAACATGGAACATTCTATGTCCGTCATTTGACTTAAAGTTACATTCATACAACACATCATATATGCCTTGACGTGTTCCAACAATATTTTCTTGCTTCTTTTGGAATTTCATTTTTATTCTCCCTTTAGAATTTATTAAAGATATGGCTTAATGAAAGGGCATTATTGTCTCGTTAGTTAATTACTCTAACGCTACCCATATCTTTTATGGTCCCCCTGACGCTTTCGACAGCGCAATCCTTTTCAGGCACAGCTTTTTGAGAGCTGAGAGTATTCATTCCTCCACAGGGGGATATAGTCTCACCTTTATTCATCCAACCCATTACAGGTAGTGAGTATGAGGATTATACTTCTTTTTTATCCAGATTCAGGAGGGAGGAGGTGGGGCCTCATAAGATTTACTTACTTGGCCCATATATAGGGCTAATGCCCTTACTTAGTAGAATGTACATCATAATTAGTACCATAAAGCATTTCTTCAAAATCCTGATACTGCATTGAAATCATCTCCTCTCTAAAGATTAACAAACCTACACACTCTTGGCCTTCGAGACCTTTCGCCCTTCCACCCATAATTTATTTTATGTTTCTCCACGGTTTGTTATTAGCAATATCATTTAGTATTCCTAATTCTTAGGGCGCTTTTATAGATATTGCCTATTAAATTGTTGATAGGACTAGGCTATTCACCTATCAGTACCCTCTCTAGCCGTTGGCAGGGCTTCGCTGCCGTGTTGGCATCTGTCAACTACTATTTATAACGGTAGATTTGCCAAGAGCATATATTATCTTACTTTCAGCGTACTCCTGACCCCACGCAACCCTAATTCTCATTTCATCATTGTGGGTCAATGACTTAGCGGCTTAAAGCACTTACGATTGCTGAGAATCCCAATAAGCGGGTTTGTGCAAGAAGAAGGACTCCAACCTTCGTTTTCTGATTCTTTCAGACGGGCTTGCTATTACCCCATTCTTACATATTTGCCTTGCGTCCGCAGAACACCGTGTATACCCGGCTGTGTTTCTTACAGAGATAACAGTTGAGTGATGAACTAACCATACAAACGTAAGCATAACCAACAAGGCTTATGGAGAGGGCCTGTGAGATTTGCACTCACTACGGTGGAGTTTCACCACCCTGGACTTCCGACCCTCATATAATGGGGTTAAGGATACCCCAACCACACATCCCGCCTCTCTTGGCCTGTCGTTTTCGCAATTCCTGTTTCATACTCGCCACTGTACATATGACTTTCTTACTTTGAGAACTTAAAGCTACTTGACACTGGGGCTGGCGGTCATTTGCTCTCTGCCCCTATTGGTAGCTGGGGATTTATACTTACACCAGCCATTCAAGTTTGTTTGTCCCTGTCCTTATAATGCTTTCTTCTTACACCTTATGCACTGTAAGCCTAATGCCTAACGATAGCTAATCGTTAATGTACTCTTGTTATTCTCTTATCTACCTACTGCGAGAACCCCAATGAAGGCGCATTATAGATTGCCCGGTTATCTGACAATCAGTCGAACAAGTACACTTTTTATACGGTAGAGGACTCGAACCTCCAAACTCTTAGGTAATGCCTAAGCGGGATACCAATGTTTCACCAACCGTACATATCTGCCACACTATCGTAGTGGCCACGCTCGTTGTTGTTCATCCTCTTTATTTATTTGGGAGGGAGGCGGGATGCCTCTTGCATGAGTAGCTTGAGGTTGTTTTGAATAATAATATGGTAGCTATGACCCGGTTTCATGGTGAATTACGGAAAGCAGTTAAAAGTTGTTACCTTTTTACCTCAAATCTCTTTCCTACCTTTTAAAGTCGATTATCTCTAAAAGGAACTAAGCCGTATCATTCGGTTTTCCCGACTCATTTCGACTTGCGGATTTCTTACCTACCGCTGTACTACCTACTAGCCTTTCTTTGCTAATCCCGACCCGTCTTGATATAATCACAACTGCCGTTAGCTATTATTATTCAAAATCTGCGATGTGTGCAATAAGCGTCACCGGGAATAATGACTTACTCCTTAGCCTCAGTTGTTGTTTGCCCACTAGTTGATTTGGCCTGAGAAGGGGTATTCTCTACTTATCACACACTGGTATAATAACAACTTACGTTGATATTACCTTACTTATCAGATTCAGTAGTCTTACTAAACTTATTATCCAGCTCTCGAATCTGTCGACCAATTCGGTCAATCTTGGTTCGCACCATACTGTAAGGATGCTTGTAAACCAGCTTAAAAGCTGTATCCTTTAGCTGTGCTCTCTTCTTCTCGATGTTGTTCATTTAAATCTTCCTTTCTTGTTTTGTGATTTAAGTTTATCACATCTTGTTTGCTTTGTCAAGCATTTTTTTGAAAGATTTTTTATTTTCTTTCTGGAAGTGGCCGGAGGATTTGAACCTACCTATCTCCGTCTTATAAGGACGGTGCCGATACCTTATTGGCGTGACCACCATATAAAGCGGTTTTAAAGGATAACCGCCAACCTTAATTTAATTATACCACAGATTCTTTTGCTTGTCAAGCACTTTTTAATAAAGCCCAATAAAATCTTTTGAAATCGTGGTCTTGCTTAGAATTGAATTACATATATTGTCCAGTCTTTTAAACTCAATCTCCTTGGCCCGGATTCTATTAAGCTCATCGTGATAAGCCTTATATCCATCACACGACCCATGACATCCAACATACCTATCACAACATCCCTTGCAGGGTGATTTAACACTGGAGTAAGTGTATTTCAATTCTTTTCGGGCCATTTCAATCGCTCCTTTGTTTTACTGTAATAAGTATATCACAACTTATTTTTCTTGTCAAGCATTATTTTCAACTTTTTATATAATTTGAAATATTAATTGTGCTATGGTTGTCATCTGCTTGGTTTGTCCACACAGTCTTGACTTTAGCGTCATAAAAACCTTCAGAATGAAGCAAAATCGCTGCGCAAATATCTTCAGTCATATACATACGATTTGGTAATCGGGTAACAATTTTTACAACAGCGCCATTTCTAACTTCTACTTCAATAATTTCGCCGTACATCATGGCTTTATAGCAATTCTTAGGCAAATGTAAAATTCTACATTTATCAAAATAATGCTTAGTGGCGCTGACTTTATAACGATGAGCTATTTGCTTGTTAATCATTTCAACCAGCTTATCAGGCCAAAACACAGCTTTATTATATGTTCCATCTTTTACTGTGTCAAGTTTTTCATAATCTAAAATTGCAGATGAAATCGCTTGTTCTATTGTCATACCTTCACAATAATATCGAAGAACGTAATTTACATTACACCATAAAGGCTTATTGTTTTCATCAGTTTCTAATTCAATAGAATAATTGGTTTTCATTTACCTCGCCTCCATGAGTTTAGTATAGCAGAAGGCGAGGTAGTTGTCAAGGGGGTTTTGAGGACTTTTTCTAAATAATTACCTTTTTAAAATCTTGATACTATTTCGTGCGAAATGCAATGAGTTAAAGGTAGCCAATCCATATAGTACTACCGACAAAACCCTGACTGCCAGGGTTTTCAGTCAAAATACAAGTTACATCCAACTGAAGTTTTCCGTCCGAGGTTTCCTCAATATGGGTCTGACAAGATAGGCTGCCAAAACCCGGAGCAATGGCTCTAATAGGTGCCATTACACTTCTTTCTTTTACCGTATTGGTTACATCATTCCCATGTTCATCATATACTAGCACAGTATCTCCGAATATAGCGTTTATAACCATCATATAAAGGCCGTTAGTGATTGAAGTTGTAGTCTGTTGGGCACTCCTAAATATTACACTATACAGTCTACCAATAGGAATAGCATTATTCAACTGTCCCAAATTAACAGCATCATGGGTGTCTATTCCATCAGCAACACCTTTTATATTTACATAGCCTGTAGTTGTTGAACCGTTACTGATAGTGTTATTATATAGTTGTAGCACATTCTTTTTTAATACGACTTGTGTATTATGACTACCATCTGAACTGTCATTTACAACAAAATGCAGTTGTTTATTTTCATTATTATTATATTCTGCGATAGCTACGCTATTTGGCGTTAAATCTGTAGCCTGTTTAATTTGCAAACGGCCAGAGAACGAGTTTATTTGGTATCCATCCGTATTTAAATACAAAGAATTAGCATTTAAATTTAAATCTCCCGTCAAAGTTCCGCCATTTAACGGTAGATACCCATTAAATTCCTGATTAAGTTTTTCTACGCCCCCCCAGTTTTTCATTTACTTTGCTAACTGTAATAGTGTCAAACGGTTCATACGTCAAAGCCATTTAACCTTCAACCTCTCTTTCATAAAATTCTAATACATTTTCACAAAGTGAAATTGTTGTCATTGGGCCAATACATCCTCGAACAGAATTCCATAGAGCCGTTTTGGACTTAAAATCTTCAGTAAAATCGCCTACTAGAATCCCGTCTTGAAAATTCATACCAACATCAACAATCACTTTATCAGAAAGTATTTTTTCTCCCATTCTAAAACATTCGTCATTAAATTCATTAAAATCAATAATGTTTGGCTTACCAACAGCAGAAACAATAATATCTGCACTAATAGCGTAATTGGTAAGGTCGGATTCATTTGTTTTGCTATGGGCCATTGTAACAGTGCAACCCTGCTGGCTTAACATCCATGCAATAGGATGACCAACAATATCGCTGCGACCAATTACAAGAGCATTTTTACCTTCAAATTCTACATTGTATTCTTTTAGCAGCCGCATAATTCCTTTAGGCGTACATGGATAAAAATTCGGCTTTGTATTAGAATATAATTTTGCTCTGTTCCACATAGTCCAACCGTCTAGGTCTCTATGAGATACCAGAATTTCACAGAGTGTTTGTTTATCAATAGTAGAAGGAACCGGCTCTTCAACAATCGCAGGATTTATAGAATTTGCTATACTTCTAATAATGCCCAAAGTATCGTATTCATTACAATTTTTTACCACAGTTTCAATTCCAATTTCTTGGCAACGGTTTAGTTTACTACGCAAATACATATTGGCGATAGGGTCATCGTCGGTTGTATAAATATCAATAGTTGGAATTAGGTTCTTACTTTTTAATTTTTCACATCGTTGCTTTAAGTCGATACAGATTTTATCAGCCAAAGCCTTGCCATCCATTTTAGTTCCCATTTTTACACTCCTTAAATATCAGTCATTTCCCAGCCCAACACTCCAAAAAATACGGCTGAAATTAACCAAACTAGGCTAATAATGATGTTTCCACAACAAAGATTTGTAATTGATTGACACAAACTATAAAATGCAGTAGACAATATAAATGATAAGGCGGATGCATATAAAGCAACAAAAATTTTTTCTTTCATTTTTTTACTCCCGCATTATGCAGATAAATAAAAACACACCATAAGCAGCTAACACCAAATATCCAAATCCATGAAGTAAATTTCCTGAACAAAATTTTGCTATCATTTCATCAAGTAGAATAATCACACAAAAAAGAGTGCCTAGACCAAAAATTGTATTTAACATTTTAAATTTCTCCTATTTATTTCAAGAAATCATTTTAAAAAATAAAATAGCAGATATTGCATTCAAAATTGAACTAAACAAAGCATTCCAAAAATAACATCCCTGCAACGAAATCCATGCATAGAAAAGGCTCCAAAGTGAAATTATGCCAACTAAAGCCGCAATTCCATACCATAAAATCAAACTCATTTCTTCAACTCCTTAAACCAATCTGCATTTACATCTTCTTCAAGATAATGGAAACTATGCCCACCGATAATTTGGTCATGAGGCAAAGTTCGATGAAATTTCCCATTGGAATACTTTGGCGCATAGAAAAATAAAATTGGATTTTCTGAAACAAATTCGCCGTTATCAAAAACTCTATCTACAGCTTCTTTTACTTCAGCCCACATTTCAGGGCTTTCAGTATTTAGATTTGTTTTCCACCCAGAATATTGATAAATTTTTCTTGCTTGCTTTGCATTACAATTTTCTTTCTTCATACTATTCAATAAGCATTGCGCAACAGCCATTTTACCTTCTATAGGTTCGTACCCAGCTTCTCCGGCCACAATACATTGAATAACATACCTATCATTATTACTGATTTCAAAAAATGGATACCATTTTTCAACTTCAAGATTTTGCTTTTCGATTTTATAATTCGTTTTTTCAATCTGAAACATCGTTCTGACCTTTTCATCAGATTCAAAAAACCAATCAAAACTTTCTGAAATTGAATTTTGTGGTTCAATTCTGGATTCAACTTTTTGGTTTTGATTTTCAGGAACAAATTTCCAAATATAAATTCCATAAATCAAAATTCCCGCTCCAAATACCGCTTCCAATTTTCGGTTTTGGATTTTCCGTTTCAAATTTTCCAGCCCCTTTTTCAAAATAAATTTTTCATTTTAAATTTTCCAAGTAGACTTTTGGATATGAATTTTTCAATTCGTTTTATGTAAAGATTTTTCGATTTGAATTTTGTGATTCATTTGTATATGAATAACGGTTTGCTTATGGCTTAATCTCACTATAATTATACCATAAAACGAAACAAATGTCAAGAGATTTTTTCAAATAAATCAAAAAATTTTTATTGGTATTTTTCTCGGCCAAATTATATAAGAAGAAAAACTACCAAAAAAACTAGTCGAACCAAATTTCGTTGACATCCGCACATTGATTCTACCAAAATTAACGCGCAGTTGTCAAGACTTGTGTGCAGATTTTTAAAAAATTTTTTTGAAATTTTGACAAGCGTAAAAAATTTAGAAAATTAGCAGAACAAAATTTGCTAAATTGACACAAGAAAAATTCCAACCGAACAAAAAATTAATTGTCGAAAAAGTTTTTCGCCAATCACCGGAAAAATTCACATGATTTTCATCAATTTTTCTTGATTTTCTTGCCGATGAATCGATAAATCTTACCGTTTATTTTTATCTTTTGTTTTGCTCATTGATTTATCTTCTTCTATTTTTAACCATATCAGACCTTTATTATTCTTAATACACTACACAACATTCATACATTCACATATCTATATATACATACATATACCTATACATCCATATATACATATATACTATATAGCTGGGGAAAATTTAAAAATCGCCTAAGGTGCGTATAGGTGGGGAAATTTTCAAATTTCCATAAACACGCTTTCACACACTAAAGCACTAAACTTTAGCTCATTAAAGTGTTAATACACTGATACACTACTGCGCTAAAGTGCTAAAGACGCTTCAGTACACTAAAGTGTTACACTTTACTTAACTAAAGGACACTTTATCGCTTTACCGTATTAAACTCTATCCTGGCCCAAAAAATAAACCAGGCAAGAGGGCATTTCTACCCCCTCACCTGGTATTCTATCAGAATTTTAATCAGTTGTCAATAGTTTTCATTTTACAAGTGACATCCTCCTTCCTCAGTTCATACGCCAATCGAATGCCTGTTTTTAATGTGGTTGGGGTTTTTACCTCGTGGCCGTTTCGGAATTTTAAAATCAATTCCCACTTTTTGATGTTCATGTTTTGCCTCCTAAAATGTTTTTGCTCCTCGGAACAACTATAGAATACCAGATTCTAAGCCATATGTAAATAGTTATTTTGCACAACTTTTTCAAAAATTTTTAGCTATTTTAACTAACTAAAATTTTCCATTTTTGAGCTATTGAAACAACTGGTATTTTAAGGCGCTCTGACGGCTTTTCTATCTGGGGATATAACTACACTACCCCACATAAAAAACGGATTCTGTGGTCGTTTACGCTAGAAATTTATAGGCATTGGATAGCTTGCAGACGTGCAGACAGCCAGCGCCACCAGATAAGGCCGGGAAGGGCGTTTTACTTTAACACTTTACATCACTAAAGTTTTTAAGCAACCTTCCCCTCCCCTCGCTTTTGGCTTTCTCGGAGCTACCTTTAGGGTGCTTATTTAATTTACAAGTTTATTATAACGCTGGAGACAAGAAAAAGCAAGCCGGAATATTGTACAAATTTAGGGCGGGTAAATTGTGCAGTTTGTGCATGGGCAGATTAACGCTTTAGCGGTTTAGTGCAATGAAGTCTGGATACAAAAAGAAGGGGCCGAAATGGCCCATCCTTTTTAGAAATAACGTTTTGCTTTATTTATATTGGGAAAAATATCCATTATACTGATTTCCCCCGTTTGTACTGATAAAAACCAGAACAATAAAATTTTGCAATATTTCTACTAATGTGGACAGATGATAAATGCACGCCAGAAATTTCTGCACTCCTTTAAACTTTTAACCCGGTTTCCTGGTCTATATGTTGCCAGATACACACCCATTTTGCAATAGTCATTTTCAACAAAAGTTTGAAAAATTTTTAGTTATCTTCACTATTGCAAAAACAACAAAATAACCGCCTATTTTGGCAATACCTCTGTAACGCATTTTAAGGCCCTTTACAGCTCTTCCAGCATTAGACGGAAAAACATACGGCAAACGATATAAAAGCGATTGTAGGCCCGTTTCTGATTGATTTTTATAGGGAATAGGCAAAAAGAAAAGAGGCCTGGAGGCCTCTTTTCTTTTTTTGTTTTAATAACCTCCGTTCACCTTGCAAAACTCATGTAAAAGAGTTTCAACCGCTTTTCGCTTTTCCTCGTAAGTCATTTCTTTGTTTTCCCAACTCCAAATTTTTTGGGCTTCTGCTTCAGCCTCTGCGATACTCTCAAGCCGTTTTCCCGGCATACCACGGTAGCCCGTGCAAATGGTCAAGCCGTAAACCTCATATACATCATAATTCCAACCGTAAACGCCGCAAGTATAAGCAATGGGGCTATGATTTTGTAATAGTCTTTGAAGACTGCAATAATCAGCGCAGCGAAGATTACTTGCACCCTCGCGAAGAGCTTTAGTAGTAGTCTTGAATTTCATAATATTAACCTCCATAAAATATTGTTTTGTTCCTTCCGGTGATTGTATGTTATCAAATCTCAAAGGCTTTTTCAATAGGCATATTGCATAAAATTTTGCTGTAGTTTTTGTACAGTTTATTAAAATGGAATAACTTCCCCTTTTTCATCCTCTACCATTTCCCGGAAAAGTTTACAATAATATCTATATTTTTTGTTCTCCTCCTCTCCATCATATCGCTGACTATATAATTTTTCCAAGTCATGCAGAGCCTGCCAAATTTCAGGGGTTGACATAATAATTTCAAGGTCTTTTTTGAGAATCATTTTTTACACTCCTTTATACAATTGCGCAGTGTGCATTAATAATTTTACAATTCATTTTCATTTTTATGTCTCCTGTTTTTTACTGTGCCTATACAATAGCACTTTTCCGGCCTTCTGTATATAGGTAAATTGCACAAGGTTTACTATGTCTTTTTGTATAATATTTTATACCATATATATATATTATAATTCTATTTTTGTTCGTGATAGATAGACATTATAACTATAATCGTACACGTCAGGTAAACACGGTTTAAACGGCTTTTTAAGGCCCTTCATGGCGTTTTTGGGCTGGCCTATATAATTACACTCTCACGGCCTGAAAACCCAGTACAGACGATTTCCCATTTTATGGAGTTATGAAAAAGGCCAATATACATTGGTTATACAAACTTTATTCATAGATAAATTTGAAAAGTATTGATATTGCTAGGTTTTTAAAATTAAAAAAGATTGAATATTCAAAAAATATGAATATAGTTTTTAAGATACTGAATATAGAATTGAGATTGCATTAGATAGTTTTTAAAATAATATAATGTGATTTTTAATATTAGATTATAGAATGTAGAATATAGAATTTTATAATGTGGCCTATAAGATAGAATAATTATAATCATATAGCATAGTGCTATGTATTATATTGGTATGAAATAGATGTTATATAGTAAATCAGATAGAAAGAGATAGGGTAATATGATATAGTATTAAAGATTATATAAGAATATAATGATAATGAGATATAATAATAAAGATTGAATTGAATAGATAAGATAGATAGAGGTAATATGATAAACAATGTAATATAATAATAGATATGATATAAGATAGAGAAAGAAAGTAGTTTTAAAGATTATATAGGATGATGAAGGGGATTAGATAGGAAAAGAGAAGATGAGATGGATTGATGGGAGGGAATGAAAGTTGTGCAAACTGGGAATGGTTGACCGTGTGTAACTGTGTATAGGGGATATATACAATGTTGTTGTTGTGCAATCCATATGTTCCGCCTAACGCGTGTACATGTGGAAAACTATGTGGAAAAGTGGATAGCACTTTAGCGCAGTAGTGAGTTGAAGTCAAACTTGGGATTTTCTTCCAAAAATACCCCCTAGGGGTATACCCCCGATGATAACTGATGTTATCGGCGTTGACTTATGTAAACCCACCGCCGGGGTGGGTAATGGATGACACTTTAACTGATTAAAGAAAAAGGGTCGGTAGCACGAACACACCACAACCGCCTAGCTCATTCCAGCTTCAATCTATCCAATCATCTATCCATCTACCCAACACTTTCTAACCATTCTCCCCCATTTTAATCATTTATATTTTTATTTATATCAATATATTTACTATTGACATCTTGACAAATTTATGATATAATTACTATGCTGGAGAGTTGGCCAATTTAAATTTTATTGCTCTATAAAATTGCGTCAGTGATTTTTTATAATAGAGAATATATATTATACAAACTGGCTGACGCAATTTTTTTATTGCACGAAACCGTGGAACGGTTATCGTGGGATATGAATTTTCACTGACAACTGACGCAAAAAAATAAAGGAGAAATTATGGAACTAAACAAAGAATTAACTTACCAACAATTATGTCAATTTTTTAATGAAAAAGAATCGCGGTCTGGAAACGTTAGAAAATATCAAATGGAGAGATGGCAAGAATTATATGATATACAAAAAATTTCAAGAGGTAAATATATCATTAAATCTGAATATACGCCAGAACAAACAGAAATGATTAAGGCCGAGAAAAACTATAGTAATTTTGTAGAAGCCACATTACTTAATTTCATAGCCGAAGGCCCCATTACAGAAAGTTATACTTATACAAATTTACGCAAAGGCATAGCTATGATAAACAAGCATTACTCTGAATACCGGAACTGTTTGGAAAAATTAAAATTAGAGCTACCACAAAATAGTAATATTTTTGACATTGATAAAATAGAATCAGAATGGTTTAATATTGCTGATAGACACGACAAGTATGTTTTAAAAAAAGCATTGGAACGTTTACGTTCACGAGGCTTAATTGATTATACTGAATCTTATATCTTTCAAAAAATTCTTTTGAAAAACGGCAATACGATTTTTTCTCAACCTATTTTAGCCACTGAAGAACAGAAAGCGGAATTAGAACAAGTTAAAATTGATTTTATGGATTTTTATGAAATGCAATCAGCGCAAGATATCTATAAAAGAGGCGAATTTATAGTTAAACAATATTATACGGCGATTAATAAGAAAGTTAAAGAATTTGGATTTGACCATTATGCAAGAACTTTTATTATTTCGAGACCAAGTGAACTAAAAAGAGTTGTAAACTCTTTTGCCCCTAAATTTAATAATGCTCAAGTCAATCGTCTATTGAAAAGCAAACGTTTTGGCATTATTCCTAAAATAATTCACGAACAAATGATTGATAAAACTATTAAATATGAGCCGGAAATTTTTGCAACGGCAGAAGAATTAAGACAAATAAAAGAGGGCTGATTTCTCAGTCCTCTTTATAACTAAACTTATAATACAATTCGTGATAAAGCCATTCAATAAATCTATCCCAGTTCAACATTACTTGGTCATAAACATCAATTTTCTTCTCTACTTGTTTGCCAAACCAATCAGAAATAATAAGCTCCCATTCAGCTTTTGACCAAAAATAATACATCAATTCAGATTTAACGGCCTTTTTAAATTCTTCCATTGAATAATACTTTTTAAAAATTTCTTCAATGGCATTTTTAAATCCTCGATGATTAAAAATATTGAAAGTTTTAAGTTGGCTGCTATTTATATCATAATAATATACACTCCATTCAAGATTCATTGGATTCATCCTTTCTTTCGCCGTAGCTACAAAAGTCATCACCACACATCGTTTCAAATGATTTCATACATTTGCCTTTCGGGCCGTCATCTGCGCCATAAGTATCGGGGTCATCATTCCAATGCACACAGTCCTTGCACCGCACCACCGGTACGGCATCCACGGCGGGGGCGTTATTAACAGCGTTATAGATAAGTCGCAAAGCCGTACCACCAGTCACTCTCCATTCCTCATCGGATGGTTCATAAGGTTTAAGATGTCCAACCACCCAATCAGCATCAATCAACCGCATAATCAGTGCCTCCATCCATCTTGGCTCCGCAGTTTGGGCAGTAATTCAAGTCATGTCCTTTTCTGCCATCATAGCAAAGCGCATTCCGAGTGTTCCACCAACCACAAATACTGCATTTGTCATGAATATGAGCGGGCCAATTCGGATTTGCAACACGCTCCCATTTCCCATGCACCACCGTGGCCACACTGTGGGCTGACACATTTTCTAAAGCGTCAATAATCTCATCCCAAACGTCATACTTTTCTCTATCCGAGCCATAAACATAACCCTTACCATATCGTCCAACGGGGCAAAGTTCCTTTTGTTTTGCTTCAATTATCGCAATCGCATCTTCCAGTTTAATATATTGGTCCATTTCTTCCACCTCAGAGATTTTCTTTTACCCAATCAGGAGCAAGAGTAGGTCTGCTATCTCCATGGCACTGCAATACTACTTCGTCGCCCCATCTCAGAATCCCATAATAGTTTAAAGGATGGTTAACAAGGATTGCGGTAATTTTGCCTTTATACGTATTGTCATCATGTTTTTCTTTATCTTCTTGAGTTACCCATCCCCAGACTCCTTCTCCGTTGAGGCTACTGGGTCTATCTTTGTCCGGGATATTAAATTTAATTAAGCCTCTCTCAAAATCTTCTTTATTCATATTTTCAATAAATTCTGTTTTATTACTCATCTTTTCTCCTCCTGAAAAATAGAAATTTTATTTTTATCTCTGTCAGCAATAAATCCACACTCGGGGCAATGATAATTATATGCCGCCGGACTCCATACTTCCGTTCTACATATCGGGCAAAGCCAACTATCAGTATTATCAATCCATTCAAGTTGTTTCATCTTATCACCAATCTGCATTAATTACGATTGAATATCCTTCTATCTTAGAATCTATAACTAATTGTTCAATTCCATAATAATTATATACTTTATGTTGTTTTGCAAATTTTACCATATCAGTGGCTTGTTCAAAAGTAAGAATCATGTCTTGGCCATACCAACTAGCTTCGTGTTTATTCTTGTTCCATTTTTCATATGGAATATAATACTTAATATTTTCTAAAAAGTCATACCAGTCTTTTCCGCCACTGGTAACTTCATCTACGGTATTATAACCAACTATTGTTTTGCAATGCGAACAAATAACAGGTTCTTTTTCATAAATTATGATATCAAGTCCCATACTTAATCCTCCATATATTCATATCCAAAACCATTTTCTGTTGTAAACCAGACTTCTTTAATCCCCATATCCTTAATCATCTTCTGACAGGCTGGGCATGGCCTAGCCAATGCTTTAATACCATCCTTATGCTCACGATAAATATATAACTTGACTTTGCTAAAATCAATGTCAAGATATCGAATTTTACTTAAACAAGCGCACTCTGCATGAACAGAATTAGTATGTTGAAAAGAGGCTTCAATACAATAATTTCTTAGTTTATTATATTTTTTTTGCACTGGCGAAGTCTTACAAGAATTATACCCCGTAGCAAGCAAGCTGCCCCGATAAATAGCAACTGCGCCTAAATGATGTTTAGTAAAGTCAGATTGTTTACTGGCTTCTTTAGCCATGTCAAGATATCTATTGATTTTTTTATTGTTAAACTGTGCCATATTGGTTCCTCCACGGATAATATAACACAGTTTAACCAACTTGTCAAGTATTATTTTTCATCTTTAGGCCATTGGAAATAATATGGGCGATTCTTATATTCTTCTGTTCCAAAAATAGCTGTACCCTTGCAATCTTTACAAGGCATTTTATCTTCGTCGTCTTCACAGAAAGCACAGTCGTAGCATCCTTCTGGTTCAACGCCATTGTATACAGGATATTTGTTTGATTCTGCTTCGCTAAGTTCTTGAATTAAACGGTTAATATACCATTGCGCTTTATTTACATCTTCTAGACCGTTTTTTTCTTCATAGCGCCAAAGATATTTAATCACATTGGCCACGCATACGGCTTCAATTCCAGTTTTGCCAACTGTTGCGGCCTTTAGGGCATCAATGCACTCAACGCCACCTTGGCAGTAATGAGACGGGTGATTAACATTGTCAATCATACAGTATCCTCCATATTTTCTTCTTCAAAATGAATCTCTTGATTAAATTTATTCTTCAATACATCAATCGCCTGTTGCGGCGTGATGTAAAAGAACTCTCTATCAGAAACTACACGCTTGTCATCAAAATAATGGTGCATTTGTGTTTCAAGTTCAAAACAATTATCACTAAACACAAAACCATGTGTTCTGAACGCATAAGGTAGAGAACTCGAACTAAGCTCCTTTACACGGATTGTGGGATTAAGACGGCGTGTACAACCAATTTTGCACATGTCTGGCAAACTTGGAGAACTAATCACATATAACCAACCAGCGTTATTATGCTCACGACGGTATTTTAAATCTTCCATGCGTCTATCAATCTTAGCCATTTTAGTTTTAATTTCTTGTCGCTCTTCTTCTGTTAGTGCTTTGGCGAAAGCGATGTCCATAGATTTGCTTTCTTCTTCAAGCCGTTTTTCTTCTTTGGCGATATCTTCCAACAACTTCTCTTGCTCTTTCATTCGCTTGCGCTCTTCACGGAGTTGGGCTTTTTCTTTGGCCTTTTTAATCTTTAGCTCAAGAATATATTGTAGCTTTTCAATACACAAATCGAGATATTTAGAATTAAGACAAATTCCGACCATTTTGCCTTGCTTGTTAAATTTTTCAAAGGAACTTTTAATCAATTCACAAGTTCTACTATAATTATTTTCGGTTACAGATTTTGTTTTAGCTTGAACATAAGTATTGAATCCTGTTACTAAATTTTTACCAAATACTTTTTGGAATTTTTCACCTTTTGAGGTAGATTTGTCAATAGTATAATGTCTTTCGATAATAATAACATTATCCTTGACTATAAGTTCACCAATATCTAATTCAACTTTAAAGATTTTGCGTTCAATGTCATTGTTAAGCATAGTTGGAATATATTTTTCATATCCAATTTCTTCAAGTTCGCTAAAACCTGATTCTGCCAATCGGATAGATTCCAACTTTTCATTCCGTTGATTTTGAGCATCCGCAATTTGCTTATCAAGAGATTCTTTTTGTGCTCTAAAATCAATTTGCATTATATCTCGACGTTTAAAAAGTTCATCGATTTGTTCTTGAAGATTTTCTTTTTTGTTAATTAGTTGATTTAACTCTTCT
The DNA here is from genome assembly GCA_934489735.1 of uncultured Eubacteriales bacterium. Classification (GTDB taxonomy): domain Bacteria; phylum Bacillota; class Clostridia; order Oscillospirales; family Acutalibacteraceae; genus CAKSSR01. Next base: position 67,285 of record CAKSSR010000004.1, on the reverse strand, counting down.
TTTTCTTCTTGCTGGCGTTTCTTCAGACTCTTCAAAAAATTCAGCATTAAAATCATTTCCAAAAACAATTTTATCGAAATCTAAAGGATTATCAGATTTGCTTTTTACAGTTTTCTTGATTTTGTCATAAAGCTCAAATCGTGGCCGTTTTGTTTCTAAATCATAAATCAGATATGGCGTTCCAGGAAATTGGACTACAATCCGGCCTTGCTTTGTTCTAGCCATTGATTTCACCTCGCATGACTAGTATAGCATTTACTTTGTGCAAAGTCAAGGATTATTTTATATTGAAATTTATCAATGATTTTAATGCTAGAATCGGTTTTAATATGCTAGATGTCAAATTACACGGCAAAGGGATTAGAAACGATTTTAGGACGGAAAAAGTAAATAAATGCTTTATGATTTAAACAAGATATGTTGGCTGGATGAAGTGAAAACGTAGTTAGACAAAACGGATAGTAAAAAATTTGGCTATAGGCATTCGTAAGAATGCTTGACAAAATGCGAATGCTAAGATAAACTGGGCTGAGATAGAAGTTAAGCTGGCTGGCCGAACTTTTCTTTTTATATAATTTTTCTTTTCACTAACGTTCAAAGAAAAATTAGTATATTCTTTTTTATTCTTTATAAGAGTATTCATGAATATATTATTAATATCTTTCTTATATAAGCATTAATTGCAAAATTAATATATTATATATAAATATTTATATTTATATATTCCTATTAAATTATAACAGAAAATTGGTAATTTGTCAAGTAGTAAATTTGTAAACTTTTTATGAACAAATATTTTTTGTAAATTTTCAACAAAAGTGTTGACAGATTGACTTAAATGTGGTATATTGTATGTGAAAAGAATTTTGGCCAAAAGGAGTGATTTTATGGGGGATAATGGCCTAAAATTTGAAGAATTTGCTTATACTACTCAAGGTGTTAGAACCGCAAGCGATGGAAATATGGTTTGGTTTGTAGGAGCGGACATCGCTAAAATTTTAGGATATAAGCGACCAACGAAAGCGATTACAGACCATGTAGATGCGAGTGACAGGTGGAAACTTACAAAAGAAACTCAGTCCCAATTTGGGCTTGAGTTAGGACAACGGGGAGGCTGGCTTGTCAATGAGTATGGTGTGCATGATTTAATTTTAAGCAGTGAATTACCAGAAGCAAAGCAATTTAGGCGTTGGATAACTCATGAAGTTCTTCCCTCTATTCGCAAAACGGGACAGTATATCGACTCCGAAAAGAAGTTTGATAAATTCTGTCCTATTAAGTTCGACCGTGCAGGATGTTTTGAGATTGCAAGAAAGAAAGTTCGTAAGTTAGGGCTAAACAGTAAAAATGCCAATCTGCTTTGGAGGCAATGGTATATTGACTTCAGCAAAGAGATTGGTTTTAATATTGACACCAAAGCGAAGCGAGAAAATATTTCAAAGATTGAATGGTTAAATGAACATGGCTACATGGAAAAATTTTGTGAATTTATTTCAAAGTAATGGAGGTGATAAACAAGTGTTATGGCGAGAGATGAGTTATCAAACGTATGTTCAAAATTCCGATGAAACAGAACCGGAAGTATGGGATAAAGAAAACGAACCAAGTATTGAAGATTGGGCGGTATGGTTGAATGAGTTTGTCTAAACTAGTACACGCGTTTTCCATTGGGACAGATGCTTTTTATGATGAAAAAGAGCAATATTATCATCAGCGTTTATTGAAATTATATAAGGCAAGAAGCGAGTATAAAAAAGAAGAGAAAAGGCAAAACAAGGCCATATGGTGGCAAGAATCTAAAGAATGGCGAAAAAAAGCCATTAACCGTGTTTTGGCAAAAGAAAAAGAAAAATTATCCAATATCCTTGACGAAAGAGCGAAAGATAGAACGCTTAGAGAATTAAATCTGGATAGTCTAAAAGAAAAAAATGTTATTTCTTTGTTTTGCTCAAGTTTAACACGAGCTTTGAATTTAAAACCGAACGAATTAACCGAGCTAATAATTATTGTGAATGTATTTTTCTTTCAAGTTTTTAAAAATCTTGTACTTGATGGGTTTTTATATAAGGGCGAAAAATATATTTTTTTAACCGCTTCTGCTGGCCAGATACGGCAAAAAAAGGCCGTGTTTATTAAAGAATCAGCTTATGAAAAAGTTAAAGATAGATTGACTTGTGGTCTTGATTTTGAAACTATCAACTTTCATGGAGGGGTAAATCAAAATAAATATCTTGCTTATCTGGCGTTAAATAATTCTGCTACAGACGTTTGGGAAGATTTTGATATTGATAAAGCCATTGTGGTAGATGATTTTGAAACTAGTGTCCCCGGACTCGTGGACTATATTAGTGATATCACATATGAGATTGAACGTAAACAAATGGGCGTTGTGATTCCGCATATGGACGGTTGTGGGATTATGTTGGATGGGCCAACAAGAATGGTACGGGGGCCTTGGATGAAAGGGCTTTTGGTTACGTTTGCGTTTGACAAATTTATTCAAGAAAAATGTGGTGGTGAAGCAACTGTTTATGATATCTATGGTGATAAGCACGATATCATTGCAGAGGGAATAAGATATATATTCACAAAAAGTCAAATTAAAATGGCAAAATATTTTGATAGCTGGAGCTGCTATAAGGCAAAGTTTAAGAACTTTGGCTGTGAAATTTGTTTTTGTAATATTGAAGAAGATTATATTCCAAAAGCTAGAATCAATTACCAGATGCTTCAAACTCTTACGGATATGACCGATGATGAAATTGGAATTATCACAAAGAGAACTATTGAAGAAATTGATTCTATTGGGAATGATTATCAAACTACGATGAGATTGCTTGGGGCTACCGACTATAACACAAATAAAAGCAATTTTCAAGAAGCCTTAATGATTTATCCTGAATTGTTTAAAGACCAATACTCAAGAGATGTTTTGAAACAGACTAAGAAGAGTTTAGTTAAACAAGCAAAGGCTGGGCGGCTTAGAGTTAATGGGCATTATACTTTTTTAAGTCCCGATTTGTACGCTTTTTGCGAATGGCTGTTTTTAGGCGAGAAAAATCCCAAGGGTTTGTTGGAAGATGGCCGAGTCTATTGTAGAGACTATCGTGACGGGGATGAATTGGCTTGCCTGAGAAGCCCCCACTTGTATCGTGAGTGGCCTATTAGAAGCAATGTTAGAAATGAAGAATTGGATAAGTGGTTTGGTATGACAAAATGTGTTTATACTAGTTGCCATGATACTATTTCCAGAATACTCCAATTTGATAACGACGGAGATAAGTGCTTGGTTATTAAAGACCGGACTTTAACCAAAATTGCTAAACGTAATATGCAAGATATCGTTCCATTGTATTACGAAATGAAAAAAGCCAAAGGTGGCGAACTAAGCAATCAAGCAATTTATGATGGTATGGTTAAAGCATTTACTTGTGGAAATGTTGGCCCAGTAAGCAACAATGTTACCAAGATTTGGAATCATAATGAAATTACGCCACAAGAAATTAAAGCCATAAAGTGGCTTTGCATGGAATCCAATTTTACGATTGATAGCGCAAAAACGCTTTATATGCCCACTCGCCCCAAAGAGATTGATAAAATCATTAAATCTTACACCAAAGCCGGTGTTCCATATTTTTTTCAATTTGCAAAAGACAAGTTAGAAGCGCAGTGTGAAAAAATCAACAATTCAGCGATGAACCGTCTCTGCAATAGCATTCCTTCGTCCAGAATTAAGTATTGCAAAACAATCGGCAAATTTGATTGGCGAATGCTTTTAAATCAAGATTACGATTATACTGTTCGAGAAAATAGCAAAGTAATTAAACTTTATAATCAATGGTTAAAAGACCAGTATAAGTTCGGCTATGGTGACGATGAACACATCAATGAGAATGAGCTTTATAAATATCAAACAATTAGAAATGATATAATTAACAAGATTGATGAAGATATTGATTATATTGTGAACAGTCTGGTGGCCTATGTTTATACGGTAAAAAAAGGTAGCAATAAAAAATTGCTTTGGGCTTGCTTTGGTGAAGAAATTGTACAAAATTTAAAGCAAAACGTGACTGGCAATATTTGCCTAATTTGTGGTAAACGATTTGAGCCAAACGTTCATAATCAAGTCTGTTGTTGCGAAGAATGTAAGCGCAAACTGGATGTACAAAAAAGGCGTGAAATTAGGGCTTTGACTGTGGCGGATAAGTCCTGAAACCATTGGGGCGCAAGGCTTCTGAGACTTATCCCCCTTATTTAAGTGAAGTAATAGGGGACTAAAAGGAAAACAGGTGAATAAATAATGAGAACTAAACCAAGATTAACTCATAGAGAAATTGAAACACAGATTTTTAAACGTAGTGGAATTCCTATGGAATTTATCCATATGGTGTTAAGTCTATGGGATGAAATTGTTGAGGAAGGTCTATATGGAGGAATGGAAGTCCCTGTAGGCCAGTATGGTTTTCTTACTTGGAAACAAATTCAGCCAAAAAAAGATGTGGCTATTTGGAGTATGACAAAGCAGTGCTATAGTGAACCACAAGATACTCCAGGATATTGTAAAGCCAATTTTAGATTTAGTTCAAAATGGAAACAAAAGTTGAAAGAGACTACACGTTTTGAACTTGGAGAAGTTAATCCTATGCTTTTTGGTGAGGAAGATGAATCTCAAGAGAACGAAAAAGATGTTGATGATGGAATAGAGGAAAATGAAGATGGCGAATAAACAAACTGTTAATGCCATGATGATAACCAATAAAGAATTTTTTAAGCAGGCTTGTCGTTGGAAAGATACGGAATCTGTGCAAACCGCAGCCGAATGGTGGGGTGCATTCCAAGAGGTTATTATCCGTGAAGTTTTTTATAATGGCAAATGCCGTGTACCGGGGCTAGGGATTTTTACTGTAAGACAAGAAGAAGGTAAAATGCAAACTCAACGGATGGCAAATGGGCAGATTGTTTCTTATAGAGTACCTCCTAGAGTTTATCCTCTTTTCGCACCTGAAGATGATTTTATTAACGATATCAATATGCAAGGTGTTACCAAGACATATAGAAAACGACTTAAAAAAGGTGAGCTTAAAGCCAGAGATTATGAACGTGAACTCCGGGCTGAATCTGTTAAGATGATTGACGTTGTTGATGATATGGTTGAACAACGGCGTGAAAAAGCCCAGCAAGAATTTCAAGAGTTGATGACTCAAAAACGATTGAAAAAACTGGAAGCTAATAAACGCAATGAAGGAAAAACTAACTGTGCTGTACCAGTTATTCAAATGGATTTAGATGGAAATGAGATTGCTAGGTTTGAATCTATGAAAGAAGCTACGAGAGTAACAGGTATCGATACTACTCATATTTCTTGTGCTTGTAGTGGACTTTATGGCCGAAAGACGGCGAATGGATATAGATGGAAATATGCTGAAAAGGAAATAGAAGAAGATGAGTTATCTAACAAAAGTAAAGATAGCGACACAGAACCTTGAAGATAAGATAATTGACTATCAAGATTGGGCTGAGATTGTTCTTGGCCCAGACTATAAAAATATTTTTTCGGATGAATATTTGCGTAGAGCTTGCAAGGTATTTAGCATCTTTTTGAAAAATGCTGAAAATCAAGTTGATGATAAAGACAACACGGAAGAATTAAAGCAACTGCTTGAGCAAATTAAAGCCGAAAGAATCAAGGTATCCACAGCAAACCTTGAATATAATGCGATTCAACGAGCAGAAGCTCGAAACGATATGTTCAAAGAAGAATTGATTCGAGCTATTGGACGGCTGGAGCCGTTGAAGATTCCGAAGCATGAAAATATTTATGAAGTTAGTGATTCTACTTTACTTATCACGCTGTCTGATTTTCATGCGGGGTCTACATTTAAGATATCTGGCCTCTATGGTGAGACTGTGAACGAGTACAGTTATGATATCATGTGGCATAGGCTTTATAATCTAATCGACCAGATTGAAGCTGATTGTATTGATTTTAAGGATTGCAAGGTAGCTATTCTGGGAGACTGCTTTGAAAATATCACTCGCTCTTCGTCTTTGTTAAAATTACGTGAACCAGTGATTGATACTGTAATTAAATTTTCTGAAGATTTGTGTCATTGGCTTGTTCATTTGAAAATGAAACTTGGTACAAATATTGAGGTTATTACAGTTGGAGGAAACCACGACACACAGCGTCTCCTCGAAAGTCGGCCCAACTTTGAAGATGAGAATTTAACAAAATTTGTTGTTACTTACGTTAAACAACGATTTGAAGGTATTGCCGGATTTGATATTGATGATTATCAAGAAATTGCCATTAAAAATATTCGTGGTACTAACGTGATGTTCTGTCATGGTGAAGATAAAGACCTAACTGCAACCATGGATTATTTCAGTAATCTGTACAATATTGATATTGATGAAGGTTATGGCGGTCATTTGCATCGGCCTGAAAGTAAATCTGTTGGTATTACCGAAGTTGGTGATAGGGTGTTTACCCGTGTAGGGTCTATAGTAGGCATAGACACATTTGCCAAGCGAATTCGTGTATCGGCTCGGCCTTCTGCTTATGTAGCTTTGTATACTGATAACGGCAAGACTTGGAGTCGCAATTATTATCTTTGATTCAATATTTGCCCTTGTTTAAGTTGATTACGTTACAGATGCTCGCGGGGCCTGTGACGGGCAGGGGCAAGTTTGAATATATTTCAAGCCTTTTATAAAGTGATTGTGTTTAAGAAGTCTGTGAGACCTTAGACCTGGCTTGAGATTACAATACGATGAAGCAAATGCTGTTATGGCAGTATTTGTAGAGGCACAAAATACGTTTGTGATATAGCCGGAGCCATAATTAAAATCACATGGGACTACTGCAATGACCTACGGGCTTGCGGCCCCCAACTGATTTTGTCAGCCGAAAGGTAAGACACTTAACTAAATAAAACCAACAATGATTACCGTTGACCGATATACGGTATACAAATGTTCGGGGTGTAAGTCTTTATAAGTGACGGTACTAATCATCGCCGTCTGGAATTTCTCGAAAGAGAGGAGGGTCACAGCCTTGCGTCCAACTGTCTGTATCTATCAGACTAAAGTATGAAAGGAGTGTGATTCGGGCATTGCCCATATCTCTGATAAGTGGTCTAAAGCCAAACTGTCAGTAAAGTAGGCGTAACGCCGTTTGCCCTTGAGAATCAAGGTATTAAAGACAACTGAATAATTTGAAGAAAGGCGGTAGAAATATCGTCTTTCTTCATACCTGAAAATAATGGAATTCCTTCATAGATAAGGCAAGACACCACTCTTGCCTTATATTTATGAGGAGAAAGGGAAAATATGGCAGAATTTAACAGAACCAAAGAAAATTGGTGCCCTAGTTGCCAAACAGCAAAAGAAAATAAATATTTTATTCAAAGCCTAAGTCCAGTTCATGATAGGTTTCTGCCATTATGTCGTACTTGTCTTACGGCAAGATTCAAGACTTATAAAAACGTGCTGAATTCCGATGGTGGAGCCTTGTGGTGCGTTTGTTCTGAGATGAGCTATCCTGTTATCAAAAAATATTATGACATGGCTTTAGAAAAGCAGGGTACTGATACTAGAAATTTATTTGTGATTTATCATGGTGTTTTGAAAGATGAAGGATTTCAAATCAACGGATTTTGGCAAAGTGATATGATGCTTGATGATATTATTGAACTAGATACCAAAACGGACGAAATAGCCGAAGATAAAGAAAAAGCTATTGATTTAGCAGAGCAAGAAAGAATTTGGGGCAAGTTTGAAGAAGAAGATTATGAGCTTTTGAATGATTTATTTGCCCGATACACTAAGGACTTGTTTAGTTTGGATACTGTTGTTGAGCTACGATATAGAGACCTGTGTAAAGCCGAACTCAGCAAGCGTAAAGCAGATGAATCTGGTGATATTAACGCTATTGCAAAGGCTCAAGAAAATATTAAAAAAATGCTTGAATTGTTAAAATTAAACAATTTTCAAAGCAATACCAAAACCGAAGTCGAAAAGACACTTGAATATCAAATTGCTATGATGGAAAAATATAAGCCAGCGGAGCTTGAAGATATTAGTGTTTATGAAGATTACTGTGGTTGTCATCATCTGGAAGAACAGCTTATGCGGCCTTTAAGAAATCTCATCGCAGGGGCACGAGAGTATCCTACTGTGACGAAGGAATAATATTATGGCTTTTGTTTCAAATGCGAACGAGATAGCGTCTTTTAAGACGTATAAATTGGTAAATGATGATGACGGTAAAAAATTCCTTGGTTATGCTTCCAATGAAGCAGAAGAACGTCAAATTGATTGGACAACTCTATTTAGATATAATCCGGGTATTTATGCCGAATGGCGATTAAAAATGAAACTTTTGCCTTATCAACATTATATGTTGTGGCAAATGTTTAATGCTCAAGTTACGTTCGATATGTGTAGTCGTAACTCAGCCAAGACTTACGTTTTGGGACTTGGTGCGGTTATCAGATGTATGCTTTTTCCAAATACAGAAATTGTTATTACCGCTTCTACAATCGACCAAGCCAATAAAATGATTGAACGTAAGATTCGTGATGAAATTATTATGAAGCATTCAGAGGTTTTACGTCATTTTATGGAAATAGGCATGATTCAGATTAAACGTGATAATGATATCGCTATTGTGTTATTTCCATTTAATGGGTCGAGTATTCGAGTGTTGGCCATGGTTGATTCATCGAGGGGCGAGCGGTGCTGTTGGTTAATTTTGGAAGAAGCTATGCAATTAAAGAAACATATTATCTCTTCCGTATTTAATCCTATGCGCCGTCCTCGGCAAGCTGATTTCTTACGAACCAATGAAGAATTTAAAAAGAATAAGCGATGGATTGAGCAAGCAAAAGTTACTTATATCACTTCAAATAGATACAAAACAGACTGGGCCTATAAAGAATTTACTAACTGTGTAACTGGGTATTACATGAGCCAAAGAATTAGTTATAAAGTATTTGCTTTTGATATTTTTAATGTTATTGAAGAAGGATTAAAGACTGAAGAATATTTGATTGAATCTTTACGAAATGACCCTGAAATTATTGTTCGGCAAGAACTTTATAATGAAGCCATTGGCGAAGCGGAAGATTCTTTCTTTTCTTATAAATATTTTAACAATAATCAAATTATAGAAAAAGCATTTGTTCCACCTAGCAATATTGATTTGTATGTGCAAAAAGATTTGGGCAACACAGAAAAACAAGACAATGAAATCCGTTTGGTTGTGACAGACTACGCTTTTGCGAATACAACTTCCAATCAGAAGAACGATAACACGATTATTTTGTTAATGTCTTTGCATTGGAAAGGCAATAGATTTGAACGTCATGTTGATTATATTGAAGGATACCAGGCAAGCGATAGCCTAGGGGCTGTTGATAGAGCTAAAGAACTGTTTTGGGACTATCAAGCAGATTATTTTATACCCGATATTCGCAATGGCGGCGAAACACTATATAACCGGGTAACTATGCCTTGGGACAAAGAAAAAATGTTAGGTAATAGAAAGGCTTGTGGCCTTACTGTAAGCACAGAAAAAGATTTACAAGTTGTCCCCGATAATAAAATCCAAGATTTAATTAGCCGTACTGTTGATAAAAACGCGTTGCCTTGTATTATTCCAATGATTGGTACAGGCGAATTAAATGCTCAGATGTGGATTGAGTTAAAGAAACAGCTCGAAAGCAACAATATTAAATTCTTAATTTCTTGTCAAGATAAACAAACGCAACTTGAAGAAAGCGGTCAATATTTTGAAATGACAAGTGAAGAATTTGCACAGGCAATGTTGCCTTATGGTCAAGTTGAATCTTTAATTACAGAAGCTATTAACTTGAGTGCTGAATTTAAAGATGGTCGTGTAAAACTTAGAGAACCACGCAGTATGACAAAGGATAGAGCTGTATGTTTAGCATATGGCAATTATATTGCAAGTAAGATTGAAAATAAATATAATCAATCTGCTTATGATGAAGCAATAGACTATGAAAACATTCAATTAGTTTGGTGAGGATAGAATGAAATATTATAAACAAAATAATGTGAACATTATTGAATGCTCACCAGATGAGCTAAGTATTGTAATGAAAACACAATACAAAAAGAATTTAAAAGATTCTACATATACCAATGGCAATTTCTTTGCAAAGTTCAAAGAAAAAGGGCAATTATTTACTTTGCCTGTTGGTCATTTGGTATGTGACATAGATGGGATTAACGCCCCGTGCAAGTATGAATGTCAACAAAGGGGCAAATTTCAAGGTAATAAGTATTGTTTTGACAGTGGGAATTTTAATTATAATAATCCGCTTTACAAAAAGGCTGTATCCACATTTGTTATTCAAAATGGCGTAGCTAAAATTTTAGACTTGACCTATGTTGATTTTTCTTATCAATATGCTGTTTCTGGCGTTCCCATTATGAGAAATGGGAAAGATGTCAAGTTTGCTACTTATGTTCGGAAGCAAGGTTGGGATGCTTCCACCCTTTACGCCACTAAGCATATTTTTGTTGGGTTAAAGAAGAATAACAGTAATGTCTTTATTATGGGATGGAAGTCTAGCACGGGTAATATGATTTCTAGCGGTGAAGCATATCGAAAATTTTCTGCAATGGGCTTTTATGATGTGATTAAATTAGATGGCGGTGGTTCCTACCATATGAAATATAAGGGAACTACAGTCGATACGATGACTGAGAATCGTATGGATAATGCTTATTTGATTGTCAAGGAGAAAGCCACTGTGAATAACAATACGACTACTACAAATGCAAAACCCACTCGAACTTTGTATAAAAATGATAAAGGCAGTGATATTAAGTGGGTTCAAGAAAAACTAAAGAAAGCTGGATATAACCTTGAAGTAGACGGGTCTTTTGGCCCTGCTTCTTATTGGGCTTTCCAAGATTTTTGCATTAAACAACTAGATAAACTATAATCAAATAAAACGAAAGGAGGTGCAAAATGCCAACGGAAAAATTAACTCAATCTCAGCTTCAAGATGTTATCAATTTTGCCGAAACGATTTATACGGCTGAAAAGTATGGGCAAGGCTTTTATTCGCCTTGGATGAGCAATCAACTGTTAAATAATCTTAATAATTCCGCAAAACCGTTTACAATGAATGATTTGCGTAAGGCCCTGAAGTCTTATAAAGAGAATGCTTCTACTCTGCAAGATTATACAGAATTTATGAAGCATTGGGATATTATTTTTGCAAGAACTTTGGAATCTTATGCAAATGTTTTAGCTTTTGACCTCCAAATCGTTTGTACAAATGCCTTTACTGACGAGGACTATCAGTCTGACGAATACAAAAAAGACAAGCAACGTGTCTATCAGTTTTTGAATGGGTTTGATTATAAAGCTGAATTTAGACGTGTTGTACAGCAGTGTATGACTACAGAAGTTGGATATTATTGGTTTAGGAAAACCAAGTGGGGCAACAAAGGCATGAAATGCACATTACAACTTCTGCCTCAAGATTTTTGTATGTTGACTGGTTATTGGGAAAAAGGTTTGCTGTTTGACGTGGATATGACTTATTTCCTAAATGCTGGCGTTGATATTGATGGTTTTGACCCTGCGTTCAAGAAATATTATAATAAGGTTTTTATAAAATCTGATGGCATTTTGAACTATCGCCCTTCAAATGTGCTGAATGAACGCACAGGTACTTATGCCATGTGGACACAGACATCACCTGAACAAGGTGCATGGGCGTGGAAAATGAACATGAGTAATTTTAACACTACACCTTTCCTTGCACCATATATGCTATCTACACTTCGGAACAATGAAATTGAAGAATTGCAGTATAACAAAGATTTAGTTTCTGCGTATGCCATTCTTGCTGGTGAATTGCGTTTGTTTGATAACGCTAAGTCTGGTACAAAAGCTGACCAGTTTGCTATTAAACCTGCTACTTTGGGCGTGTTTATGGGTAAAGTAAAGTCTGGCCTTCCTGACAATGTTAAAGCTGTCGCTATGCCTACTGAAAACACTAAAATGTATCAGTATAACGATACCAATACCAATATTTATGAAAATCAGCTTAAAACTTCTGCTGGTCAAGGCGGCGGTATCAGTCGTGTGATTTATAGTTCTGACCGCATGAGCAATGCCGAAATCCAGTATGCTGTTGAACAACAATATAATATCATGCGTCCTATGTACAGTCAATTCCAAAATTTCTTGAATTTCTTTGTTAATAAATTGACTAAGAAGTATAAGTTCAAGTTTATTTTTGATGGCTGTGCCTATGAATTTGACAGAGCTAATCGTTTTGATAGACTATTGAAAATGGCTGATAAGGGTATTGTATTAAATAGCTCTGCTTATGCTTCTGCGCTAGGAATGGCTCCACAAGATTTTGACCAAAGTTTAAGCGAGGGCCATGCTGGCGAAATGATTGATAAATTAAGTCTTTTACTCAACGTAAACACTACAAAGAATGGTGGCGAAGGTGGTAGACCTAGAGAGGAAAGCACTTCGCTTACAGATTCGGGTGAAATGAGTAGAGAAAGTCTTGAATAAAAGGTGAAAATATGTTAGTAACACAAAATACTGTAAATGCAATTACGGAACTAATCGGTGAGTGCTTTCGGCTAAATCGTATTTTAGACCGGTGCGTGTCGGTTTTAGGCACAAAATTTGCTTTTAATCAATCTGCCGATTTGATTCATAAGGGGCTTGCTCATTATTTTCCAAAATTAAGCGATAAAATTGGAGAGACTACTTTAGAATATTATAATATTTCTGTTGAATACCCTGCCACCCCCGAGGGGAAGAAAGATTATTCTTCTGTTACAGAAATTATAAAGGAAATTGAAAAGGAAATTATTAGTTTTCAAAGCATGATGATGGGTTGTTCCAAAATTGCTTTTGAAAACAATGATATCCATGTTTATTCTGAGCTATTGGAACTGCTACAAGATGTGAATAAGGTCACGGCACAAGCAATCTTGCTTTCTGATAAAATTGATATCTACGGTAACAGTCCAGTATATGACCATGACATTCCTGATTTTTGGCTTCTAGGAGAAGATAAGTAATGGTTATTAGAGATACACCTTCTGACTTAGAAAAGTATTTTATGGCTGATGGAGAACTGGCCTTTGAAATTCAGCAAGCAGGAATAAAGCCCTCTTATATTGATGAAGGAGCTGTGTATTTTAAAAAGTCTAATAGACTAGAAAAAGTGCTTAAAAGGCTTGGGGTTTCTTGAGCCTTTATATAATTTTACAAAAGGAAGTGAGGTGAGACGTTGGAAAAGCTAATTGATTTTGCTGTTGAGGATATTGAACAAATCCAGTTTGATGATTATGATGAAAAAGAGTTTGCAATCGCTAAAGTAGGCTTTATGTCAAATCGTCCTAACTCCCATAAATTAAAAATTTCCGAAGAAGTATTGCGCGAAAATGCAAGCACTGTCTTAGGCAAATGGATGGTTGTTAAAATGGACTTTATGGGGCTAGACGCAGAAGGGCATGACCCGCAAGAGCATATTGTCGGTTTCTTCCCAAAAGACCAAGAAATTGAATTTGTGGAAGATGAAGATGGATACACCCGTGCTTATGCTACTGCTGTCATTTCAAAGATTTATGCGAAAGATTATTGCAAAATGTTTGATGTCGATAATGAGCGTGCAGTCAGCATTGAGATGAAGTGTAACACCGAAAATGGTAAAGATATGGACGATAAAGTATTGTCTTTTACTATTGTGGGCGTGACCACGTTGGGCAAGGCAATTCGTCCGTCGATTCCTGAATCAGACGTATCTTTTGTTCGGTTTTCTCAAGAAAAAGCTACTGCATACTTTAGTGGATTGAATGAACATAATCTCACCCCTTTAAAGAAATTTGCCAAGGAGCGTATTGCAAGTATGGCTAAGATTTATAAGATTGATAAATCCAAAGAGGCCATGTCTGATAAGGCATGGGGCGAAGTGGATAAAACGGCCATGAGAGATAAGATTATGGAGGCTGATAACAAGGCTACTCTTGTTAAGGCTGTCTATATGCTTGTCGAGGATGGCTGGGAAGAAGCACCATCTGAATATCTAAAGTATCCAGTTATGGAACTTAAAGGTGATACTTTTGTATACAACCGGGACGGCCTTGCTTCTGCTCTTGGTTATGCCAAGAAAGAGAACGAGACTACCGTTGTAAATAAAATTGAAAAGATTTATAAGAAACTTGAATTGGATGACAATGAAGGTGGGAAGGAGGAAAAAATGGCTGAAATTGAATTTAGCGCTGTAGATATTGGTGATATGTGGGGCCGTCTATGGCATGAGATTGATGAAACTCGTCATTGGGAATATGGCATTGTTGGTGTATTTGAGGAAGATAACAAAAAGTTTGCTGTTCTGCGTGACGGTGATGGTAAACTATATCGTCTTGATTTTAGTCTAACCGAAGATGGCATGACTGTTGCTGATAAGGTTATTGAAGTCAAGCAAGATTTTATTGATACTGATAATATTAGAAAGTTCTCTGAGCCTGAAAATGTTGAACAATATCAAAAGTTTGCAGAAGTAGAGCCTGAAAAGGAAGAAATGTCTCTAGAGGAAGCAATGGATAAAATTGCCAATCTTGAGAGCGAAATTGAAAAGCGTGATAATATTATCATGGAGAATGAAAAGTCTATGAAGGAAAAGGATATTGAACTATCCGACCTACGGACTTTTAAGCAAACTTGTATGGAAGCTGAACGAGGCTCTAAGGTTGAAGCTGTTATGTCCGAAGTATCTAAGTTTATGGATAAGGCCCAAGCTGAAGAATCTCGTAAAGAGGGGCTGACTTGTGAATTTTCTGCTGTGGACGCTTGGGCTAATAAGGTTAAGGCTTCCGTGTTTGATAAGATGTCCAAGGCTTCTACCAAGGAAGGGGATTTTACTCGCATGAGCGCCCCTGTTGAAATTAAAAAGACTGGTTCTGTTTGGGACAGACTATAATTAAAGCAATAAGATTTGAGGGATAGTTACCCTCCGTCTTAATGATGGATTTGCGAGATAGAAACTTGCCACCCATCTTTAATTGTAAGGTAGGTAATTATGACTGAAAATAATTATTGTGTTTATGTTCATACAAATAAGACAAATGGTAAAAGATATGTAGGAATAACTAAACGCGATGTAAAAGCTCGGTGGCAACATGGCAATGGTTATAAACGACATAAAAAATTTTATAATGCCATTTTAAAGTATGGATGGGATGGTTTTGAGCACGAAGTTTTGCTTAAGGGATTAACCTTAGAAGAAGCCAATGTCAAAGAACGAGAATTGATAAAATTTTATGATTCTATGAACAATGGCTATAATTTAACTCAGGGTGGCGATGGTTCCCCAGGTTGTGTTCATACCGAAGAAGCTAAACAAAAAATGTCTGAGTCCAGAAAAAATCGTGAAATTACGGAAGAATGGAGACAGCATTTGAGCGAAGCTCTAAAAGGTCACTCATGTCCTACCAAGGGTGAAAAATTAACCGAAGAACACAAAGAAAAGATTTCTTTAGGTTTAAAAGAATATTATCAAAATAATAAAGAAGCTCACAATCGAAAAAGGAATAAATTTCCGGCAATACCCGTGTTGTGTGAGGGTAGGGAGTTTGAAAGTATTAAAGTTTGTGCAGATTTTTATAATATAGATAATTCTGTTATGGCTCGATGGCTTTGCGGTAAAAGTTTTATTCCTGAAGAATTTGTGCGAAAAGGGTTAAGATATAAGAATAGCAATTCTAATTATGTACTTTATGAACTTAAAGTAAAACAGGTATATTATAATGGGGTAATATATAATAGTATTTGTGAATGTTCTCGAATAACGGGGCACAGTGAAAGGACTTTAATGAATTGGATAGAAAAAGATTCATATCCACAAATTTATTTAATTCCTGTATATAAATACAAAATTTCCCATAATAAAACATAAAGGAGATTATATAATATGGCAAACAATACTCACGGCTACGTTTCTCTGATGCGTGGCGCTGCTACTAATGTAGATTCTTTTAATCGTGTTGGCATTTATGCTGACGCTGACCTAGATAATGGTGTACTTGTAACTCTGGGTGATATTACCAAGTCTACCGATGGCACTGTTACCGCTTTTAACTATGCTGTAGCTCCTGCCTCTGCTGATACTACTGGCTCTGTGTGGCTAGTTAATACCCCCGAAGTTGGCACTAATATTGAAATGCAGATGATGAGTGACCCCCGTTACTTCTACAACGAAAAGGGCCGTCCCATGTCTCTAAAGTATCTAAATCCCAAGACCGATATTATCGAAGCTGATGCTAATTGCTTTGTTGGTGGCACTCTGCCCACTACCGCTCAGAAGTATGTCACTGTTGGCGCTGGCGGCAAGTATGTGGCCGCTTCTGCTGCTGCCGCCGCTGGTAAGCCCTACTTCTCTGTTGTTGGCTTTAACGAAGTCGCTGTGGGCATGGGCGTTATGAAAACCGCTCTGCTACAGTGCGAGTCCAACTAAGGAAAATTAAATATAGAAAAGGAGATTTGATAATATGCTAAATCAGGAAATTGTAACTTTCGCTGCTGGCAATACTGATTGCTATGTGGCTTTCCAAGATTATTTTTGCAATAAGGCTGTTCAGACTTCTGAGAATCATGAAAAGCTAAACAAGGCTTTCTTTGCCGAAGTCAATGCCAAGTCTGGTGTGAATGCCGAAGGTCTATCTACCGAAGCTCTACTGTCTCATCCTTCTTATCGTTGGAGCTTTTTCTCTGTTACCGAGGCCGTTATCAATGCTATTCTGCCCAATATCCTAACCGACACTATTGGCCTAATTGCTGACCTACGTTTTGTCTCTCTAGGTGACATTGTGAAGTTTAAGATTATGCCTAATCAGTTTTTCACTGTTTCTAAGGGCGGAACTGGCGAACGCACCATCCATCGTCAGAAGGACTTCGCCGCTGATGTCGTAATTTCTCCTGTAGAACACATTGTCACTGTATATGTTGATATGTATCGTGTCATGGCTGGCAAGGAAGACATTGTTGACTTTATTCGCCGTGTCGTTCTGGCTATCGAGCAGTCTATGTATGCTGATATTCTGGGCGCTCTAACCACTGGTCTAGCCGCCATTCCTCAAGGCACTTATAATGTTACCGGTGCTTTCGACATGGGCAAGCTAGTCAAGATGGCTGAGACTGTTGAAGTTTACAATGCTGGTTCTCGTCCTATGATTGTCGGTTCTGCTACCGCCCTGATGAAGGTTCTACCCGATTCTACTCTGGGCTATCGTGGCAATTTTGATGCCAATGGTGGTTCCATCGAGCTAATCAAGGATGTTTATGGTTATGACGTTATGCGTCTAAAGAATGCTGCTGCCAAGGCCGGTGGCCTAGTCCTACCCGATGACACTGTGTTTGTGGTGTCTCCTGCTGTTGATAAGCTAGTTAAGGTTGCTGTGAGTAATGCTCTAACCAATAGTAACCAGTTCTACGAAAACGGGGACTTGACCCAAAATTATACGATGAGAAAGAATTGGGAAGCTGTTTTCGCCACGGCGGCTAAAGCAGGGGTATACCGTATTACTGACTGATAATAATTTTATTTTCTAAGCTAAGTTAAGAAAAGCGAGGACAGGGAGTAGCTACCTTTTTGAACACCGTCATGTTCAAATTACTCGCTTATTATATTCTTTGACGGAGGAGTATAATGGTTAATAGTGCTAAAGATAGAAAATTTATTGTATATAAGCATACAAATAAATTTAACGACAAAACATATATTGGGATAACTTGTCGTTCCGCTTCTAAGAGATGGGGCAAGTATGGCCAATGTTATAAAAATAACTCCCATTTTTATGCTGCCATACAAAAGTATGGATGGGATAATTTTGAGCATGAAATTCTTTTTACTAATCTTTCTTTAGAAGAAGCTAGTTTAAAAGAAAAAGAATTGATTGACTTTTATAAATCATATATACCTAAATTTGGTTATAATGGTACCAAAGGCGGGGAATCAGCTATTGAATTTACTGACGAGACAAGACGTAAAATGTCAGAAGCAAGGAAAAACATCGAAATTACAGCCGAATGGAGACAGCATTTGAGTGAAGCAGGAAAAGGGCGTACTCCTTGGAATAAAGGTGGTCATTTAACAGATGAACACAAAGAGAAATTGCGTATTAAGTCTACAGGGCGAAAACAGAAACCAGAATCTATCGCAAAAACTGTAGAAGCTCATAACAAACCTGTTATTTTTAATGGAAAAATATTTGCGTCTGTTAAAGAATGTGGAGAATTTTTAAACATAAATTCTCATGGGACGCTTTCCCCTTGGCTAAGAGGTGAATATCCTATGCCTGAAGAATACAAAGAGTGTGGTCTTGGGTATTATGGTGTAAAAGCTGAGTATATTGAGCAAGAAAATCCTAAAAATAGAGGAGTTATTTGTGAAGGACGATATTTTAAATCTATGTCTGAGTGTGGGCGCTTTTATGGCGTTAAAGATAATATGATTTCCCATTGGTTAAATCATAGATGTAGAATGCCCCAAGAATTTGAGGATAAAGGTTTAAGATTTAGCGGAGAAAAATATTACTATTACCGAGTAATAGAATGAAATTAAATGAAAATAGGAGAAAATATTATGGCAAGAACTGCTACCAAGTCTCAAAAAGAAGAGGCTGTGGCTACCGAAGCCACTAATAATGCTGTTTCTGAAAATGAAGTTCTAAAAGCTCAAATTGCTGAAATGAAGGCTCAAATGGAACTTATGGCACAGATGATGGCTAATAAGTCTAATGAGCCTATTCATTCCACCAAGAATGACCGCATGATTACTTTTGTCAATTTGACTAATGGTACTGCTGTTTTACGGGGGAACCAAAACTGGGCACTTGAAGGTCGCTATGCAAGCCGAGCTTTTCTGGAACGTGAAGCACGAATTATTGTAAACAATATGCCTAATATGATTCGTTCTGGTATGGTTTACATTACTGATGCTGATTTTGTGCGAGAGAACGACCTTGCAGATGCTTATGTGAATATGCTGTCTGACACAGATATGAAGAGCCTACTGGCGCAAGACGCAAAGAATGTCATTGATGTATATAAAAATGTTTCTGATAATCAGAAGCAAATTATTATTGATATGATTATTGAACAGCGTAAAGCCGGGGCGAAGATTGACGGTAATATTCTAACTGAGCTTGGCGAACTTTGCGGAAAAGATTTAGTCCATATTGAAGATTAAAAAGAAAGGAGATATGCTATATGGCTACTTCTTTCGATATTATAGAGGATATGGGGCTTGGCCAAATTGATGACTATGCTCTAAGTAAACTCTATACCAATGATTTTAAAAAATTCCAAAAATTTTGTGACGGTATGTTAATTGCTGCCGTGTCTTTTTTTAAGGATTGTAGGCAAAGCCTTGAATATGACCTTGAAGCAAGAGAATTTGTTAATGATTTGACAAATGAAGAAATTGCAATTTTATCTGATTTCTGGATGATTCAATGGTTTGGTAAAAAAGTTAATAATTCTTCTCAGTTTCAAGCCAAGCTCCAAAATTCGAGCAGTTTCAGAAATTTCTCAGAAGCTCAAAACCTTAAAGAAAAGACATCTTGGCTTGACCGTCTAAGAGAGCGTGTATATCAACGTATCACTGATTATCAAGTTGGTGATTTGTCCAATATCCCCATTTAAGGAGGGGTTGGATGTATAAAACCAAAATGATTAAGAATATTTATAAAGTTTTATTGCTTTACGAAGATGTTCAAAATCCCGGAACGTTGGTATCTGAAACCGACTATTTAAGTTATTTAAATAGAATGTATGTACTATTTTCTAAAAACAGTGAAATTACCCAGTATCTTAATGGGTTGATTAGATTGGGTATGAATGCAACCCACACTAACGTAAAAGCAAGTGTATTTTATATGATAAAAATTATTGATAAGGGGGCAATTTGATGAGTTTAGATTATTTTGAGAATTCTTTACAATCTGGAATGATTCAGGCCCCTAATGATTATTATCGTGAATTGCAACAAGCCTTTATCAACGAACAGTGGGACAATACAAGTGCAAAGCAAGCCATTTATCAACAACGTTTAGATTGTCAAGGCAATTTTACAAATGATTGTTTTGAAGAAATTGAAGCGTGGATGAATTATGTTGTAGGCCAAGGCACTTCTGATAGGAATGGCCATGACTTTGTACAACTTGCATTCCGAGACATCAACTATTTTACTGTTAGAGGTAGGTATTATCAGTTTGAAAACAATTTTTGGATTACCACATTTGATGATGAACATGACAGTTTGACAAAAACCGTAGTTGTAAGGCGTTGCAATAATTATTTGAGGATTATTGACCCAGATAATGGAAATATTTTTAGTATTCCTTGTGCAATAGAGTATGATATGTCCAGCCCTTCTAGTCAAGTAAGTAGATATGTTATAACACCAAACAACCATGCTACGGTTATTGTTCAAGGAAATAAAGATACGCTTAGACTGTTCAAAATCAACACAAGGTATATTCTTGGTGGTCGCCCATTTAAGTTATACGCTTATCAAAACGCCCTGCTAAATACAATGAACTCGCAAGATACGACTTTACTGTATTTGGATTTATATCTTGACGAATTACACGATAAAGACGATTTAGAAAATAGCGTGGCAGATAATGGAGAATATAATTATCAAGTACAAATCAATGCTCAAAGCATGACGTTGGCAAATGGCTCCACAGGCAAACTGTCAGCAGACGTGCTATTGAACAATGTTGAAGTTGATAAAAAGGTTTTGTGGTTTAGCAGCAATAAGAAAGTTGTAAAAATTGATAATGAAGGCAATTACGCTGTGATTGGACAAGAGGGCGAAAGTGCTGAAATTTATGCCTATCTTGAAGGAAACGAGCAAGTGCAAGATATGATTAGTATTATTGTGGCTGATACTATGTCTACTGTTCCTGAAATTTATCTTGACCCAGCCTTTGATAAAATTAGAGAATATCAAGTGATTGATTTCAATGTGCATACGTCTTATTTGGGTAAAGATTATGTTCCCACAGAAGTAAAAATTAGTTTAGATGGAAATAAAATAGTAACGAGCAATGAGAATCTAGTAATTAAACAAACTACGACTGGATGGCAAATTCAATGTTTAAAGAGAAGTCAATCTGAACTATATATGTGGGTAGACGTATCTAACGCTCTTCCAAGTTTTAAACAAAAGACAAAATTTGCTATTAAAGCTATAAGTATGATGGGGTGAGGTGAGATAGATGTTTAATTCAATGTCATCGTTGCCCTATATTCCCTATAATATATTTATTTATCTTGCACGTCAAGATAGCGCGGAAGATATTTGGAAGATGTTGAAATATAATAGTTATGATGCACTTAGTAAACCAAATTTAACTTTTGATGAAAAATTAGAGTTGATTTGGAAATCAGGCCCACAAGAAAAGTATGGCGTGTTCTTTACTAATCTTGTGGAAGATTTGATTTGTGAATCTAAGTGCGTTTTTAAGTTGTATAACTATTTTATCCATGCTAATGAGCTGTACACAGGTACTACTGTATATGCTTTTGATTTTCTTTATGGTGGGCAAATGAGTCTTGTTGAATACAATGGAACGCCTGTTTCCAGAGGCGATTTATTTATGAATAAGATTCTTGCTACTTTAAACGGTGCTGATGTTGGTGGAGTAGGGAAGCTAGCATTTTTTGACGATATGTCAAGATATGTACTAGGAAAATCAGTCATTGGCAATTCTAAAACTTTTACAGGCGTTCAATTATTTATGGCCGTAAACGTTGGCGATACAGGAGCTACTTATGGGTGCGAAACTTAATATTGACTTGTATCGCAGGGCATATTTTTATTTTGATAAGCCTGTTGATTATGCTATAAATGATAAAATTTTATATATTCATCCTGTTCTTGTGAAAGACAGTGAAATTTTTTTGTCTAGCGTGTCTATATTAGATACTGATAAAAATAGTTCTGATTCTGTTGAAATCATTCAAATGTCGTATCTTGATTTTATTTATAAGATTTTGTTTCAAGACGAAATCAATATAAGCAGATTTATAAATATATTAAGATATTGTTTATATATTGGAAATCCTGAAATTGGCTATGATGAGAACCAAAAGCCATTTTTAAAGGATAAAGATACGGGTATTGTAATAAAATCGAAAGATTTTGAAAATATCCGTAGATTGATTTTGTACCAGAATTTGGTTCATTATGATGATGAATATATAAATCCTGATTTGAAGGAAGCAATAGAAGGGACAAATAGACTGCGTAACAAAAATATAGAAATGCCAACGATTGAGCGCAAATGCGCAATTATTACTGCTCATTGTGGCTTACCAAAAAAAGAACAACTTGAGATGACTATGCGTTCTCATTCTATGCTTTTTGATGAAATTTATGGTGAAATTGAATTCACTACTACACGCCCCATTGCTCTTTATGCCGGGAAAGGCAAAGATATTGACCATTGGATTTATCGTAAAAAGCGAAATAAATTGGATGGTTATATTACTGAAAAGAGTACGCTTGTACAACAAATGGGTGGGGACAATAATTTTGTTGATACCTCTGTTAATACAAGTAGAGGCGATTCTCTTGAACAATTATATAAACAAGGAGGACAATAATATATGGCAGAAAAGATTTTTACTGCTGGCCCTGCCCGTGCATTATTTCTCTATGGGCAAGACCTTATCGGTGTTGGCGAGACTCTAAGTGATACTACGTTCGACACCTCTATTACTGCTGAAGAAATTCGTGGTGGCCCCGGCAATCTTCTTTACGGTCAATATTTCCACGATTCTGCACTGACCGTTTCTATTACTGATGCAATGTTCAATCTTCAGTATGTGGCTGCAAACCTTGGTGTAAACCTTGAGCAAGGTGGTCTATCCGTTAGTGAAGAAGAGGCTGTTGTTGGTTCTACTGCTGGCTCTGTAGCTCTTACTAAGACCCCTATGGCTTTTGATGGCACTTATATCGGTTGGTATAAGAAGCCCTCTGCTGCTGAATGGTCTATTGGTACTATTGACGCTGCTCAAAAGGTTATGAACATTTCTGGTGCTCAAACTGGTGAAAGTTATTGCGTTAAGTATTTCTATCAGAATGAGAACGCTAAGTCTATTACTATTAAGGCTCAGTTCGTTCCAAAGGTACTGCACCTTGTTCTGATTAACGACCTATATTCTGGCTCTTCTACCGAAGTGGGTTCTTCTACTTCTAAATATGGCCGTCTAATCACTGATATCCCTAACTTCCAACTCGACGGGGCGCAAAATCTGGCTTGGGCTGCTGCCTCTGCTGCTACTGTAGCTTTGTCTGGTAAAGCTCTAGCTTATTCTGATGCCAGCACTTGTGAAGTTGACCCTGTATATGGTACTATGACCCAAGAAATTTTTGGCGCTAAGTGGCAGAACGAAGTCGTGGCTATCGCTGTGGAAAACGCTGACCTAGAACTAGCTGCTAGTGCTTCTGAAGCTCTAATTGTTCGTGCCGTGTTCGGTAAGGGCATGGCTTCTCAGCGGAAAGATAACAGCAACTTCACCTTTACCAAGGAACAGTCTCCTGTAGCTACCGCTACTGACCTAACTGTTGACCCGGACGGTGTAGTAAAGGCTGGCGCTACTTCTGGTGTTGCGGTAATTGAAGTAGCTCTAAAAGATTCCAATGTTTCTCCTGCATATGTTAATGTAACCGTAACCTAATTTAAATATTGAGAGGATAGGCAATTTTGTCTATCCTCTTTTTTTAAGGTGATAAAAATGTGTGAATATGTGGAAAAAAATCAATGCCGAGTCACGCAAACAGTCTGCCCTTATGTTTATTATTGCGATAAAATTCAGGCTTTCAAGCCGTCTCAAAATATGCCTTTAAATTGTAGAATCAAAGAAAAGGCAAAAATCCCAAAAGGGTATTACAAGGTTGTAAACGTGCGCAAAAATTATCTTTATATTGATTATAATGATATTACAATTAAAGTCAAGAATCCTTTTGACGAAGTGCCTTTATATGTAAAAGTATCAAAGGTAAAAGAAGGTTATAAAATTCGCAAATAATAAACGGTGTGGGGTGAGATAATGTTGGAGACTTTTAGCATTGATTTGAGCAAAGATTTCGGGTGGATTGCTGCAATCATAGCTGTAGTCCTTGGTATTATTGAAAAATCAGGAATTAAATGGAACCCCTATTCTGTTATTTTAAAAGCTATTGGCCGGGGCATTAACGGCGAAATGCTAAAGAAAATTGAAGATATTGAAAAGAATTTAAGTAATGTTCAGAATAAGATTGATTGTTTAGATACAGAAGTCAAAGAAAATGCTATTATAAATTGTCGAACACAGTTTACAAGATTTGGGGATGAACTTAGGCATGGTATCAGACATAGCAAAGACCATTTCGACCAAACTTTAATGAACATTACAAAATATGAACAATATTGTCAAGTGCATCAAAATTTTGCTAATAATGTGACCGAGGCCACAGCTAGACTAATCAAAAGAAATTATGAGGAACGTCTCGAAAAGAACGATTTCTTAGAATAAGGAGTAAATGGAAAATGAAGGAAATTAAGAGAAAAATTCATTATAATGAAGAATTTGATATCAATGTTAATTATTATCTGACTTACGCCGAGATTCAGGCGATTGCTGATTCTGTTGTTAAGCTAGAATCTTGGGCTGAACGGCAAACTAATATTGATATGCTTGTTCTAAAGTACGCTACTGATATTCCTATGGAAGTACTTCAAGAGAAAGGCCATGATATCCTGCTTACTAGTGGCTTGATTGAAAAGGTTATGTGTTCTATTAAGAATATTGACCAGCTGTATGAAGCCATTAGTTATGCAACCTCGATGAACAAGTTTATTGGCGATATTATTAAACTTTGGCCTAAGTATCAAAAGCAGATTGAGGGCGTGATTAAGGATGGCGCAAAGCGCAAGAAATGATGCTGAATTAGATAGAATATTCATGCCATTACTTAAAAACGCTGTTGATTATGTTGTACAAAAGATATGGAATGAAAATAGAGAATTAGTCCGTCAAATTGTCTATGAAAGCTATACTCCTGAAGAATATAGCCGTACAGGTGAGTTCAAACAGGCTTGGGATACAGATGTTAAAACTGTGCAAAATGTGATTGAAGGTACATTTAAATTTGACCCAAGATTATTAACTGTAAACGGCGAACATCATGGCTCGATTATTGATGGACAGCCTATGACAACTTATCTTGCAGAAGTGATTTATGAGGGGCTTTCTGGCGCTATTTATCAATCCGGTTATGCTAAGAATGCTCCTCGCTTCAAAGGCCAGGCATGGACGAAGAAACGCGATGTTTGGACAGCTTTAATTAAATGGCTTGGTAAAGACAATATGAGAAAGTTATTTGAAGAAGGTATGCGCAAGCAAGGTATAACATTTCAACGACGGCGAGTTGGCATTGAAATGACAAATATTAAGGACAAATAAAAATGATAATTATTGGAATTGATGCTTCCACTACTAGTTCTGGATGGAGCGTGTTTCAGGACGAAAGATTGATAGCTCACGGGTGTATAAAGCCAAAAAGTAAAGATTGGCGTGACAGGATTATGGAAGAATCTGTATTTTTTATGAAATTGATTCAAGACTATAATCCTGATGCAATTTGCGCTGAAGCGATGCCCTTAAAGCCCGGAAGCCACACACTAGAGACCCTTGGTGCAGTACATGGGATGCTTTTATGTCTTTGCGCAGGATATAAAATCAAACCTGTATTTTTGTTGCCTTCAAAGTGGAGAAAGGCTGTTGGCCTTTATGACGGAACTAGAGCTGGTTTGAAGCGTGAAGTATTGAAAGAAAAAGCTATTATTATGGCAAATGAAAAATTTGGCTTAGATTTAAAATGGTATGGGCCTAAAAGCAAGAAATCAGAAGATGATGAAGCGGAGGCCATATTGATAGGTTTAAGTCAAATTATAAGCCAAAATCACGATTAAGGATGGTGAGTTATGGCTGTAAATTACAATATTATCGTAGACGTTGACTTTAAAGAAAAAGAAGTACAGCAAAAACTTAATGCTCTTGTTAAAAACCTTGGAGACAAGGCGAAAGTTGATTTAAAAGTCAATATTGATGATTCTGTTGAAAAGAATTTAAATAAGATTAACGAAGCCGCTGAAGGCGTTAATAACACTGGTGATAAAATTGGTATTACTTATCAAGCAGCTAATGCTATTTTGAGCAAGACCGTTGAAATCGCTAGTTCAATGGTAGAACAAGTATACGACCTTGATTCTGCTATGACAGAATTTCAGAAAGTCAGTAATTTACGTGGCAAAGATTTAGACGATTATCAAGAAAAATTGTCTGAAATTGGACGCACTGTTTCGCGTACCGGGAAACCAAAGTGTCAGGCCCGGAGTGATGGGATGGTAAACCAGCACTAAGAATCCCCCTAAAACCAGTACAGCCTAAAGCTCTATAGCAACAACATAAGGATGAGATATGCCTAGGTGTGATTGTGGGAAACTATTAAAAAGTATAGAGATGATATATGGTTGAAAGACCTAAGTATTGCCATAATGGCCGTTTGGTCGCAAAGCCCTGATGAGGGGTGTGTCAACAGAATATACAGGGGAACCCTCCGATTATTGGGTAAAGAATTATTCGGGTTAAATATGAAAATATTTATGAAAATGTATTGACAAACAAAACACAATGTGCTAATGTATACTCACAAGGAGGAATTGATATGTTAGCATTGATTATTGGCATTCTTGTTTTATTTGCGCCTGTACTTATATTTACGGCAGATACTCCAGGTGCGGCTTTCTTAGCTTTTATCATTACAATTAGCTTTACGATTCCTTCTATTATTTGGATTTATGGATATTGTAAGGCTGCTAAGACTAAAGAGGGCCAGAAAATTATTAAAAAGCAAATGAAGAGAACACAAGATTATACTGATAATTATGGGTTAATTGAAACAAGAAAACGTTAATACATTAAAACGTCAGAAATGGTTGAAGGTGCAACCAATTTTAAGAAGTCTGGTTATAACGAAGCTGATAGTGCTGAATTAGCTAGAATTGCAGCGTTATATCAAAACATTGCTGATTCTGAAATGACCGCAGGGGAAAGTGCAGATTTTATTATTTCTCAGATGAAGGCATTCAATATTGATGCTTCTGACGCTGAGAGCATTATTAACAAAGTCAATGAGGTCTCGAATAACTATGCTGTTTCCTCAACAGACCTTGCGCAAGGCTTACAACTGGTTTCTTCGGCATTAAGTGTTGGCGGAAATAATCTGGATGAAGTGCTCGGCTTGATGACCGGGGGCGTTGAGATTACAAGAAATGCCAGTAAAATGGCGAGGGGTCTTGTAAGCGTTCAATCTCGTTTAAACCAAGTTACAGATGAATCATCTTCTGTTGGCAAAGCATTGTCTGATTGGTACGAACAACACGGTATTGATGTATATGACAAGCAGACCGGACAAATTCGGTCTTTGTATGATATTTTAACTGAGTTAGCTCCTAAATGGAAAGATTTGAGTAAAAATGAGCAAGCATATTACTTGAATCAACAGGCGGGTAGATGTGCCCCTTTGAAGTGAACTGCGGGAACCTACTGAGAGCTTCATAAACCAAGTCAATATAGGAATATATTGATGGCATAACTAATCATTATGGTATGGTAAAATATATGAAGATTGGGGAATCACGCAACTAAGCATCCAGAACGGATGAAAGCTCAACGACTATCCCATAGGCCGGGTAGCCATTCCGGCAATAGGAGTACGGCCACATTGCTAAGTGGCGGGTGAAAGTCCCTTAATTGGAAGCGCTTCAACATTGAGTATTCAATGAAGATATAGTCTGAACATTACAGGAAAGCTGTAAGAAAGAAAGTTTTTTGATAATAGGTGAAAGTTTTGGATTTTGAAAAGAAATTTTTAGAAAAAGGTCTAACGCCTTTAGAAACAATTAAAAATGCTTATTGTAAAGTTAATTGTATAGATGGCGAAGGCTATAAATATTATCTTTGCTATCATGGTGCTGTGGCTGACAAACGGACAAAACGATTTGATAAATGGAACAAAAATAATCCCTTTAAACCTTATAATATGAGATTGTTTGCGAACAAAGTTCAAGAAAATGTTAAAATTTTATCAACGGATGAAGAGTTGAAAGATGCAACAACGAAGAAAGTTAAATTCGTTTGCCCTAAATGTCATAAAGTGTATGAAAAGAATTGGTGTCATTGGATTGCGCAACCTTTGAATCAACACTTTTGCCCTAAATGTTCTTTTAGTATAGCTGCAAAAGATAGAAGTTATACTTATGAAGAAATTAAGCAAATTTTTAGCAGCGAGAAATTTGAACTGTTGGAAAATCAAGAAAATTTTAATTGTGATGGAGGTCATGCAAGACTTCATTGCAAAGATAGTGACGATTATGAATATGCTATAAGTTTAAATTCATTGAATTCTGGCAACGTTGGAAACAACAAATTTTCTTCAACGAATCCTTATGCGATAAGCAATCTTCAAAAGGCTTGTGATGATAATGGATTACAATTAAAAATTATAGAGCAAAAATATTGTAAAGAAGAAAATAGAAAAACTTCATTTATCGTTCGTTGTCGATGTGGCGAATTGTTTGAAGTAGAAGCAAATGAGATTTTAAATTTAAACCGTTATAGATGCCCTATTTGTTCAAAACGAGAATCAAGGCTTGAACTTTTAACAAGAGAATGGTTGGAAGAAAATCAAATTCCATTTAAAGCTCAATATCGTTTTTCAGATTGCAAATATAAACGGTCTTTACCTTTTGATTTTTATTGTGAATGGAAAGATAATATTATTTTGATTGAGCCTGATGGAGGCCAGCATTATTATATAACACAATGGACAAACGAAGAGGATTTAAAAGAGCAAAAAATAAGAGATAACATCAAAACACAATATTGTAAAGACCATGGTTATGTCCTGTTAAGATTGCCTTTTTGGCTATATAATAGCGGAACTTATAAAGATAAATTACAAAAAACTTTCTTTGGCTAGATTAGCAACCTAGTCTAACATTTTGGCAAATCAGACCCAAAATCTAGCGGCAATTTTAGAAAATTTTGAAACAGTAACTAAAGCTACAGGCACGGCTATGAATAATTCTCTCGGTTCTGCAATCAAAGAGAATGAAGCGTATATGCAAAGCCTCGAAGCGCAAACAAACAACCTAAAAGCAACCTTCCAAGACCTGTCAAATCGTGTCATTAGCAAAGATTTAATTAGCGCCTTTTTAAATCTTGCTAATAATGGCCTTGGATTAGTAGACAATAAAGTAGGCGCAACAATTATTCAATTTGGCCTTTTAACCACAGCACTTATTGGTGCGGCTGGAGTAGCTAAAGAATTCCTTCCTGCTTTTATTGCGGGGTTTACGGGAATTGGCTCTGAAGCCGCTGTAGCCGCTGGTGGAGTTAAAGGATTCTTAGCAATCTTAGGTGGTTTTGCCCCCTATGCTGCTATTATAGCTGGTATAGCTGTAGCGGTTGGTTTAGTTGGTAAAGCGGTTTATGATTGGTACGATGATACTCATAAATCTATTGAAGAATATGACAAGTTGATTGGTTCGGCCAATGATAAACTAGAAACCAATAAAGAACGCCTAGCTGAAATTAACTCTATGCCCTGGTCTCAAAAGACAGCTGATATTCTTGCAGAAAAAGCAGCTATTGAAGAAGAGAACGAAAAGTTACAAGACCAGATAGATAAGCACAATGAGTTAAAAAAGAAGTCCGCTGAAAGAACTCTTAAAGCCGGTGGAATAACCACCGTACAGAAATGGTCCATTACCGGGGCTAAAGATGATTCTGAATTGCTTGGATGGGCTACTAACCGAGCCAATGCTTTGTATGATAGTCTACAAGATATCGTAGATGTTCTTCCTGCGGCCCAAGCTGGTACTGAGGCCACTGAAGAAGCTCTAAAGGGCCTTGGCCTTGAATTTGAAAAAGTTGATACTCAAACCAGGCTATTTGGCGATGAGTATGAGAATAATCTTATCAAACGGGCCAATGAGCTATCTGTTGCAATACAAAATAATCAGGGCGACTCTGAGAATCTTAGGGCTGAATATGATGAAGTTGTAGGCAAACTAGGCGAACTTGCAGATGCTCATGACGTTTTAAACGATAAGCAAACAGCGGCTAAAGACGCTTTAGATGCTTTAAACGAAACATATGAGTATTATTCTTATGTTGCAGAGAAAGCAGTTGGACAGACTGACTTAACTGAGCAACAGGTGACTGCACTCACCAATAAATATCCTCAATTAGCAAGTGTTATTGATGTTGTTAATGGTAAGAACTACCTAAATGTTGATTCTTTAGCGGCAGTAACAGGTGCAACAGAAGATGAAATTAGGGAAATTTATAACGCCGTTGCTGCTACTACAGTATTCAATAATAATAACATTGACCCCACTCAAAAGCTAACCGCTTTGAAACAAATCGCCGCTGCTGCTGGTGTAGCCCAAGAGATGTTAGCTGGCATGGACAGTCAGAAATTCGCTCGTAGTACCGCTTTCGCAAAGAACACAATGATTCAAGAAAACGGGAAGTGGAGACGACTTACTGACGAAGAAGCTCAACAGCGTGTTCTTACTAATTTATGGAACAAGTGGATGGGGTCGGTTGACTTTTCCACCAAAACTACAAAAACTGGAAACACTGGTTATACCGGTCCAACAGGAGGTGGCGGTTCCTCCTCCGCTAAAAAATCTTCCGATGCTGCAGCAAAATCACAAAAGAAAGAAAAAACTGCTGTTGAATTAGCCACAGAAGCTTGGAAAAAGCAACTTTCTCTTTTAAAAGACAAACTTGAATTGCTAGAAAAATCTGGTGCAACAGACCAAGACCAAATCGACCAGATGAAGAAAATTCAGCAAGCTATCCATGAGCAAGCAGATAAATATCGAGCCTTAAATCTTGGTAACGAAAGCGAAGAAGTTCGTCAACTCGGTATTCTTTGGTGGGATTATGAGAATGATATTAAGTCTCTTAAAGACAAAGCCGCTGAAGAGGATAAAAAGCGTAGAGAAGAAGATGAAGCCGAAGAAAAAGAACGTCTTGAGAAGGCAAAATCCCGTGCAGAGGAACTGTATGAAACAGAAAAGAAGTTATGGGAAGAAAGGCTAGAAAAGCAAAAATCTGACTATGAAACTGCTGTAAATGTTGTCTTAAAGAAGATTGATGAAGAAGTCGAAAAGCTGAATAAGCAAAGAGACGAAACAGAAAAATTTTATGATGACCAGATTCAAGCTCTACAAGATACCAACGATGAACTTGATAGGCAGATTCAAAAAGAACAGTTACTAGAAAATCTTGCCAAAGCCCAAGATAAGACTCTGTATGTTTTTAAAGACGGAAGATTCCAATATCTACAAGATACAGAAGCTATTGCAGAGGCTCAAGCCCAACTTGACGCTTATAATCGTGAAGAAGCGTTAAGAAAAGAAACAGAGAATCTTAACAAGCAAAAAGAAAATGCTTTGAAGGCCATTGATGCACAAATTGAAGGCTGGAACAAGTATCGTGAACAATGGGAAAAAGTAACAACTGATTATCAAGAGCAACAAGATAAACTCATTGCCCAGCAAGTCTTGGGTATTGACCTTGAACAAAAGAATTGGCAAACTAGATTGACGAATGTTCAAGATTTTGTTGATAAGTATAACAATATCCTGTCTCAGTTGGATGCTGGTTATCCCAAAACGCTTGAAGATTATTATAAAGACCAAGGCTTAAATGCTGACGGTACTGCATGGAGTGGTAGTGGGTATGCCCCTGGTACTGGTTTAGGTGGTTCTTTAAGAGACGATGGAAAAGTTGATTATAAGGATGATAGCCCTGGTAAAGACATGGATAAAGACCGAGATGGCCATGTTGACTCTGATTGGCTTAGAGACAACGGTGCGCCTGATTGGGTGTCTAATGCGGCTGCTGCAAGAGGCCATGCGAATGGTACTCTAAATGCTGAACCCGGCTTGTCTTTGGTTGGCGAAAGAGGCCCTGAGTTAAGAGTTCTAGGCGGTGGGGAAGGTATCATCCCTGCTGACATCACAAGGAATCTTTGGAATTGGGGCAAAATCAATCCTAATGCTTTTGCACAAAGTATGAATAATGTATTTAATATTGATAATTTGTCTTTGCCTAGCGTGACTAATGCACAGAACTTTATCACTGGTCTACGGCAAATGGCATATCAAAGAGCATATCAGAGGGCGTAACCATGCGCCCTCTCCTATATAAAGAGGTGTGGTATGGATACGAATAACGAAATTCTTGACGCAATAGAAATTCTTGCTGATAGAAAAATTAGTGAAAATATTACAAAAGTTTTAACAGGAATTTGTAAGTCTGTGAATATAAATAATAATACTTGTGTTATGGATTCAAATGGCGTGAGTAGCACAGTGCAATTTTATGGGAGTCCTCCAGAAGTAAATGAATTATATAGAATTTTTGTGCCTAGTAATAATATGTCAAGAAGTTTTGTTGTTGTTCCACCTAGGTTTACTGTGAATCCTAATTTATTAGATAACTGGTATTTCGCAAACCCTGTTAATCAGAAAGGGCAGACAAGTTACAGTAATACTGTTGACAATGTATATTGCATAGATAGATTTATAAATTATAGTGTTAATCTTGATATCAATGCGTCAAATTTAATATTATCCTCTTCAAGATTTTGGTATAGCCGAATTGGGCAAAAATTAGAACAGTATGTTCTTAGGGCAATAGCGGGGAAATGGGTTACTTTATCTATATTGTTAAAATCAAACAAAAAATCTGGGCAAGTAAAAATTTCTTTGTATGATTCTAATGATAACGTGTCTGAGACAACAGAATTTATTACAGCGACCACAGGCGAGGTTCAACTTATTAGCGCTAGTTTTATTATGCCAAGTTCTTATGTGGGGCATAATGTTGAAGCATTGTTTTATCCAGACTTGTCTCTAAATGGTCAAGCTGTAGAGTATTACGCCGCAAAACTAGAACTTGGTTCTACTCAAACTCTAGCTCATCTTGAAAATGGTAATTGGGTGTTGAATGAAATTCCTGTTTACAGTGACCAATTAGCTAGATGTCAAAGGTATATGTTGCAATTAGTAAACACCATTGATAATTATGAAATTTTGGGCGGAGGGGCAGCTATGAACACAACTCAAGTATTCGCTTTTGTCCCAACTCCGGTATCTTTGTTTAAGAAGCCTTTTGTTTTAAATCGTACAGGGCATTTTGTTTTAGTTAGAAATACTGCGGCGAGTGATGGTATACCTATAACTGGTATAGGTGTTGACCATGTTAGTAGTAATGGTGTCAGCTTGATTTGCACTGTTGACACGAGTTTAGATGTCGGTGAATATTATGGTTTATGGTGTGTTCCAAATGATGCACCTAATTCTTTGATTATCTCAGCAAATCTATAAATCAAACAAAACCAATCGAGGTGAAACAATGAAAAATATAGGACAATACAATCAAGATTTATCTGTTCCTCGTAAAAAAGATATAGATTCTCTTGAAACAAGAGTAAAAACAAATGAAGATAATATCGCAATGGCTGAAAGCGATATTGAAGGTTTAAACACAGATATTGGTACGCTAAAGACAGATGTAAACAATGTTAAGACTGCATTGAGTTCAAAGCAAGATACGATTGTTGGTGCTGCTAGTACGATTGTCGAAGATAATTTGGCTGCTGGTAAAGTGTTGGTCAGTGATGCTAGCGGTAAGGTTAGTGCGGCTAGTGTTGGGGTAGATGATATTAACCCGGATGGAAAGTATTTGAAGCTGACGGGAGGGACTTTAACCGGAGAATTAGTTATTCAAAATTATGGTTTGGACCTTAAGCTTGGCACTGAGGGAAATGGCGCTATTTATTGGAGTGCCGACCGTTCACTTCATTATGACCTCACAAAAGCTGTAGTTCTTCAACGTCAATTCACGGGTGATGAAGAAAATGTTACAACAAAAACAAAAGGTACTATAGCTATTGATAACCAAGGAATATGGTTCTCCGATGGAAATAGCCAGAGCCGGTCGATAGTGGGTTTTGATGTAACTA
Organism: uncultured Eubacteriales bacterium; assembly: GCA_934489735.1. Classification (GTDB taxonomy): domain Bacteria; phylum Bacillota; class Clostridia; order Oscillospirales; family Acutalibacteraceae; genus CAKSSR01. Next base: position 33,098 of record CAKSSR010000004.1, on the reverse strand, counting down.
CGCCGAGTAACCATAAGCTTTATTCTTCTACTAATCTGACTCTAATAGCGCAGGGCCTTATGCAAAAATTTGATACCGTTAATAATGTCATTCAAATTAGTCAGACTAACAATTCTGTTTCTAGTGATATTAATCTACGAGGAGTTGCAGATGCAACCAATACTAACGACGCAGTAAATCTTAAACAATTAAATGAAGTTAAGAGTTCTATTCCTAGTTCTTCTGATTTTGTCAAAACTTCTGGCGGTGTGGTAACTGGCCCATTGTATCTATTTGGTGGCACGGGGCCTTTAGCGGTTAAGAATGGTGCTGTCACTCTTAACGAAGGTTATTCTATTGGTTATGGAGATGGGAATTATAATTTTACTCAAATTAACGGTAATTTCCTGATTTCAAAAGGTGGCTCTTCGCAAGGCGTATATATAGGTAGCAGTACCGATGGTACTAATGGTACTTTAAGTATGTATGTAAACAATGACAGCCAAAATGCTTCTACTCATATGAGTATAGCAAGCAATGGTGTTATTAAATTGGAAGCCACAGAATATGCTAACAATAGTCTTATGGTAAATAATGTTAGGGTTACTGGTGTGGCTGACGGTACGGATACCCATGATGCAGTAAATTTAGGGCAATTAAGAAAAACACTAAGTCTAAATGGTGGAGCAAGCATCCCAGAAAACGCAGATTTAAACAGTTATATCAATGTTGGAAACTATGGAATGTCGTATAATATAGGAGCGGCCACACTCAAAAACTGCCCAACAACTAACGCTTTCACATTATATGTACTTGACAGCCATGGCAGTGCTACCAATGGTTTAACGGGAGCGTTTTGTTATATCATTCAAATTATTATTGATATAAAACAAGATATTTATACTAGAGCTGCTAACACAGGAGCGACAGCAAGCGATGTCGCTTTTATGGCGTGGAAGCGAATTGCTGACATTGATGAACTAAATTCCAAAATCCAATACAGCACAACCGACCTAACCGCTGGTTCTTCTTCTCTTGCTACAGGCACTTTATACGTCGTTTATGAATGAGGTAGAATATGGCAAATTATATTGGTGTGAACAACGTTGCAAGAAAAGTAAAAGGTTATTATATTGGGGTTAATGGGAAAGCAAGAAAAGTCAAGAAGATGTATGTGGGTGTGAATGGTAAGGCGAGATTGTGTTATGAAGAAAGCTCTGTTCCTAATGTTGCAGTTACTTTCACATTCTATTCTTCAATCGCATTACCAGATGCAATAATCATTTATATAAACGATGTTGTAAAAGGTGGTCTTGATGGAATCATGGATGACATGGACACAGTTACATTACAGGTCCCCATTGGAGCCAGTATAAAGGTTGTGGGCGAAGGACGACCTGCTGTGCCTGTTGGATACGCAGGGGCTTCACCTTCCTCTGCTTTTGAGAATATTCAGACTACTCCAATATCCCGTGGGGTAATTTTTACTTGTATCTGTAAAGCTAAAGGGCAGATAAACTTTGGAGCATAATAAAGGTAGGTGAAAAACAATGTCTTTAACAACACCTATATTATATTCAATTCCAGCATTTGATGCAAGCCAACCTCAAGTATTTACATTTTATTCTGTTGGCGGGAATCAGGTTACAGGTAACATCTTAACAATCAAGAACAATGCTACACTTGCAACCGTGTATTCACAGCAACAGAATACATATAAATTTGAGCATACGCTTCCTGCTGGAACACTAACAAATGGCACTTATTACCAAGCGACTTTACAGACCGTAGATGCAAAAGGCAATAAATCTAATCCTTCTGCGGCAATTCAGTTTTATTGCTATACTCAGCCCAGCTTTGTAATTAGTAATATGCCTGTAGGTAATATTATTACAAACAGTAGCTTTGCTTTTAGCATTACTTACAATCAAGCCCAAGGCGAAACATTGAACGCTTATGTATTTAACCTGTATAATGCTGGCGGAGCTTTAATCAGTACAAGTAATACACTGTATAATTCAAGTACAACCTTACCGTTTACTGGTACTTATCTGTTCAGTGGTTTTGAAGATAATTCTACTTATTTCATTGAAGTCAATGGTGTAACGTCTGGCGGTACTCAAATTACTACTGGTCGAATTAAGTTCACTACTAATTATAGCACGTTTAATACGTTCAGCTATTTGTTCTTGACAAATAATTGTAGTGGCGGGTATATCACGATTGAGTCAAATATTGTTGGTATTGATGGTATAACAAACCCACAAAATCCTACTTACATTGATAACAAAGAAATTGATTTAAGAAACAATGGATATTATGTAGAGTGGGCCGATGGTTATACGATTTCGGGAAATTGGACAATGAGAATGTGGGGTAGACAATTTACGCCCGACAAAGAAATTGTTAGATTTTCTAATATAAATGGTGATATTGTTAGTATTTATTATCGACAGACTACAACACAAGCCTTCTTTGAAATGCGGTGTGTGAACAAGAATTTTACTTGGGGGTATACCATTGAATCACAGTATATCAGCCTTCCTGGTGATAATGAGCAAGTGTTCTGTTGGCTAAGAAAAATAGACAATTTGTATGAATTAAAGATAGAGAATCGAGGTGTCGAGGCGTGATAGGTTTTATTGGATATAATTTTTGTAGCGATGGGAACGCCCTCGACCCCTCGCCTACAACTATTAAAAATTTAACAAACACAAAGTTGCAAGGTGGCATTTTTGACCATTTTAACGTAACACATAATGTTGCTTTTGATTACAATTCAATCATCCCTACAGCATGGGACGTTGATACAATTATAGATGCTAAATTTAATGGCAATGCTTCTGCTGGTAATGTAGAGCAAGTCGCCCATGATGTAACGTCTGTTCGTGTTAAACGTAGAATCAAAGGCACATTTGATTGGATTACAATTCGTGAGTTGCCAGTTAGTAAAGTTGAAGATTTGAGCTTTATTATCACTGATAATTTGGCTGCGTATGATACAGAATATGAATATGCTTTTGTGCCTGTTACGCAAGATACCGAAGGTAGTTACATTATTGAATCTATCATGTCAAAGTTTGAAGGCGTATTCATTGGTGATATTGACACTATTATTAAGCTAAGAGCTGGTGTAGAATACAATAACAATACAGCAAATCAGCAAATTGGTGTTTTTCAGCCTTATGGCCGAAAGTATCCTGTTGTTGTAAGCAATAGTATCATGCGATATCAAACAGGCTCTATTGGTGGATGGGTGTTACCTGAGTCTTTTGAAAAGACGCACAAGGTTGATAGAATCGGTATCACGAAAGAAAAGAAAGTTGTGCTTGATTTCTTGACCAATAAAAAGCCCAAAATCATCAAAGATATGAATGGCAATAGTTGGCTTGCTTATTTTACAGGCAATCCCAATCTTTCTTATGATAACAGCTTTGGGCAAGGCATGGTTAAAATCAGTGCTGAATGGACAGAAGTTGGGGATGTTAATGATAAGGATGATTTGTTTGAAAACGGCTTAATCCCCACAAGACGGTGATGCTATGTTAAATATTACACAAAACGATTATAACATCATTAAGCAAAAAAATACAGAACGATATATCAAATTAAACCTACTTGATTTTAATTATAATGTTGTTGATGAATTAAGTGGCAATATGCTATCGTGTAGTGTTCGGTGTGATGCAGATAGTGATTTAAGGCGAAGTTGTAATGTGAGTTTTATTGTGACGGATAGTGGATATGAAGTTGGGGCAGCAAACAGAATTTTTCTAGACCGTTATATCCAACTCTACATTGGCCTTAAAAACATCTACACTCAAGAGATTCAATGGTATAATCAAGGGATTTATCTAATTGACGCGCCTAGCTATGAATACAATGCAACTACGCATACGTTATCTTTTGCAGGGCTTGATTTGATGTCTAAGCTAACAGGAGCTAGAAACGGCCAATTACCAGGAATACCTACTGTGATTAAGCAAGGCGAAAATGTGCGTCAAGCGATTATTGCAACGCTTGCTTTAGGCGGATTTACCAAATACATTGTAGAAGAATGTAAAGTTGATAAGGCTATCCAGCCTGTTCCTTATGATATTCAAATTGACCAAGGCGGTTATGTGTTTGATATCCTATCTAAGCTAAGAGACATCATGCCCAAGTATCAAATGTATTTTGATGTGGATGGTGTTTTTCATTATGAACCAATCCCAAGTGGTGAAGATGAACCTGTATTGATTACAGATGATATTTGGAATAGTGTTGTTACTGGTGAAACGGTTAGTACGGATTTTACTACAGTAAAGAATTACATTGAAGTTTATGGCCGGACGCATGAAGTGCAATATTATGACGCTAGTCCTACTATTACGTTAGGGCCGAATGTTTATAATGTAACGTTGAATTTACCTGGATACCAAAATTCTGATTATACCTTGTTTGGTTTTACCAACACATATGGTGACATGGCGAACGCTTTTTTAAGATTTACTATAAATGGTACGGCCATTGGAATAACGCCGCCGATGAGAGGAACTTTTTCTACCAAAGGCCAATATATGGTTATACAGAAAGTCCCCTCTAAAGGTAGCAACGCATTGGGCACAATAAATGTTGAATTCCTAGGTGGCCTTCAAGCAAAAGCAATCTGGTCAGACACAAATCCTGAAAGCCCATTTTATGTAAACGGCTCTGTAGGCATTATTCGTGAAGTTCTATGTGGTGGAGAATATGAAAACATCACATCCGATACTTTAGCCCAACAAAGAGCCGAACTTGAAGGATATTGGAAATGTAGATTAAACGATAATATTACATTGAACGTTGTTCCTATCCCATGGATAGATGTAAACATTGTAGTATCCCATGCACCAAAGCAAGGTGATTTAACAAACAGATATATCATAAAATCATTTTCTGTTGATTATGGTAGTGTAAGCTCAACAATGAGCATTACAATGATTACATTTTATCCTTATTATCCTATTTTGTAAAGGAGTGATAGCGTGGCAACCTCATACCCAAATAGTATACAAATTTTTCCAAACATGATTGAAATCACAGCTTCGGATGGAGCCTTAATCAAGCAATATCAAGACGCAATGATGGAAGGCAATCTTGCTTTGGCACAAAATATTCTTCAACAAATCCCAAACAATCAAAGCAAGATTATCACAGCCGATTATCTGAATACAATCAACGATACTATTATAGCCGTGCAGGAATATTTTAACAACAGATATTCGCCTGGTTATATCGTATCTACAACTCAGCCCACTAATCAACAAGATGGCGACTTTTGGTTTCAGGTCACGGGTGAAGTATAATGAGATTTTCAGACATTCAAATAGACAATAAGACTAAATGGGGGCAATATCAACAGAATTGGAAGAATGACGATTTTACCAATACGCTTGGTATGTTGACAGATGAGCAATTAGCTAAAAAAGGCTTAACTGCAAAATTGCTTAATGATTTGACTGATTATTTGGTTCAGATTCAAAACACAAAAGACGATACATTTAAACAAGATAATATTCCTGTTCAAGAAAGCCAACCTACGCAAAATGATGGCGAGATTTGGTTTCAAGTAACAGGTGCGATATGAGGTGAAATAATTGGGTAAATTATTTACCATGCAAGAAAAGGTGAATGGGGTTTATCAGCCTTTATATCCTAAAACATATTGGCAACAGGTGATTGGCGCGGATAACCAGATTGCTACTGTGAATAATAGGATTACTACGGTTCAGTCGAATTTGCAGGAGCAGATAAATCAGAAGCAGGATGCTAGTACGGCTATCACTACTAGCAATATTTATAATTATTATCGTTTAACAGCAGGACATTACACTGGAAACGGCGAACAAGAAATGAAAATAACTTTGTCTTTTACCCCTAAAGCGGTATATGTGGCACTTCAAAAAGGTAATATGGGGACTTGGATTCCTGAAGGTTCGGGCAGGGAGTTAACTTATACATACGGAGGTTTAGCAGTCTATGGTTCCACTGCTGACACATGGCGCAATCAACCAAGCAGTGTTGCAGTTGGTTCCAAAGTAGTAGAAATTGTACCAGAAGGTTTTAAAGTTTTTTATGTAGGGGAAACGAGTAAATTTTTGGTTACAAGTTCTAATGCTAGTGGAACTACATATAATTTCTTAGCGTTGGGTTAAACAAGGAGTAGAAAATGCAAATATTAGAAATTAAAAAGCGCCCCAATGGTTCTCACTGGAATCAAACATACTCTGGAGAACTGTTTGAAGGTTGGGCTTTAATTCCAGATGACATGGAGCTACCCAATTTTCCTTTTGGTGAAGTGATTGCTGAAGAAGATAAAGAAACCGGGATGATGACTGTTACAGAATGGATTCCGGGCGAATTACCTGAAACGCCCAAAATTCCTCAAGATACTACCATTCCCAACCTTCAGAAAGAAAACACTCTTCTAAAAGCTCAAGTTAAAGCAATGTCTGAACGTTCGGATTTTATCGAAGATTGTATTGCTGAAATGGCAAGTAAAGTATATTAAGGAGAAAATATTATGATGGCTGAATTTTTTGCACAAAGAGTTGTACTAGGTAAAACTGAATTTAAGGATGTGCCTGAATCTTTGAAGGCTGATGTTGCTAAGATTCTTATTGACCAGGGACTAGAAGATTTTGTGCCTGATGAATATAAGGCAAAGGAGTAATATTATGGACGCTAAGATTCTATACGAAATTTTTAAGACTACTAAGACTAATAATCTGTCTGATTTGTTTGTGGGGCTGGCTTATTACAAAGACTTGACTCATATGACCATTCAGAACGAAAAGGAAATTCGCGAGTTTATCGGCAAGCATTATAACGACCTTGTTAAGGCTTTTGCCAAGGGCTATGATGAGTTTGAAGAAGCTGTAAAGGTTTGTATTGAAGAAGATAAAAATGCTTGACAATTAAACTAACTTATGCTATAATCAAACCACCAATTAAAGGAGGCTAGATTATGGATGAGATGAGCAATGAAATGATTGTTGGGATGATTCAGCAACACTTGGATTGTTTGCAACGCTTTGTTAAGGTTGATGAACTTAGTGCTTCGGGCTTGGAGTTTATGGTACATCATGCGGGGGAGATTGAAAATTATGCCAAGCGTTTGCTGAATAGAAAAAGAAAAGAAGATGAAAACTAAGAGGGCTTCGGCCCTCTTTATTTATGAGGAGATTGTATGGAATACACTATTACGCAATCTTTGATGACAAATAATCCAAGATATAAGACCCAAACGAAGCGGAATAAAAATGCTTATATGCAACATAGCACGGGCGCACCCGGAGTAAAAGCTAAAGATTTAATCAATAGATGGAATAAAAATTCTGCCCAAGCAGAAGTTGAATTCATCATTGATGATACTGGTATTTACCAAATTATGCCTATTGGTATTAAAACATGGCATTGCGGTGGCAGTGCTAACAATACCCATGTAGGGTGTGAAATTTGTGAGCCTGAGAACGCAAGATTTATTGATGCAAACTGGCTTGCTTTGAGTTATGGCGGTAGGAACAATACTAAGTATGCTGTGACTATGCTGCAAAAGGAATTGAACGCATGGGGATATAAGGTTGATGTTGATGGTAGCTTTGGGCCTGAGTGTAAATCGGCTGTGATTGCTTTCCAAAAAGACAATGGTTTAAAACAAGATGGGTCTGTTGGTTTGGCTACGCTTCATGCTTTACAGAAAAGGCAAGATAGTTTTATGTCTTATAATGTAAAGGAAAATCAGGCTTATTTTGAGGATGTTTATCGTAAGGCTATATTTACTTGCGTTTACGTTTTAAACCGATTGTACGTTAAAAACATAGATAAAAATACTATAGTTTCACACGCAGAAGGATATAAACTTGGGATTGCATCAAATCACGCTGATGTGGGCCATTTCTTTAGCAAGCATAATAAAACCATGGATGACTTTCGTGCTGATGTGAAGAACTATATTAGTACAAACGTACTGCCTTATGAGACTAAAACATCGTTTGACAAAGCAAAGAAGTTAGGTTTGGTTGATTCTGCTAATCAGACTGTAACAGAAGAAAGACTAGCAGAAATTTTAGATAAATTAAATCTATTGGGGTGACTGTATGGATATCATTACTCTTGTTCTACTTAATCTGGAAAAGGTTGGTTTCGGTGTTGCTATTTTTCTGGGGGCTTATCTAAGCAATATTTGCCTTGGGATTTGGCGGAATGTCAAGATTGAAGGTTATGAATTTGACTGGAAGATGATTGGTCAAAGTGTGCTAAAGTTTGTTGCGCTTGGACTAGGTATCAGTTTAATGTCTATTGTTGTTAGTGTACTGCCTGAATACATGACTTATGTAGGCATTGATATTGCGGATGAGACTATGCAAGTGATGGATGGCATTGTGATTATCGGTGCATTTGTTACTGCTACTTGCAAGTATGTGAAGGATGCTTTCCAAAAGCTAAAGGATATTCTAAGCGTTTAAAAGAGAGGTTTTTACCTCTCTTTATTTTTTTATTGGAGGTGGAATAATGGAAACAGTCTGTGATTTTAATTGTAATGAAGAATTAAATCTAATTTTTAAAGGCTCTACCCCCACGTTTAATTTTAATGTTTGCCTTGAAACTGAAAACATAGATATTGAAAACACACATATTGTATTCACTTCTGGCCCAACTGTGATTGATAAAAAAGGGCAAGATATTGAAGTAAAAGAAGGCGTTTTGACTTGCTCTTTGACCCAAGAAGAAACTTTGTCTTTTAAAGGAACTCAAGTAAATATTCAAGTTTTAGCCACAATGCAAAATGGTTATAAACCAGCAAGCATTATTATGAATGTTCCTGTTAGTTCTACTTTGTTAGGCGGTGTTGGCTGGTGAGTTTTAATGCAAATGTTTCTTTCCCTGCTAGCGGTACTTTTAATTCTAAAATGGGACAAGTCAATGCTGTAAGTAGTGACTATAACAAGTTAAATAACAAGCCTTCTATCAACGGCGTTACACTAGTCGGTAACAAGACAAACAAAGACCTTGGAATCGAAGGGGATAAGCATTTTTTATTTTTCCAGTCTATCGCAAGCGATGTATGGGAAATTAAACATGATTTAAATAAATACCCAAGTGTTACAGTTGTTGATAGTGCTGATAGCGTTGTGATTGGCGATGTTGCTTATATCGATGAAAACAATGTAAGGCTTACTTTTTCTGGTGCTTTCAGTGGGAAGGCTTATTTAAATTGAGGTGAATTGAATATATGAACGTATTAACATCGTTAAATTTGAACAAGAACCAGCTTCAAAACGCTGTGATTCAGCCCCTTGCCACCCCCCCTAGCAACCCGGTTGAGGGACAAATTTATTATAACAGCTCTGATAAGTTCATTTATCGGTATAATGGTACTGATTGGGGGCCTATCGGTGTCGTTTATAATCAAGGCTCTACTACAGGTGCGGTTATCACTGGTCTTGACGCTACTGGTAAGGTAACTACTACCAATGTTACAGGGCTAACTTTGACTGGTTATAAGCCTGTAACAGATGGTACTGTTAAGGCTGATATGACACTTGAACAGGCATTGAACGCTCTTGATACTGCTTTGGCTAATATCGGTGGAGATATAGGCCAGGCTTATGTCAAAAAGGCCGGAGATACAATGACTGGTAATTTGACCATTAGTTCTTCTGCCACTAATCCTACGTTTGCTGTGACCAAAGCCAGTGAAACTGGTTCTACACAATACAAAGGAGAAGTATTTGCTAGTGAAGCGGGTGCATCTTTCCGTGTCAGTGATGGACTAGGTTATTTTGCTCAAATGAGCGGGACTGTCTATAAAGGGCAGCCATACTTTAATTTTGAGTCCAAATCTGGCAAAGCAACTTTAGGGTCTATTAGGGATGGCGTGAATGATAGCGATGCGGCTACTAAAGGGCAATTAGACCGTGCCGTCAATAGCCTGACCGTTGTAAAGTTAGAGACTGCTACAGATGGATATCTTGCTTCTTATCAGTTGCAAAAAGATGGCACACCTGTTGGAGCTACTATTAACATCCCTAAAGACTATCTTGTGAAGTCTGCTTCTATTAAGACTGCAACTGCGGATGACCCTTCTGGTTTTGCTGAAGGCACTAAGTATATTGACTTTGTTGTCAATACTTATGATACTGATTCTGGTTCTGGTAAAGAAAGCCATATTTATCTAAACGTCCAAGATTTGGTAGATGTGTATACACCTGGAGACGGGATTGATATTAGCGAAGCTAATGTTATTTCTGTAAAAGTCGTAGCTGAAAACGGTCTATCTGTTGATGCTTTTGGTATTAAGATGGGCGTGGCTTCTACTACTGCTAACGGTGCTATGACTAGCACGATGGTAGCCAAACTAAACGGTATTACAGAAGGTGCTACCAAAAATGCCATTACTCTAAACGGAACTGCTAATGCTAGTCCTAGTTTTTATGCTCCTGTTGATGCTGGGACTCAGGGACAAGTTTTGCTTTCCAATGGTTCTGGCGCTCCTACATGGTCTGCTATGCCTGAAAGTTTCCATAAGTATACAGCTACCAATGAAGCTATTACTGCTAGCGGTGGCACTTTTAGCTGGAGCATTCCCAAGACTACACATGGAATTGATAGCAACGCTATTATTGTCCAGCTTTATGAAGTAACGACTGGCGCACAAGTTATGGCTGACGTGACTGTAGACCAAACCAACTATAATGTAACTATTACTATTGTTGGCACTGGAACGCTTGCAACAGGAACTTATCGTGCTGTTCTATTCGGTTAAATATTTAGCTTCATGGGGTATCCTGTGAAGCTATTTTTTAAATGAAAATTAAAAAGGAGGAATACTGTGGCTAATATTCGTGCTAAAGATGGTGCTTATTTGCTTAATGGTAAGCAATTTAAGTACACTAAAGATGAATTAAATCGCCCTGTGCTAAATGTTATTGGTCAAGCTGGTGGTGCTGGTGGAGATGGCGATTTTAAGGCTGATGGTTCTGTTCCTATGGAAGGGAACCTATATATGTCAGGCAATGCTATTATGGGCGTGAAGTCTATTAGTAACACTGATAGCGGTATGGCCATTGAGTCTGAGGTTAGTTTGAATAACCATAAAATTACAGACTTGCTTGACCCTGTTAGCGAACAAGATGCCGCAACAAAGAAGTATGTTGATGAGCGGTCTGTTCTTGGGGCTGACGGTAAGATTGATAGTGAGCTTGACATGAACGAACACGCTATTGTTAATGTTCACAAAATTTCTACTAATGGCCCTGCGCCTTTGTATATTGGCCCTACGATTGAATCTGTAGAGACTAATTCGCCTAGACTAACTGCTTCTAGCGATGGCTCTGCGGCTTTTGTCAAGGCAAGTACACAGAATGAATATGTGCCTATTAGCGTTGGTGAACCTATGCAATCTTATCATGCGACCACTAAGAGCTATGTTGACGGCAAAACAGGGGCTATTCAAGCTAGTGCTATCCTCAAATCCGGTGGCACTATGGTAGGCAAGCTAAAATTAACTGGTGCACCTAGTGAAGATAATGAAGCTGTACCTAAGAGCTATGTTGACGCTATTTTACCCGCTTTTACCGAGGCTGATAATGGTAAAGTTTTAGGTATCGTCAACGGTGCTTTAGTTTGGGTTGCTAAATAATAGGAGGTAATGTATATGGCTAAATATTGTGGTGGAATTAACCTTAATTTAGAAACATTAAAAATTATCAAGGGTATTATTTGTGATGTAAATGCTTCTACTGTTGACGTTAGCAAAGCTGTTTCTACTTGTGGTCAGCTTTGGGATGGTAATCTGTTTGCTGTTGCTAAAGTTGGTGATAGCAAGATTATTACTCTACATAATAGTGAAGGCGAAGAAATTGGTGAACCTGTTTTTGCAAAAGGTAATTGTGGCGTTGGTCTTGATGGTCGTTTCTTTAAGGTGGTTAAAGGCAAGGTTACTCTACAAGATGGTTTTCTACTGACCGTTAATGTAACCCCTGATACTGCAAGCATTAAAGTTGTAGACGCTGATTCTACCGAGATTGCACCTATTGAAGGCAAGGCCAATGTATTTCTGCTAAGTGGTCTTGGAGACCAATATGGCGTTAATGTGGAAAAGGAAGGCTATACTGGTAAGCACACTACCATTACTAACAATAAAGACCAAATTCTGACTATTGAGCTAGAAGAAAATCCTCAAGGATAAAATTTTAGGGAGCTTAGACAATTCGTCTAGGCTCCCTATTTTTTTTCAAATTATGAACAAATTATGAACGATATTTATCGTCAAGTTCGGCTTGCCTTACGATGGCTTTAAGCGTTTTAATATCGTTTACATGAACGGCACAGTCATCAATGTACCAATCAGCTACAACCTTGCGACAGTCAAAGCCCAACCATGGCACATTTTGGTTTACATAATTAAATTCTAGTCCATTTTCCTTGCACCAATCAACAGCTTCTTCAAGGGGCTTACCTTCACGGCAAGTCCATAGGATAAGAGTATGGCCTAGTTTTTGTAATGAATTTAATAAGGAAAACAGTTCTGTATTCGGTTTTCCGATATAAGGGTATCTAGTACCCAAGGATAAGGTATTATCAAAATCTACAGCAATAATCATAGTATTTTCCTTTACTTTCCGCTGCTACCAAACCCACGCTGTCCTCTGTCCGTATTACTTAGTTCATTAACTTCTTCTAGTTCCATTTGATGGAAGGTACGAGGTTCAACTTGTGCAATTTTGTCACCAGTTGAAACGTGATAAGGCTCAGAAGTAGAGTTGTGAAGAGCCACGATAATATCTCCTCTATAGGCATTGTCTACCACGCCAGAGGTCACAATAATACCCTTAGAACTCATACCAGAACGAGGCATAATACGGAAGTAAACGCCAGGAGGAGCTTCAAAAGCAAGACCAGTAGAAATTTTGCCTACGGTATGAGGAGGAATATCAACATCTTCATCTGCATATAGGTCTACGCAGGTATCGGCACTGGTTGCATAGGTAGGAGTCTTTGCGGTTGAAGTTAGCTTCTTAAACTTAACTTTAACTTTAGCTGTTAGCATTTGTTCAAAGACATCTGCGGCTATTTGGGCCATAACTTGAGTTAAATCAACAGGCAGAAGAGGTTGGTTGTTGATAGGCAGATGGCCTAGAGTTGCGAATTCAGGATTGTTAGGTAGAATAATGTCAGACATATTTACTCCTTCATGGCAATTTGCTTGCCTAGCTTAATATATTCTTCTACTTGCTTTTTAGTGGGGTAAGCGCCGCAACCAGTCTTTCCTTCGGGGCAATACATTAGCTTGACACAATTAGGGACAAGGTTATCTTCTAGCTCAGGTAGAATTTTTAGAACTTCCTGCTTCATAAGTGTGGTCATTTCACGAATACTATCTTCGGCACGAATGCATAGGCGAGAATTACATAGGTGGATAAATGCTTCAATGGTATAGCCAATTACAAAACTGGTGTGGGTGGACATGGGAAGCAAATACCGTGCAGATTCATTGGCTCGTTCATGGGAACCAGTTTTCTTATACACATAATCCTGAATATCAGAGTATAGTTCCATGGTATTGTCCATGTGTTCATTGTAACGGTTGAACAGTTCTTGATTGTCGAAAATTTCAGTCGGTGCGGAGTATCTAAAACTATCTTTAGAAATATATCTAAAAGATGCCACGTTCTTAAACACACCGATTTCATGCCTAACTGCTTGGTCAACTTCAAAACGAGGTACATCATCAATTTGGAACTTGATAAAATCGCCTCTTGAGCCACTAAAATGGCCTGACTTCATACAATGTTTGCCGATTGCTTCAGGCTTATCAGGATTGATTGTAGAACTATAACACACAGAAGAAGTAATAGACCAATTCTTAAAAAGGTCTTTAACTTGCTCGGGGTTTAGTAGTGTTACTTTCATTAAAAATCTTCCTCCACGGCTTCACGGACGAATACAATGTATTCATCATCATCATCAACGTCTAGCATGATATATAGGACTTTGTAAGATGTGCCGTGATAGAAAAGAAAATCGCCTTTGCTAGGGGTATAGTTCATATGAGAAGGAATTTCAAATAGAAAGTGCTCTTCACTGAATCGGCCTTGGTATACACGAATAGGTGCCATATATATTCTCCTTTCTTTAGGGCAAAAGCCCATTGAATATATTAAGTATAACAACTCAATGGGCTTTTGTCAAGTATTTTATTGCTCGTATAAAATGATTTTGTCTTGGGCTAACGTTTTTTGAACGTCAATCACACGTTGGTTGGATGAGCCAACCCAATGCTTAAAAGGTGAAAGCTGTTCTTGAATAAATTCTCCATCAACTAAGACATCAATATTGATAAGTTGCTTTTCATTTAGTTCTTCATATTTGTAACCGGTGTAAACCCAAATAGATTTATGAAATGTATCGTGGATATATTTACACAATTCTAAGATTTTATTACGATTACAGGGATGAAGAGGGTCCCCCCCGGTAAATGTAACACCAGAACACCAATCTTGTTCTAATGTATTGGATAATTGGCTAGTTTGAACATCTGTCCATTTATCGCCATTTTGACTATCCCAAGTTTCTGGATTGAAACAACCGTTGCATTTATGTTCACAACCAGTTACCCATACAACGCATCGTAGCCCATCACCATTATTCATATTGCAGTTATCAATTTTAAGATAATTCAATTAAATCACCTCACATTGACTTTCTGTCTTTGAATTCGGCAAGTTTATGGTCAGCATACATTGTACGCCCTTTTACTTTGGAATAACCAAGATAGCCATTCATACGTTCAATACGAGTAAGGTTTTTACTACCGCACTTAGGACATTCATCGCGGTCAATAAAAGAAGCTCCACAATCTTCACAATAATCAAGTTGTAGATTTACTCCTTCATAGAAACCCATTTTCATAGCTCTGCGAATTAGTGTTTTCATAGCTTCAATATTGTAGTCTGTGGTATATCGACAATATTGAATATTACCGCCATTGCATAAATGGAACATAGGATATTCAATGTCTTGTTTTTGAATAGGAGAGATATCCTCCCATACTCCACAATGGAAAGAATTAGAAGTGTACGGTCTATCGGATACACCTTTGATAATTCCATACTTTTTTCGGAATTGTTCTACTTGCAGACCACAAAGGGACTCAGCTGGTGTGCCGTAAAGCGCATATAGAATGTTATCAATCTTCTTATATTTTTCAGCATAATCATTGATAAATTTTAAGACTTCAATCGCAAAACTATTATCTTCTACAATGGTTTTGCCGCAATAAAGAACGCTAGCTTCGTTAAGCGCAGTAATACCAAAGCTCATAGTCATAGGACGAAGGAAATCTTCTCCTAATTCTTGCTCAGGGTCAAGATATCCATTTAAAAACCCACCTTGACAATAAGCCAGGGGATTGGTTCCAGCCTTTTTATGAGAAAGATAATTGAAAGTGCGCTTGTGAATAGCACGGCACATATCAAGATAATAAGTTAAAACTTCATAGAAATCTTTATTTTCTTGTTGGGCTTTTGCCACAATCATTGGGAAATGAAGGGAAATAGCTCCCAAGTTGAATCTGCCTTCGTAGATAGGTTTGTCATTTTCGTCTGCGGGATACATACCGCCATGTTCATACCAAGGAGATAGATTAGCTCGACACAAGAGGCAATAATGCCTCTTAGACTATATCATAATTGTTTGGTCAATTCTTCGCGCTTCCATGACAGGAATCGCACCTATCATGTACTCTACTCAGTTACTTTCTGATACAACCCAAAATTACATATCAGATACCTTTTCGATAGTCGTTGGACTTGATATTACTTGTTGTGATTTAAAATAAAATCGCCATTTTCTGTGTGTTTTACATTTTCCAGAAAGACAATCAGCTATGGAAGTTTGCCTTAAACCATGTTTTTTAGCAAATTCACTTTGATTAAAAAATTCAAACAATTCGTTATTAGGAGCAATGCCAATAATATGTTTTTGCTGATTTGGTTTATACTTATTGTTTTCTTCTTTTGACACAAAACAACATTTTTCGAGACAATATTCTTTTGAATCGCCATAAATATCTTTATCAAACGACAATGCTCCATTTAATAATTGTTCTTTATTAAATCCCCTTATTTTTGGCACATCTGATAAAAAACATTCAAAGTTATGCCATTCTTCGCATACCTTAACTCCATTCGCTCCATATTTTTGATAAGATTTATAATTTGGATTTTCACATCTTCTAAGCATATTATACCATATTAAATATATTTTTCTTCTATATTTATCAATCATTTTTACACCTCCTTATTTTAATTTAACACACAACAAATAATATTTTAGCACAGTGATTATTCTGTTAATACAGACCTTCCCTGTTAGCAGAAACATTAACAAGTCATTTCCTACTTGAACTAACGTTGTTTCCACACCCTACTTTGTAGGTTCACGAAGTTTTATATGGGCTGTGATGCCGTTCTTAACCCATTCTGCTAATTGTTACGCCATATTTCTTGTAGATACTTGGAGCATAGCCGTCACCAGTGCAACTGAGAAAATCAGGGTACATACATTTACGGCTACAATCGACTGCTTCATTAAAAAGCCACTCTAGTTCTTTGCCTTCGTCATGCAAATTTTCATCATAGAAGAAGCTGAGTTTTGGAAATAGAACAGGATGCTTAAATCCGGGCTTGCCTTGGCCATTTTTACGAACGTTAAGGCAAACAGAAGAAATCATAGACTCAAATCTATCTGTGCCTAGACCAAAAGAGATGCTAGTGAACAATTTATACCGTTACTTTCGTAATACTTTAACTCTGCTCAAGGCAGACGGTTTAGACTATCTTTTCAACTTATAAAATTGTATAAGTTGTCTTGTCTTTCTTTCATGTATCGCAACATGATTTTACTTCCTTACGGAATAGTCGTTACACCTTCTCATTTTTTAATGAGCTTGGCACGGTATTACCATGTGAATTAAATTCATTTAGGCTTTCACCGTCAGCATCTTTAGGAATAATATTACCTTCATCATCAATCAATCTATAAGTATGACCTTTATAACCAAACCTTTTTGTATGTGGCTGACAAATGCGTGAAATATATTTAACATATTTTATATCGCCAAATTCATCTAAAGCACATTCACGCATTGAATTATAGACTTTACCAGTTGTAAGGTCAATACATCTTTTTGAATTTTTACATAATTCGCCTTTTTTGCCAAACATATGATTTTTTTCGCCTGTTTGTGCTTCGGCAATTTTTTTCTTTGTAGCTTCAGACAAACGTTTATGTTTAGCCGAACTTTCGTGATTATATCCTCTTTTAATTGTGTTATAAAGTATGATATAATATTCCTCTCGCTCGTTAGCTAAATCATCTTCACATTCTTCTAAAACAGCAAAAGAAAAATTTTCAATACCGTAAGAACGCATAGCTTTATACAAAGGTCTGTTCCCACCTTTAATATGTGGAAATTTATACAAGTCTTTATGATTAGTCCAGCGTTTTTTATAATCAATAGTTTGTCCGACATAAGATTGATTAGTAATAATATTGGTAATTTTATAGATGTACATTATTTTACCTCCAATCGAAATACCTAATGTACAAAGACACACGCATTAAATAATGCTTAACAAGAAGTTTACTAATATGTCACCATATCAGGCCCCAACACTTTTAGGGTAATCTCCTCGGCTAGAAGCAACAGAATTGAACTTCATTTCCCATCCTTGGAAACCTTGTTCTGCTTCACGTTTGGTTTTATTAAAAGCCCATTCATCTGCTTCCTTGTATGTAGCGCTAGGCTTAATGTCATAGTATTCTTTTAGATAGATGTCATAGCTCTTTTTTGCATAAGGGGCTAATAGTTTATCGACTTCGCTAATGGTAAATCCGCCGTATTCGCAAGCAGCAGCGTTGATAGCGACATCTGCAATTAAATCAAAAGCTACGTCAAGTGTTTTTGGCTCTTGATAGTCAAGATTCCCCATTGTAAAGCCACCAGAGAGGACAGACTTCATATCGAATAAGCAACAATTCATAGTGTCAAGTCTGCTTCCTCTATCGTGGATATAGATATATCCTTCGCTCATCGCTTTTTCTTCTTCAACAGTAAGGAAGAATTTTTTGTACAATTCGCTATTCAACTCGTTATAAACAATAGCTTTCTGCGTTGTAACAAGGGCGCTGTCAGCATTGGCGTTGCTTCTATCGCCAATAAAGGACAAAGATAGCTTTTTATTGTATACTTTGTCTAACATTGCAGCAAAAGTGCTTTTATTGTCTCTGTATTCACGGTAAGATTTGGCTACTCTAGGCTCTACTTGGTCAAGAGCGCATTCTACCATGTTATGAATAGTATTTACATGAACAGGAAGCTCGTTATACTGTAGTTGCTTTTTTACAGAATTAACTACTTTATTTTCATCTTTTTCAGACAAATTTACACATACGCGTTCAGCACTTTTTCGGATAGCCTTCTTGATTTTGTCACCATCAAAAGGAACCACAGCGCCATTTTTTTTGGTAATTTTAATCAATCAACATCACTCCTTTGAAAAAATATCCCACCTTCTCAGATGGGATAAAAATTATATCATAAAAATGTTACAATCATATGAATAAATTGTAAACATATTATGAACTTTAGTCTAGTTCAGGCGTATCTTCTTCACAGCCCATTACTTCAAGGGCTTCGGCTGTAGTACCACAATAATTAGGTTTAACATTGTAATCAAACCCATATTTGTGTTCAATATTTGATAGAACTTGATTGATTGCTCCAAAGCCAGTATTATCTTTTAGATGCTGTCTCGCAAGCGACACAATATTATCAATGTTTAGTTCGTCATCAATTTCTACCATGTGATAGTGATTGACAGTCTCTTTTACACAGAAACGTTTCATGCTTATTTCGCCTCCTTCTTCTCTAACTCATGTAGATAGCTGTGGATTTGTTGTGCGCAATGTTCGCACATTTCTGAATAGCTAATATCATATTTATCAGGGTTGAACTGTGTTCTAACTGTATTTGGATTAAATAAACTCAGTCGATATGTTATTTGCCCAACAGGGATTTTATTTTGACAAACGTCACATATACGGACAATCATACTATTCTTCACTCCTTATGATTTGATATAACTCTGTCCGTTCTGGGATAAACTCAATTCCATATTTTTCGCCACGGAAGTTAAGATTGCTAATAATATGAGCGATATTTTCCGTGCTTATATTTTTATGGAATTGTACAATATACATTCCGGGTTCAAGCGGTTTATACCTCAAATTTTATTCCTCCTTTAATAGTTCACAGAGCCAAGTCTCCCTTTCTTTGTTTTCATGCCGTTTAAGGCCCTCTTTGATTGTTTCAATGTCACCAATTTCAATTAGTTGCTCTTTAGCTCGACTATCAGCTACATACAATAAATTGCTACTTAACATACGCTTATGCATGGGACTAGTAATAACAATTACAGCTTTACTTTCTGAGCCTTGTGATTTATGACATGAGATAGCATACCCAAGTAGTAAATTATTCATATAAGGCCCATATACTTGTGCCATTCCAGTATCAAACTCAACTGCCATGACAATCCCCCTATCGGTTTCTTTGATATATCTTACATAACCGATATCACCATTCATTACAGAAATTGTTCTGTCTGTGCTTTCAACCAAGCTGCCATCGTCATCCGTAAGGAAACAAGGCATACTATACTCGTTATGAGTATTGATAACTTTATCTCCAATCTTAAACATAATTTCTTCGCCAGACGAAGTTTTACGAACGGCCTTGGTATCAGGATTAGGATTGTATCTGGATTGAATAGCTTTGTTAATTGCTACTGTACCAACAGGGCCTTTGTTGAACGGGGACAATATCATTATATCATCTTTGTTGTAATTGTCAAGGAGCGTTTGATAGAAATCAAGAATTTGTTTGATAGGCTTGTTATTGATAGGAATAAACTGATAATCTGAAAACGTGCTATTTTGTCTCGGACCTAGTTCACCATTTCGTGTATCTGTGGCGATTGTAGCAAGACCAGAAGTTCCATAACGGAAAATCTTGGTCAAAGTTGCAGCAGGGACAACATTTGAATCAATAATATCTTGTGTTATATTTCCGCAAGAAATAGAGGCAAGTTGTGCTTCATCGCAAACAAAAACAAATCGGGTGTTTTTGCTACAGATATTAAACAACAAAGACAGCAAATGAACGCCCACCATTGAAAATTCGTCTAGTATAACAAAATCATCATCTACTTTGTCTGTGCAAGCTAAAAGCATATGAATTGTGCTAGCTTCACGGCCCGTTGTTTCTCTTAATCTCTTGGCAGCTTTCCCGGTTGGGGCTAATTGACGATAAGACTTATGATGAGCTTCAAGCATAAGAACTAAAGATTTCATTACCGTCGATTTGCCACTGCCTCCATAGCCCCTTAACATACAAACTTTATATCTGTTTGCAAGTTCAAGAATTTGTTTTTGTTCGTCCGTGCATTGAAAACCGTCAATCGTAGTAAAGTTATCAATATTCATACTAAGATTTTCTTCATATTGCAGTCTATCTTTAATATTTTCGGCGATATTGACCTCTGCATTATAAGTTTCTTTGTTGCTAGAATATTGCTTTTCTTCATCGTAAAAAATTCTTTCACTGCTTTTGATAACTTCTTCTACATACTGAGCACATTCAGGTGCTTTATCTTTAGCTAAATCCTCAAGCAATTCTGTATAAATTCTTGTATCGCCTTCAAGCTCGTTTTCTCTAAGAATTTCAAGACAAGCAAACTCGCAACGCTCCTTAGAATCAATCAAATCAGGCCGCTTGTCTAAGACATATCTATCAGACTTGTCAAAGGAATAATTAAGTAAGTCAAAGAAGATGTGATAAGGGCTACTTTCAAGGGCTTGATTTAACTCTTCTGGTGTAGTGAAAACATCAATCAACTTCTTAACATCGCTATCATTCTCAATACCCCAATCAGAGGCGAGGGGCAAAAATTGGATGGTGGTGAAATAGCCCTTGATTTTATTCACATATTCCTCAAACCGAACAGGGCCGACATTGTAAATTTTCTTGTGGTCGATTTCTTCCTCACGTCCATCAAGAACAAGTTGAACAAAGTTGGAATAAGCGTCATGAATATATTTTGGTTGGTCGCCTTCACAGATATGCCTTAAAATAGTCATTTCTTGTTCAGGTTTAATTGTGATACCATTCTCATTTACGTTGATATCAGAAAACCCAACCAAAATATAACTGCCAGCATACTTGCTACGTTTATCTTCTCGAATTTCTAATTCATACTCTTCTCCGATATTAAAAGTAGACAAGTTAGAACCAGATAAGGTAAAGTTGCCATATTTGTTTAAAACAACTTCGTTGCCATTAACAGGTTCACATCCTAGAACTCTAAAGCCGTTAGATTGATTAAAATAAATCTCTCTAACAGGGACAAGTTTTACTCTAAGGCTCATCGGCTTTACCTACTTTCTCGCGCTCTACAACTTCTCCAGTATCGTCAAACATTTTATAATAAAAAATATCGCCTTTATAAGAAATCAATCGAACGATAACAGGGCGAATTTTAGTCACATCAAGTTCGTAATGAAAATCAATTTTAAGGAAATCGCCATAACGCAGGATATTTTTCATAATTTCTTTAGAACTTTCTTTAAAGCAATATTTAGGAATGAAGAAATCGTCGAATGTATAAGTATCGTTTTTGGTGTTAAAATCGACATCAATCATTTTGCCCCAGGGAATAGTGTCATCAGAAAGACCATAAATACTACGCTCTTCGCATACATTAGGTTCAAATGTCTTAGCGACTTCATATGCTTTATTAAAAGGCAACAGTTGCATCTTCATTTTATTCATATCCTCCAAACACAACGCCATAATTGCTATAAGTTTCATTCAGCTCTTCGCAAAGACGAACAGCTTCGCGATTTTCAAAACTGGTGCCATCTTTAAAAGCTGGACAATGAATAACAGTAGTAACACCATTTTTAGTGTTTACAGAGACCACATATTCATTTACCTTGCCGTACTTACAAATCTTATACATAAGACAAACCTCCTTGCTTTGTAACTATAATATAGCATAAGCAAAGAGGCTTGTCAAGAGATTATTTTAATAATTTAGGATTTGCTCTAGAGCGTTTTTAGCCGATTCTAAATCTTCTTCGTCAATAAGATTGTAGACTTCACGAGCAATTTGAATCGTTTCATTTTTTTCGTATTCAAGTTTACCTGTTCTTTCTTCGGCTTCGGCCCAATCCTTCTCTAAGTTTTTATTATCTTCAATTAAAGATTGAGCATAAGAATCCAGATAGCTATAAAAATCGTTACCTAATTCATTTCGGATATAATAAGATAGCGATTTGTATAAATTTTCGTCTGTATTAGTAAATACATGGATATTTTTACCATTTTTTAATGCAACGATATGAGCCATTATTCTACCTCCTCATCATAACGATAAATAGTAAATTCAATCTCACCCGTATTATTGTCAATAGAATCAATACGATACACTTTACGATTAAAAATTGAGTTTTTATAAGACTTAACTCTAAAATCATCTACGCCCATTCTAACACCAGTTAAAATAAGAGGTTGGCCACGTTTAAACCATGGCTTATCCATAATGGTTTTGCTACCATCAGGATTCATTACAGAAAGTTGTGCTTTATAATAGCTATAATCTTCTGCATTAAACTTACATTGAACAACATTATTGTTTATGTCCAAAATCGTCAGCAAGTGATGATTGTCATTTTTATCGAGAACTGTTCCTGCGATTTGAAATAAAACATACTGCTTCCATTCACGCTTTCCAGCTTTTCTTACAATAAATTCAGGCTCTTCGGGTAGTTCATTAAACAAACTAATGTTATAACGTTTTCTGTCAAGATGAGCGAGTTCATGCTCATCCGGGTAAAAACTAATTGCAGAAAAAGCCCATTTATTTACATCTATACTTTCTACATTTTGAAGCATTTCTTGCTTGGCCCGTCTTTGGTTAAATTCTTTGAGAAATTCAGGAGTATTGATATAGGCTTTCAGTGTTTCAACGGACGGTGCAAGTAACTTTTCAAGGCTTTTATCGACAACTATCCATCTATCATCTTCAAACCAATAATCTACGCCTTCTACCATAGAGCTTTTACAATGATTTTCAAAGTAATTTAAGGCTTTTTGGTCTAGCCAGTATAAAGTCTTAGATTTGAATTTGGGGTGATTTCCGTACTTAAATTGCTTATTACACACATACTTTCTAAAGTTGTATGGGCCAATGATAGATTTAGGTATAGGCACTCTTGCAGCCTTGATTCGGCCTATATTGTCCATAGCAAGAGACGTGACGTTAGGGGTGGATAGGATGAAGTATTGTCTCATCACAATACGTCTGTTAGGTTCAAACTCATCAAAACATCCGGCCTTGATTAGTTGGATGAACTTGGATTTAGTGACGAGTGAGCCTTGATAAGCATTTTTCTGGTAAAAATCAGCAAAGGAAGTGTAAGGACGATTAGAGAGGATTTGAGAAACAATATCACTATTGATGCCTGAAATAGCACCTAGACCAAACAGGATTGAATCGTCTTGTTCTCTGGGGGTAAAAATTTGTTCAGAATTGTTGATTGAAGGCGCTTTGATACTGATTCCGACATTTTTTGCTCTATAAATAGATTTAGCAATTTTCCCATAGTCTGTTGTTTTAAAAGAGGAATCAGAATTACTATTATTTGTATTATCGGCCAATCCAGCATTTACAATCATTGTGGCACAATTCCAGTATACAGAAGGATAATGATAAAATAGGTTCATTTCTTGCAAGGCTTCTGCACTATACGGAAGCACATGGTTTCTGGAAAAGCTGTAAGCAAGCTGTGGCTTAATACATTCTTCCCAGACATAGTTAGCTACATTGATTGAGTTACCAAGTTTTTTAACAGAAGAATAAAATTGCTCTTTTAGTCCTGCCACATCTTCTGTTTTTTTCTTGGCTATAATTTTTCTGGCTTTATCAGCAGATGCTAAACTAAAGCCAGCAATTTTTGGTTCCATACAAAGTTCCATTACATCTTCTTGCATGGAAGGGCAACCATAACAATAATTGAGGACTTTTTCAAGAGCTTTAATTTCATCGGGGTTGGTCACGCCATATTGGTCAAGTTCTTTATACCATAAACTTCTGTTATGCTTGTAAGCAAGAAATTTATCTACTGGTTGAATACTATCCTCAACAGTAATGCGCATAAGGGAGTTAGCGTTAGCCATTTCTTCAAGACTGTGGGGTTGAATTTTTCTAATACACTTGCTTCCAACGGGAGTGATAAATTGGAACAAGTCAGTAATTTTACCTTCAGAGCAATCATCCCACATTTCTTTAGTTGTATAGTCTAGCTTATCTGGATGAAGATATTGATTGTAAGTGGCTCTAACACTACCTTGCCATTTTATTTTATGATATTTTAATAACAACTCTGTACAAACTTCAAGTTTATCCTGGCACTCAGTTGTTAAACTATCATATTTTAATCCCCCGCAATAATCAGAACAAGGCATATCCCAACAAGTAACATCATCACCACGAGGCGTTTTCATAAGGCTATTTTGTTTAAGATAGCCGTCCTTAAAGATATAGATACCAGAGGCGTGAAGGCTTAATCCAGAAATCAACCCTTCAATCATCAAAGCGCACTGTTCAAGGTCAACATCGTTGGCTTCTGACTGTAGCTTAATCTCTTTTACAAGTTCTCCAACAGGTTTTCGGTCTTTTTCTTTGTTGCCATAAAAGCAATCTTTTAAAGACCACTGTTTACCTCGCTCTACCGGGACAAGAGAAGAAAGATAACTTGCTTCATCATTAGATAGCCCCCATCCTCGACAGGCCGTTTTAAGTGCGGATTTACTTGTTTCTGTTTTGAAAGTGCAGATGTTAAGAATATTATCTTCGCCAAACACCTCTTTAAGACACTGAATAATCTTTGGCCGGTTACGGGCTGAAGAATCAAGGTCTACATCGGGCCAGCTTACCCGTTCGGCGTTGAGATGTCTATATGCAGGAAGATTCCATTGTAGAGGATTCATTTGCTGTATATCAATGAGATAAGCAGTATAATATCCTGTTACGCTGCCCCGGCTGACCCCAATAAATCCAATCTCCCAACAAATATCAACAATATAATCAACCAGATTATAATAGGCTGACATTCTGGCTCCAAGTTTATCGCTAATCAACCATAACTGTTCAAGCTCCCAAGCAATACGTCCAATATTTGTGTCATTAAATTCTTGCTTTTTACTTATAAAACCATCTTCTACCATGCGTAAAAAATAGGTGTCTTGGTCATATTTACTATAAGCAAAATTCTTGATATAGGGATATTTGTCATACCAATCCTTAAAGATATGCCGAACTTGACAATCCAACCCTTTTAGGCTTCTTTCAGGAATAATGGTAATATGCTCCATGTCAATGAATTCAACATCTTTAACAAATTCCCATCCATCATTAACAATTTGTTTATAATCTTCATCAGAGAAATAAGGCATATAACTTTTTTTTTCTTCTGTAGACATCATATAAGTAGTAGCATAGAAATCTTCGGTTTCGCCACGGTCTGCATCTCGACTTGTGAGAAAAGCCTTATGAATGTCATGGTGCTCTTTTTTTAAATAATGGACATCGCAAGTAGAAATACATTTTAAACTATGCTTCCAAGCGAAATCTTTGGCCCACTTATTAAAAGCAATTTGGTCAGGGTTATTAGAAGGTTGAATTTCAATAGCAAAATTATCTTTGCCAAAAGTTGAAATACACCATTTAACAAAAGAAATAAGTTGCTGTTTGTCTTGTTTAAAAAATGCTTTAGCTAGTTCACCTCCAATGCAAGCCGTGCTTGCAAGCAAGTGACCTTTATTATCCCTAATAATCTTCTCAATTTGACGCTTATCATTGGGAACACGCCTCATTTTACCTGTAAAGAAACTGGACTGCCACCCCACGGCGTTAATTTCTCTAAGTTGGTCATATCCAACTCTATCTTTAGCAATTAAGATAAAGTGATAGAATTGAGTCTGTCTTGGGACATAATTTTCTTTAACGTCAACAACATCATCTACAAGATAAATTTCATCGCCCAAAAGAACTTTTATATCGACACCTTTTTCTTTTAGTTTTTTACTGTATTGAATGGCGTTAATATGTTCACTGATAGAGGCGTGGTCTGTAATGGCCACAGCCTTCATATCAAGCTCAACTGCATAATCAATCAAATCTTTTGTTTTTACAATGCAGTCAAGCATACGCAGATTAGAACCATGTGTATGACAATGAAGTTGAGTATCATTCATTTTTTATTACCTCTCTCGACCTTTCTTCCGCAATCTTAAAATACCCTTCATCTAACTCAATCCCAATAAAATTCCTACCCGTATTCAAACAAGCAACACCCGTACTACCTGAACCCATACAAAAGTCAAGCACGGTATCGCCATGATTAGTCCATAATTCAACACATCTCTCCATAAGTTGCACAGGCTTTTGTGTTGGATGTTTTACTCTTTCTTTGCTCCATGGTACAATAGGACTAATATCCGTCCAGACATTGCTTAAAGCTCTAAATTCACAACCATTCTTCATTCCTAATCCGCCAGTCTTTTTCTTGATTGTGGAAGGAATCTTGTTAAATGTATAATCTGTTCCATTACTATACCACAATATATCTTCTCTTGTAGATACTAAATGTTTCTTTCCTCCACGCCCTTTGATTCTATCATAAATAATCCAATCTTGTATAGTGAACAAATCATCCATAATTGCTTTGGTCTTACACACATTTGACCAACCTTGAAATAGTACAATATTGGCATTTGGTTTAAGCAATGATTTTACATAAACCATGGCGGTTTTAATATCAAAACAGTTATCCCATTCGGCTTGACCGATATTATAGGGCGGGTCACAAATTACCGCATCTACCTTGATATTTTGTGCTTGTAGCTTGAGCATAACTTCAAGACAATCGCCATTGTAAAGCTGGTACATCCAACCCCTCCTCAAATATATCCTTCTTACTTACAACATAAACATTATCTTCTTGAAAACGCCCAGCTTCATTTGGATACACTTTGATTGAATAAGGCAATTTAGAAATTTCATCTTTATGGGCGTTATATACCCTTTCAGAAAAATAAAGGCATATATCATTATTAGCCTTTGCTTTTACCTGTTCTGCCAGTTGAATCAACTTGTTATAATCAATCATCCAACCCCTCCTAAAAATTAAACCGCAGATTTCTCTATTAAAAATTGTATCGACTGAATTTTATATTACTCCTCCAGCAATCAGCTACTTTTTAGACGCTCAAACACTTCCTTCATCGTGCTTGCAGCCTGTTTAATTTCATTTTCTGATTGCTTGCGTAAATTATCAATATCTTTTTGAGCTTGCTCAAGAATCATTTCCATAGTTTCAATATTGGCCTTATGCCGTTCTGCTTGTTTTTGACGCTTTTCTTCTTTTTCCAAACCATTACACCATCCAATATATTTATGATAATCGTTCAGCGTAGGAAATGTAATTCGCACCATATAGTTATCAAGTCTATAATAACAATTTTTATTAAAAGTTGTAATAGTGCAGAATCTTTCTGGTGAAACAATGTTTAGTCTTTCAAATGTCCCAAAATCCATAGAAGTAACTTTAACATAACTGTGATTTTTATCTTCTACGGTATTATTAAATTCAGTATATCTTCGCTTCATTTCTGATTTTTTACAAACATATACAATAGCACTTACAATAGCACTAAAGAGACCACAAATGATTGCAAAAACTATAATACCTATAACGCCGCCGCCAATCAATGAAACAGCGGACATTGTTATCATATATTGAAAAATCTGTGTTTTATGTCGTATAAGCTCTTCTATATCATTAATTGCATAAAGACATATTATCCCCAGTATTGAGAAAAAAATAAGGAAAAATATATCAAATATACTCAAAATGCATGAAAAAAGACATAATTCTTCAAATTTATATTCCCATAAACCAATAAATTTTAACATGAAAACAACCCCTTTCTTGATTGCTTATACTATAGCACAAATGAAAGGAGTTGTCAATAGGTTTATTCAATTTATTTAAAAAGTGTTTTAGGATGGTGCCTCACCGTTCACATAAAAGGTAAGTAACACATCAGTCATATGCCATATTTTACTCCTTAACAAGGGACTTGTGCCCAAGTCTCTTATATTGCCAAAATTCACTAATTGGACATAAGTATCTCAACGTTTTGAAGATGTAGAAATATTCGCCTGTGTCTTTATTCAAAGCAAAATGACTATGCCCATTCCAAACCAACTCATATTCTTTGTCAAACTGTTCTTTTACCCAATCTTCTTTGATTCTATTTTACCACGATATTCGTTTATTCGTGGATGGTATTTAAGTCGTGCCATTTTAATCCTCTCCAACAAAAAGTTTCAAAATTTGAGACTCTAAGCAATTTCGTAGCCATTCCACGCAATAACCGATATAAGATTCTGCGTCCCCATAATCACAAAGATAGCGATAATAAACGTTGACTTCACTGTTAATGCCACAGTTAAAACACACAGAAAAGTTCGCTTTGTTAAACATGACCTCAATATATGCGGCTTCTAAATCAGGCTGTTTAAAAAAGTTTGCAGGAATCTCTAATTTGACCGAGCCTTTTACAATCTTAGAAAGCTCATCTACTACTCTTTCAAGAAATTCTAAGTAAGTCATTTTAATCTTCCGATAAATCAATATGGCACCAGCGGTCTGTTAGTGACGCTGAAATGCACACTCCAAGCCCATTGTCCCAAAGCTTATCGTCCCAAAGTCCATCAATCAATTTGGCTACGACACAACCAGCACGTGTACGATTTGTAGAAACCAAAACATACTCATCCGACCCAACCGGATAATCCTCAACTTTATGCCATTTCATTAACTTTCTCCTCCAACCGATTTACGGCCTCAACAAGCTCATTTATTTTCCGAATAATGTTGTTCTCGTTAAACCACGCCGTGGTAATACTCGCTTCGGGAAGATGCTCAATCCGGTTCTTTTTTGTGAAATCATACTGGCCGATGCGGTTAAATCTATCAGGAATTAAATCTTCATATCCTTCAAAACTAATAATAAAGTCATTTTGTCTACACATAATACGCATAGAGCACCAGCGTTTAGCTTCATTAGAAAAAGCTACTTGTGTAATATAACCAACTTTACCATCTTTAGTCTCCACATAATCGCCTACATGAAATTCGTATTTCATCAAAAAATCATCCTCCCATCCTTTTAATAGCCACATCAAAATAACCTTTATCCAATTCAACACCAATATATTTACGGTCAAGATTCTTTGCTACAAAACAATGACTACCACTACCGCAACAAGGGTCAAATACAGTTTGTCCTTCATTTGTATTATCCTTAATTAAATCTTCAAGCAAAGCATGATTCTTCTCAGTAGGATGCAACTTACTCCGACCGTTGGGATAATGAAACACAGTGTTTTTACAATGAGCGTTAAATGTTTTAGCCCCTTGCTTCTTATACCATACACACATCTCAACGCCACTCAAATAAATATACTGACCGTTCATAGGACTTGGGTTTGTCTTTTCCCAAATAATCGGGCGTACTGTACCTTTACTAATATCGGCAAAGAATTTATAGATTTGACTAAATTGCTCCTTGCCGCAAAAGATACAAATAGAATTGGAAGTAACTCTTAGCACCTGTTTAAGAAACTCATCAAGGTCGAAGGTAATAATATCAGCATTACCTTTATCAAGATTTCTTAGTCCGTTACTATCTCGATTTACAGCGTCATAAGGAATATCGGTAAGAGTAAAATCGACCGACCCGTCATCCATCTTAGCCATAATATCAAGACAATCAGCATTAAATATCATACCCGTCTTATCTTTATAATCGGCTTGTTTATAAAGTTCATTTATTTTCAATTAAAAATCATCCTCCCAACTCTCACCTTTATCCTCCATCTTATCAACCTCAAACTGCTTAATCTTGCCTTGGGGCTTAACCACACCATTCCATTCATTTGTAGATAAAGTTACAATTAAAGATAGGCTTTTTTTACCCTTTTGTGTTAACTTGTCTACTTGTTCGGGGGTAGCCAAAAACAACAGAAAATCAACGCCATTTACTGTAATTTTTACTGTTGTAGTGCGCTTTTCAAAGACCTGTACATTGGTTTCGTCAATCTCAGTGTTAATGTAGAAGGTGGGTTCTCTAAGCCCCTGACCCCACAATTCAGCGTTATTTTCACAAACCTTACATAGCTTGTTATTGATTTGTTTAGGGGTGACATACCCAGCTACATCAATTTCAGGATTGGTTGAAATATCAAGACTATCAAGATAATTGATTAGTTTGTTTAGATTGGACTTATGAACCAAGACACCACACGCCATCGAGTGGCCCAAAGCATTAGCAAGATTAGAACTATTGATTTCTTCTCTTAGGCTAACCGGACTTCTCAAACTTCCTGACCATGTTGTAGAATCAGCTTCACGAAGCAAGATAACAGGCTTATGATATTTGCTTTGGAATTTATTAGCAATCAAACCAACTTGATTAGCAAAACTCTTATCAGCAAAGCCAATAATTACTTTGTGCTTTATATCAAGGTTAGGCTCGATTTCTTCAACTGCTTGCTTTACGGCTTCACTTTGCCGACGATGAGCGAAACGACAAATTTTTAATGCTTCTTCAATATCGCCATGCCCACTAAAAGCGTCAAAAATTTTATACTTGTTATCCGTTTCTTCTTCACGACATACGGCATTGATTAAGGGAATCATAGCCCAACTATAACCTGTTGGAGTCAGGCCGTAACGCTTAACGGCATTAGGCAGCATAGCTTGAATTAGCGGGTTTTGAACATTATATAATCCGTGATGAACATAATATCTATTTTCCATACTTGTAATGTCACAAGAATCGGAAATGATAGACATTGCAACTAAGTCATCCATATAAGGAATGAATAAGCCATATTTTTGACAATAATACTCAACAAACTTAGCCGTTACGCCTGTGCCTGACAAGTTATAATTTAATGGATTCAAGTTTTCAAGGGGTTCTTCTGCTTTTGTCTTATCAAACCAATGATAAATATTACCGGTTTCTAGCCCTTTCCATTCATCTAATAAATGATGATTAACAATTACAGCATAAGGATTATCAACCGATTGTTCATGATGGTCTAAACAAAGAACCTTACAACCATTATCTAGTAAATTTTTGGCTTCTGATTTATCGTTCATTCCCGCGTCCGGTACAATCAACAGTTGAATCTTATCCGCAATCATCTGTTGCACGATATCTTCACCTGTATTTGCTCTTAGACCATGGGACTTACCTTTGCGAATATAAATGATTGGGTCAATATTATATTGCTTATTTAAAAATTGACGGATTAGTGTTGCGGAACAGTTGCCATCAACGTCAATATCGACTTCAAGCCCAATCTTCCAATCATTCTCAACCGCTTGCTTCAGCAGTTCAGACCCTTTATCCATATTAGGATAGAATCGAGGGTTGTCTAAGCATCCTTCTTCTGGACTGAGGTATAGGTCAATTTGTTCAATGCCATGAGCTTGTAGATAATCCTCAATAAATGTGTCTGGGTTGATTTTAGATAGTAGGGGTTTTACTCGCATACAAGCACCTCAAGGTCAAACCAAGTAGCATACCACTTATCATTGCCACTGGTAGACCCTTTAGGCCACTGGACAAAACAAGTTTGGTTACTACAAACTTTAATTACCTTACCAATCATATCTTTGGCAGGATAATATTCAGGGCTGTTTTTATGTTTATGCTCCTCAGTATAACGCACATAATCGTCTTTCTTGACGTTACTACCGTCGTCGTTTACAGGAACCCAATGCTCAGTTACTTTTTCAAGATAATTGTGCCGACAACGCCATATTCCATCACCAGAAGTGGTACCCTTGGGCCACTGAACAAGGCAAAAAACAAGGTCAGACTCTACAATTTCACCAACAGTATTCACGGGTGGATAGAACCACCTATTGCTCAAGGCTTCTTTATCCTCAATACTAATACCAAGAAATTTTACCTTATCGCCCACCTTAAAAGGGTTTACGAGTTCTTTGGTTTTCTTCTCACCAATAATAAAACTTCGACCAAGCTGACCACGGATATAAGCTGAACGGTAGATGGTAGCAATCATTTTAATAGTGCTAGAATAAAGGTCATTATTAACAACAATCCCCCAACCTAACTTTTCCAACTTCGGTTTCAACATCTCAACAATCTGCTTATCAGTATACTGTTCGTACATATACAAACCTCCTCATAATAGGCAAAGCCTTTTGATGTAATGATAATACCACACTAAAAGGCCGTTGTCAAGGGTTGTTAAAAATCTTTTTCCCAAATTTCCGTTGATTGCTCAACGTCTGTTCTTGTTACGCAGGGCCAGTTAAAATTGTTTTTATCTTCGCTGATGCATAAATACTTCTCGCCCATTAAAATTAAAAATTCATCAATTTTGGCTTTACATTTGTCAGGGCATGAATTATAAGAGCCTCCGGCATCTCCACCATTTTCAATACAAGCTCCAATCATTTCGTTTAATGCTTTGAGCTGAATATCATTCATAAATACCTCTCCCTGTTTTCCCACAATTTATCCCATGTTTCCTTATCTCTGTCAGTAGCGTTTTAGAGTCTTTTTAGTCCTTTTTCTTTCCACTCTATGGGCATTTTTTCTGGGCAAGCCAACCAGTGCAACATAGTGTTTTGTTTTATACCGTAAAATTTAGCACATTCCGTTCCGGTTTCAAAAATAACACCATCGCACTCCACAGGAATAGCTCTACCATTTTGGCCCTTTGAAGTAACTTGTCCGTGCCTGATTCTAATTAAAGGCATATTACAATTATCTTTATGTGAACTCCACACCAAATTATCAACACGATTGTTTGTTCTTGTCTCATCTAAATGTGATACTTCTGGCAGATTATCAGGAT
>CAKSSR010000003.1 GCA_934489735.1 uncultured Eubacteriales bacterium | reverse complement strand
GATGAATGGGATTATATATTTAATAAAAATTTATTTACAAAAGATGAAAGGGATTTATTTTTAACATTTTTAATGACTTTGTTAAAAGGAAAGTCATATGTAGAACTAGTATATATGACAGGAATACTGCCAGTGGCAAAGTATTTTGAAGGATCGTCATTAAATATGTTTAAAGAATATACAATGCTGAATGATACAATTTATGATAAATACTTTGGATTTACAGAAGATGAAGTGAAAGAATTATGCAAAAGGCAAGATAAAGTATCAATGAGTGAACTGAAAGAATGGTACAATGGATATAAGACGCATGACGGAATAGATTTGTATAATCCAAGATCGGTAGTATATGCACTTGATGATGGAATATGTCAAAGTTATTGGACGAATACAGGAGCATTTGATGGGATTTTGGAATATATCAACATGAATATAGATGGGATTAAGGATGATATTATAAAGATGATATCAGGAATTCCGATAGAAATGGTACTGAAGGGATATAGTGCGGAAAAGACTTCGTTTGGAAATGAGAATCAAGTATTTTCAGCGATGGCGATTTATGGACTATTAAGCTATCATAATGGGACGGTAAGGATACCTAACCATGAGCTACAGCTAAAGTTTGATGAAGCAATACAAGACAAATCAGTGGGAGAAGTAGCAAAATTAATAAGAAATTCAAAGGAAATGCTAAAGGCGACATTGACAAGGGACACAAAGAAGATGGAGGAGATAATACAGGCAGCACATGACTATAACATTCCATTATTAAAATATAACGACGAGAACTCATTGTCATGCGTAGTAACATTGGTCTACCTTATAGCAAGAGACAACTATAATATAAAAAGAGAAGAACGGGCAGGCGCAGGACTGGCAGACTTTGTATTTCATCCATACAACAGGTCCCAGCCGTCATTCATATTGGAACTAAAGAAAGACTCGACGCCAGAAGATGCAATAAGGCAGATAAGAGAAAGAAGGTATATAGAAGCATTGAGTGACTGCACGGGAGAAAAATTTGCCGTGGGGATAGTATATGACAGCAAAAATAAGAATCATAAAATAAAAATTGAGAATCTATAAAAAGAAAATGATTAGGAGGAAACAAAAATGGGTTATTTTTTAAACAATAATTTTATGGAAAATGATTTTAAACTCATATCTAACGATAAATATTTTGTAGATAAGTCGATGATGATAGAAAATATAAACCGTTGTATAAAAACAGGAAGAAGACATATATGCATAACAAAACCAAGACGATTTGGAAAGTCAACAAACCTGCAGATGTTAGCATCGTACTATTCAAAAGGAGCAGACTTTAAGTATCTATTTGACAAGTTAGAAATAAGTAAAAGTAAGACATATCTAGAACATTTGAATAAGCATAATGTGATATATATTGATTTTAGTAAAGAACCAGAGGAAGTGGACTTTACGTATAAGGAATATATAAACAATTTTATTGAAGATTTAAAAAATGATTTGAAAGAAGCAAATAAAGAAATAGATATAGACATAAAAAGGCCAATATATAAAATATTGAAATTAATATATGATAAAACAAATGAAGGATTTATATTCATAATAGACGAATGGGATTATATATTTAATAAAAATTTATTTACAGAGAAGGAAAGGAAATCGTTTTTAACATTTTTAATGAATTTATTAAAGGGAGAACCATATGTAGAATTAGTATATATGACAGGAATACTGCCGGTGGCAAAGTATTTTAATGGATCGACATTAAATATGTTTGACGAATATACGATGCTGAATGATGAAAGATATGATAAGTATTTTGGATTTACAGAAAATGAAGTAGAAGAATTATGCAAAAGACAGGATAAAGTATCAATGAGTGAACTGAAAGAGTGGTACAATGGATATAAAACATATGATGGAACAGATTTATATAATCCAAGATCAGTATCATTTGCATTGGACAGAGCGAGATGTCAAAGCTATTGGACGAATACGGGAGCATTTGATGGAATTTTGGAATATATCAACATGAATATAGATGGGATTAAGGATGATATTATAAAGATGATATCAGGAATTCCGATAGAAATGGTACTGAAGGGATATAGTGCGGAAAAGACTTCGTTTGGAAATGAGAATCAAGTATTTTCAGCGATGGCGATTTATGGACTATTAAGCTATCATAATGGGACGGTAAGGATACCTAACCATGAGCTACAGCTAAAGTTTGATGAAGCAATACAAGACAAATCAGTGGGAGAAGTAGCAAAATTAATAAGAAATTCAAAGGAAATGCTAAAGGCGACATTGACAAGGGACACAAAGAAGATGGAGGAGATAATACAGGCAGCACATGACTATAACATTCCATTATTAAAATATAACGACGAGAACTCATTGTCATGCGTAGTAACATTGGTCTACCTTATAGCAAGAGACGACTACAATATAAAAAGAGAAGAACGAGCAGGCGCAGGACTAGCAGACTTTGTATTTCATCCATATGACAGATCCCAGCCGTCATTCATATTGGAACTAAAGAAAGACTCGACGCCGGAAGATGCAATAAGACAGATAAGAGAAAGAAGATACGTGGAAGCATTGGATGACTGCACGGGAGAAAAATTTGCCGTGGGGATAGTATATGACAGCAAAAATAAGAATCATAAAATAAAAATTGAGAATCTATAAGAAAATAATTACTATTTACAATGGGCAGCTATTCAAATTAATAAGCTGTCTTGATTTTTTACTCAAATTGAATTATAATTTACTTAAAATTATTTTCCGAAAGGATGTCTTTAAAATGTCTTATTCTAAAGAAATTGATAAAAAATGGAGAAAAAAATGGAATGAATCTCATTTATATAAGTTTAACAAGGACAATATTAAGAAAAAGTTATATTGTCTAGAAATGCTTCCATATCCATCAGGATCAGTACTTCATTTAGGTCACTGGTTCAACTTTGGTTTATGTGACTCTTGGGCAAGGATGAAAAAAATGCAAGGATTTGAAGTATATGAACCAATGGGCTTCGATGCATTTGGTTTACCTGCAGAGAACTATGCCATTAAGACAGGAGTCCATCCGAAAGACTCCACAATGCAGAATATCAACAATATGAAGCGTCAATTAAGCGAAATGGGAGCAATGTTTAATAACGAGCATGATCTAATTACTTGTCTACCAGAATATTATAAATGGACTCAATGGTTATTCCTTCAATTGTACAAGAACAACTTGGCATATAGAAAGGAAGCGCCTGTAAACTGGTGCCCGGCCTGTAAGACTGTACTGGCAAATGAACAAGTTGTTAACGGTCAGTGTGAAAGATGCCACAGCGATGTGATAAAAAAAGATCTAACTCAATGGTTTTTCAAGATAACTCACTATGCAGAAGAACTTTTAGAGAAACTTGACGACTTAGACTGGCCAGAGGCAACCAAGAAAAAGCAAAAGAATTGGATAGGGAAATCAAAAGGTCATGAAATTGTATTTAGAATTAAGAATTCTGAAAAAACATTTACAATTTTCACTACACGTGCTGATACTTTATTCGGAGTCTCTTACTGCGTGCTTGCGCCAGAAAACAAACTTGTTAAAGAAATAACTACAAAGGAATATGAAGACTCAGTCAACAAATATATAGAAGAGACTAAAAAGAAAAACGAAATTGAAAGATTGTCGACCGACAGTGAGAAAACGGGAACATTTACCGGAGCATATGCAATAAATCCAATTAATAACGAAGAAATACCTATATGGATATCTGATTACGTATTAGCAAGCTATGGCACAGGATGTGTTATGGCGGTTCCAGCTCATGACGAAAGAGACTATCTATTTGCTAAAAAATATAACCTTCCGATAAAAACCTGTATAGTTCCACAAGGAAATGACAGCCCGGAATTGCCCTTTACTGACTATGGAATACTAATTAACAGTCAAGGGTTTAATGGATTAAGCTCTGATGAAGCAAAAGTTAAGATAGCTGAATCACTTAATGACTTATGTCAAGAAAAAGTAAATTATAGACTAAGGGATTGGTTAGTTTCAAGACAAAGATACTGGGGAGCACCTATACCAGTCATTCATTGCCCGACATGCGGCATTGTACCTGTAGACGAGAAGGACTTACCTGTACTACTACCATACAATGTTGAATTTAAACCAGATGGAGAGTCTCCACTTAAGAAATGTGAAGAATTTATTAATACAAAGTGTCCTATATGTGGCAATGATGCTAAAAGAGACCCCGACACGCTTGATACTTTTGTATGTTCGTCATGGTACTATTTAAGATATCCTGATAGCAACAACGATAAAGAAATATTTAATTCAGATTTAATAAACGAAATGCTACCAGTTGATAAGTATATAGGAGGACCAGAGCACGCTGTCTTACACTTGCTATATTCAAGATTTATAACCAAAGCATTAAGGGACATGGGGAAATTAAACTTTGATGAGCCATTCAAATCATTAGTACATCAAGGGTTAATACTTGGATCAGATGGAACTAAAATGAGTAAGTCAAAGGGCAATACCGTATCCCCTGACGAATATATAGATAAGTATGGCTCAGACGTATTTAGACTTTATTTGATGTTCGGCTTTGATTATACTGAAGGAGGACCATGGAGTGACAGTGGAATTAAGGCTATTAGTAAATTTGTTAAGAGAATTGAAAGTCTAGTTGAGAGATTTCACGACAAAGGATTCAAATCTTATGAAGAAATGACTAAATTTGAAAACGACTTGATATATAAAAAGAACGAGACGATAAAAGGCGTCATAAATGATGCAGATAGATTTAGTTTTAATACATCGGTAGCAAAATTAATGGAATTTTTAAATGCTATTAACGAATATGAAAGGAATGAATACTTAAATGAGAAGGTATATAAGGATTGCATTGAAACTTTGATATTATTAATAGCTCCTTTCGCCCCTCACTTTGGAGAAGAAATGTGGGAAGTATTAGGGAATGAATATTCTGTCTTCAATCAAGAGTATCCGACTTGGGAAAACATCACAAGGGATGAAATTGAAATAGCTATTCAAATAAATGGTTCAGTAAAGAGTAAGGTCGTTATACCAACAAATATTACTAATGATGAAATAAAAGAAATAGTTTTATCAAATGATAAAGTAAAAAGTCTAATTGGCAACAAAAGCATTGTAAAAGTCATCGTCGTACCGAAAAGATTAGTAAATTTAGTAATAAGATAATAAAATTAAGGATAAAAGATTAAGAGTTTCTAACCCTTTCTTTTATCCTTATTTATTACTTACTGTCTTTCAGTAAATTTTTGTCTCTTTTCTCAAAAAAATCTTTCCAAAAGCTAATCAAATAACTAATTATTATTTACCAATCATTCCGTAACTACAAATGTTCCATCTTTAAACATTCTCGCTATCATGAACACATTTGCTATGTAATAGATCTTTTCTTTATCGCTGCATACCAGTTCAGGTGCTATTCCTTGAGAAAGTGTTAAATAAGTATCCAAAACAACTAAACATTCCTTCAATTCGTCAAATGACATCACTTTTTCTGGATCGTTCACCCATAATAATAATGCAGCTTTATAAGTTCCGTCATCTTCCGGATCACTTTCTTTTTCATATTGATCTACCAATTCTAAAATTTTCATCCTTGTATCATCAATATCCTTCCTCGTGATATAGCAATACTCTCTAAAAGTCAACTTTATCTTTTCACAGTCTGAAAGATACCTATCCAATATACTTCTGTCTAGTTTATTTAGAAATCCTTCACCGGTATCTTTATCATATGCAAACTTTCCTATATCAAAAACATCAAATTTACTCATCAATATTTTTGCAACCTTATCACTCTTCGTAGTCTCCCCAGGAATAGTCCCTGAATCCAAACTTGATACTGCTCCATTATCAACTGCAAAGTCATCTGAATATGCATAATAAATATTGTTTGCAGCCATAACACTTTCACTTTCTTCCATTCCTTCTATCAATTCGCCCATAGAATCATTCATTAAAGAATTCCTATATTTCGATAGTGCGACACTTTGTATAGCATCCCCATCATCAATAACAGATCCTCGCCCTTCCAATGTGTCGTCCAAAATGTTTGAAATACTTCTCATAATGTTAGAAAATCTTGCTACACAATGGTTTTCGTGGCTGTTTGCCAAAATTTCTATCAACTTTAAAGGTTCCAGATACTTCTCGTTATCCTTCATAGAATATAATGTATAAATTATCCTTATTGTGAAATCCCTTAGTTCTCCTGTAATAGCATCTCTTAAAAACCTATAATAACTTACAAAATCACGGCTTTTTCGTCCCCGATCATCAATTTGATCATTGTTAGGCCATAACTCTGCCATCATCTGGCATAGTCGCTCGTCCGTAATATCAGGAATTACTTTCGTCCTCCAAGCCGCTTCTTTCCTTTTAGCAAAGAATTTCTTTCCTAATCTAATTCCTCCTTTATTTGATAACTTCTTGTTCAAATGTCTTGTAAGTGGTCCTGTTCCTGCAATTATCTTGCTCTTTGTAGGTCCTACTGCCATGCTGCCAAACGATATTGCTATTAATAATGATGACAATAATATTGATGCTTGTCCAATTTTCTTCATTTGTCTTACTTTCCTTTCTATTTGTATATTTTATTAAGACATGTGTTAGTGGTCTTAATATTTTCCAAATTATATACGTGTCCTTGATTTAACGGATGTTTAATAAATGTTTAATTAAGTCTACATATTCTTTATATGTGCTCTAAATATTGCTGCCTTTTCTCGTTTATTTCTTATTCATTTCTTATTATTTGTCTGCTATAAATGTTCCATCCTTAAACATTTTCGCCATCATGAATACATTTGCTATATAATAATTTTTTTCTTCACCTTTGCATAATAGTTCAGGTGCTATTTCCATAGAAGTAATGCAACTCGAGTCTAAATATGTCAAACACTCTCTAAGTTCATTAAATGATATAGTCTTTTCTCTGTTATTTACCCAGTTCA
This sequence comes from uncultured Eubacteriales bacterium, assembly GCA_934489735.1. Classification (GTDB taxonomy): domain Bacteria; phylum Bacillota; class Clostridia; order Oscillospirales; family Acutalibacteraceae; genus CAKSSR01. Next base: position 96,754 of record CAKSSR010000003.1, on the reverse strand, counting down.
TCAAGGCTTTTAAATAGATTTCCCCTTCTTCTTTGCTATAGTACTCATCTTTAACAGCCTCTTCAATAAGTTCTAAGATCTTAACTCTAATTTCATCCATATTTTTATTTGAAAAGAAGCAATACTCTTCAAATGTTAACTCAACCTCTTCACATTCACTTAAATACTGGTCTACTAAAGCATGTTGAAATAATTTTAAAATTCCTTCCTTCTTATCATCAAATGCTACCTTGCTGATGTCAAAAGGATTGATGCTCACAGATACTATTGATGCAACTCTCTTTCTGGGTGGTAATGTTGCAAAACGACCGTTGATATCAAAGTCACAGCTCACGTGAGAAATTCCTAATTCCCCCGAATACATGCTTAAGAAAGTATTGTTTACCATAATCTCTTCACGTCCTTGCATTACAGACTCCCCTATAAGTTCTCTCATGAATTTGGGCGGTAAACTCTCTCTATATTTCGTTAATATTGTCTTGTCAATTAAATCAGTTGACTTTTCTTTGCTTTCCTCATAGTTTTCTAAAATATTGTCCAACTCCGTTGAAACAAGTCGTATTATATCTGTAAGTCTCGCCGCACAACAATTTTCATGACTGTTTACTATCGCTTCAATAGTCTCTAAATTATCCTTCAGATCTTCTCTTCCTTGCAAACCTTCTACTGTCCTGACTACTTTCTTTAAAAGTATCTTTGAGTCTTCTTTTAATATTTGCTTCCTGTCGTCAACAAAGTCTTTAAAAGACATTACTCTTGCCTCTTTCCTCGGCCATAATCTGTCTATGATTTGTAACATTGTTGCATCACTCATATCATCAACTGATATTGACCTCCACTTTGCTTCTTTCTTCATGCTAAAAAATTTCGTACCAACTCTAAAGCCCTTCTCTTTACATAGTTCTGCATTCACGTCAATAACAAGTGGTCTCTTAGAAATTGGCCTAATTTTACTATCAGGTTGCCCGTCGGTAGCTAGAGCTGAAAACCCTCCGCATAATAATAATGATGTTACTAAAAATGGAATTGATCTTTTCTTAAATTCTTTCACTTCCAATTTTCCTCCTCCTTATTCTTAAATATTCATAATAAACGAATATTCGTGTTAAAAATATTAATATTAGCTATACATAAGTATTATTTGCTACATATATTATAATATATTTCATTATATAAATCAATATTTTTTTTAATTATTTAACTTTTTCTCAAAGAATAGCGCCCTCGTATTAACTTTTACATATTTATTGCATCACAAAGCCAATTTAAGTCACAATTTTCTATGTTAAAGGTACCCCCTCCAATGCCATTGTTTAAAATTCCATATCAACTATTAATAAAATTCTTAAGAAATCTTCTATCTGTAGAAATTTGTAAAACTAGTTGATATATATATATATATAGTATAATGTTAATAGTCATTTATATAAAATGACAAAATTTAAAAGGAGGTTAATAAAATGGCTGAACTTACTAAAGATGAATTAAATAGTTTTCAAGGGAAATTGTTCCCTAATGCAAAAGATGATGAAGAAGCAGCAGAAACAGAGGGGGAAGAAGTAAAATACTTATTTGAACGAGACGGTAATGTTTACAAGTTACCAGGAGACTATGATGAAATAACAGGAGATAGTCTATTTGATGAGGAATTTGATTTACAAGCAGTAATAGGAAATAATGAAACAATTATAAATTTCAATAACGTTAAGAAAATAGATACGAAATCATTTGAGAATTTGAAATTTGAGAGTGGCGAATTAGAATTTTATTTTGAATCGGGTGAAGTAATTAAATTAGAACCATATGCATTTGGAAATAAGTTCTCAAAATTGAATGCAATAAAAGGAAATAGCAAAACAGTAGAAATAACAATGAGTAGCGAGACATTTGAAAATCATGATGTCATAAAAAATATGCAGGTAATAGACAATGTAAACTTATATCTATACGGAGAATGGACAAAAGAAGAACTAAAGAAACTTATAGAAATAGTTGAAAATGGTAAGATTTATCGAGCATTAAGCAAAAACTTTGAACTATCAGATGGAAAATTTACTTCTGAGGACCTGACGGAAAACCAACTCAATAAGTTGAATAATAGGTTTATAAAACTAATAATGGAAAAAGAAACAGCAAATAGTTTAGTTAAGGATAAAAAAGAGAAAAAGCCTAAAGAAGAAAAAGAATTTTATTCTTGGAATAATCTCGACGCAAACACACGTGACGAAATGATTAATTTTATTATTAGTGAAATAAAAAGGAATAACATTACTATTAAAGTAACAATAGATGCTGATAAAGCGGAAGTAAGCGATGATGGTTATATATATCTACATGAAAAAAGCTTTAATGATATTAAATTTATTAATGGTGATAAAAGCTTATTGGATATATTAAAAACTTTATCAAATAAAAAAATTAACGGTCAAAAACTAAAAAACAACAAGGAAAACAGAGATGCATTAAAGGAAGCAGTGAAAAAATACATAATAAAAGAATGGGAAAGTATTATTTCCAACAAAATAAAATATAATATTGTCGTAATTAATGGAGAAGGGAAAAATATAAAAACTAATGATAATATATCTTTAAAAATAACTATAATTGATACAATTGCGGCTAATGATTATCTATCTAGCTTTTTAGAAAATGAAGAAAAGATGGTTCAAGATGATGGCAAGAAAAAAGTGTCTAAGTCAGAAATAGAAACAATTATAGACTGTTTGAAGGTCATAGGTGAAGAACATAAAAAAGATAAAGATAAAGAACTAGCAAAATTATGTATTAGTTGTATCAAAGACTTAAAAAAAGCTATAAAATCTTAAAGGAGGATTGGCGGTATGTATGAATTAAAAAATGAAACAATAGAAAAAATAAAAGAAATAAAGAAATTAAGTTTTGCTGCTGAAGAAAAAAAACCTACCATTGTAAAAGTTTACATGGTTGGGGACTTAGATTGTACAGATCTTAGAATTTTAAAGAATGGTGAGGATTTTATAACCTATCACGCAATGGATAGGTTTAACCGTTTGCAATTTGATAGTTTTTCGAAATACCTTTATGAAATATATAAATATAAAGATTCAGAATCTAAAATGATTGACCTAAAAGGAGAAGAAAACCAAACTATTGTCAAATTAATAAGGACATATGGATATAAAAATGAAAATACATTTGAAAGCTTTTGGGAAAGAAAGGTAAACCTTTTTGAAGGACATGATGGAGAAAATTACAAACAAGCTTTAGATTATTATATAATAAAAACTATCCCCCATTATTACTCTGATATTTCTACTAAGTTGTTAAGCAATGATGAATATATGAAAATAAAGCTTACGGATAATCGATATATATTATGCGAAAATATAAGTAAACTTCAAGATAATATATGTAAATTATTGGAAGGAGATTGTATGTCAGCAATCGAAAATATAGGAGCTCTAAAATCAACAATAGACAAGATATACAAATTGGAGGAGCAAAAAGGTTATAGTGGCTTTAAACGCATAAATTATAAAACTTTTCAACAAATAAATAGTATTGAATACGAGAAAAATTTTTATAATTTTGGCGAGATATCCTTTAATATAGAGGATAAATTTAAGTATACATTAAAAGAAATACATGAAAATAAAATAGATAAAATTCTTAAAGATTTCATTAATGCTTTTGAAGGACATGATGGAGAAAATTACAAACAAGCTTTAGATTATTATATAATAAAAGATATCCCATATTACTACTCTGATATTTCTACTAAGTCTTTAAGTAATGATGAATATATGAAAATAAAGCTTACGAATAATCGATATATATTATGCGAAAATATAAGTAAACTTCAAGATAATATATGTAAATTATTGGAAGGAGATTGTATGTCAGCAATCGAAAATATAGGAGCTCTAAAATCAACAATAGACAAGATATACAAATTGGAGGAGCAAAAAGGTTATAGTGGCTTTAAACGCATAAATTATAAAACTTTTCAACAAATAAATAGTATTGAATACGAGAAAAATTTTTATAATTTGGGCGAGATATCCTTTAATATAGAGGATAAATTTAAGTATACATTAAAAGAAATACATGAAAATAAAATAGGTAAAATTCTTAAAGATTTCATTAATGCTCTTGATTTGTATAAAAATTTAGAACAACCACCATTATTATTTGAAACTGGCCAAGATTTAGGCAGAAGCGAAAAAAAGCCCTTCTATTATTCAGTATATTCTCCTTCTGTAAGAGGTGGCCCTTCTGAATATATTGTCGCAAAATTTGATGAAAATGCCAATCGATATTATTATATCAAAATTATAAAGCTAACAAATTTTCTACCAGACGTGAAAAAATATATGCATAAACATGATATTGGTAACTTTCAATTCTATTTCGAAACTTTAAAAGACGCCATTGATTTTATATACTCTAAAAATAGCATAAATGATTGCAAACCAGTTAAATATGTCGAACCATGTAACTTGAGCCTAGAAATCATAGATTTTAATTCACTTAAAAATATGGAATTAAGATTAAGTGATAATGAGAAATTAAATCCTACAGTGGATGAATTTTATAATAATTCCTCAGATATATTCAATAAATTACTAAACGAATTAGGTGTGCATGTTGAATCTGGTGGGTTTACAAACAAAGATTTTGAAACGTTAGGAAAACCGGAAGTATTAAAAATTCCTGAAGAATTCAAATGCGTAGGGGATTTAGATTGTGATAACATAAAAGAAATCGATTTTGGTTCTGTTAATGCAATTACAGGTAAAATAAGGTGTATAAATTTATCAGTTGTTAGGTTTGGAAATGAATTTCAATATATAAAAAGGGATGCATTCTATTCTTCTTATAATATAAAGCAAGTATATGTAAATAATGCGAAAGTATTACATGTCATCTTCAAAGAACTTGAATGTCGATCACATAAAATCAAATTTTATATTAATGAAGAAGAAGTAAATTCAAGTGGTAATATTGATAAAGATGATATTAAGATTGAATTTTCAGAAGGAAAGTTAGTTATACCTGACGGAGTCTTTATATTAGACAAAAAAACATTTGATAAAATTATAGAAAAATTAGGAATAGGAAAAGATGAAATAGAAGAAATAGATTTCAATCAAGTTATTGAAATAAAGAAGGGTTCTATGGATGGATTAGAAAATCTAGCAAAAATAAACTTGAGAGATGTGTCCGATATAGGAATTGATACATTTACTACAGGGAGATTACAAAAGATTGATGGTGGTAGTAGTTTATTTTTATGTGATATCGACAACTGTAAGGAATGTTGCTTCTCAAAAGAATGTTTTGAATATTTAGATGGAAACAAATCAAAATTTCTTAGTATATTTGGACCAGATTTTGATGAAAAAGAACTAGAAGCCTTATCAAACTTTTTCTTTGATGAAGATGAAGACGAAGAAGATAGTGACGAAGAAGATAGTGACGAGGAAGAAGAGGAGGAAGAAGAGGAAGAAGAAGAGGAAGAAGAAGAGGAAGAAGACAACGGTGAAGAAGAGGAAGAGGACGATGGCGAAGAGGAAGAAGACAACTGTGAAGAAGAGGACGATGGCGAAGAAGATTAAAAACAGCAACCAACCGACAGCGGCAGAATAAATATATACTTAAGTTAAGAAAAGGACGAGATTTTTTAGCATTGGACTAGAATCTCGTCTTTACTTTTTAAAAATAACACTCTTTACAAAGCTGTAACATATCATATTATATGAAATATAATAATTCATATAGATAAAAGGAGGTATGCTTTTTGTCAGTAATTTATCAACCATTACTATTGAAAGAGAGAAAGTATTATAAAGTTAAGTATCCTAAGTCTCCTATAATATACGAGTTCTACAATTTAGAAGATTTTATTATTGCCATTAAGAAATTATTAGTAAATCCTCAAAAAAATATAAAGAGCAGCCTAATTAAATACAACAATAAGTATTATTTGATCATATTCTCTAAAATAGCTAAAGTAAACGATATAATTCTAAATGAATATTCAAATCTCTATTCTCCCGGTTATATTTCTTATTCAAAGATAAAAGAACATGGCTTTCTTATTTCTGAATACAATATAATATCTGAAATACGTAAATATTTTTAAAGAATTCCCAGACTTACTTCATCTGGGAATATTAATTTTCACTTTTTAGAAGAAATATCTTACCAATGCCAATGCCATCAATATAGCGCCTGATAAGAACGTAAATATTTTATAATTCAATCTACATTTAAACTTATCACTTAGCACTTTCCCTACAAATTCTCCGACGCACAGGAACAGAAGTTGAAACACTCCGGTAGCTATTGGAATTATAATGATATTCAAGCCAGATATTGCAGCGCTTATTCCTGCGACAAACGAATCAATAGACAAAGCGACAGCCAAGTAAACAGATTCAGTCACATCCAGGTACTTTGAGTTATCGATATCACAATCAAGTGGGTTATTAGTTGGGTCCCCTATATTTAGCAGTTCGTGAACTACGATCCACATTCCCAATATAAATAGCATAAGGCAGCCTAAAATTTTTGACATTCCGACAGGCACATACTTCAATATTATATCGCCTATTATTACTGATATCCACATAACCAATGTCGAGACTGTACATATAATCAATTTTGACATCAAGGTCATCTTTATATTTCTAAGTCTATATGACAGACCTATAGCAAATGCATCTATACTAAGCGAGATTGCCAATAATATCGCTCCATATAACAGCCACATAAAAAATTACTCCCTTTCTTTCTTTAATATGTTTTTATATTATATGAACCGATTTCAACCGAGGTTAAATATTAGTAAGTCTTTGATGTATATTTCTCTCATAATTCAAATAAAATTATATAACAGGATACAATTTTCATACCAGGAGGAATTATTTGTGATAGCACTCTCATTCAGATTCAATAAAAAGCGTCTATTTTACATATGCGCCATATTATTTTTCTTATTAACTCTTTCTTTTTTCTTATTCAATGGCAAAGACAAGTCAACTTATCCTGCCCCGACGTCAAAAAATCAAAGCGAATGCATATCCACTGATGACAAAATCGCATTTTTATCTAAATTTGGCTGGGAGGTCGATCCCAATCCCATAGAAATCTTTGAGTTAATGATACCATTTGAGTTCAACGACACATATACTAACTATAACGACATGCAAAAGCAACAAGGCTTTGATCTAAGTAAGTACAAGGGTAAATGTTGCAAAAGGTTTGTATATAGTATCAAAAATTATCCAAATTCCAATAAAGTCAGAGCCAATATCTTAACCTTCGATGGTAAAATCATAGGAGGAGATATCAGCTCTGTTGAAATAAATGGATTCATGCATGGTTTTTCCAAATAATCTATCTATATTTAAATAGTAACATTGTTATATCATCTGATTGTTCTTTAATTCCCGCAAAGTTTCTTATATCATCTTTAATATATTCCACTATTCCCTTTAAAGACATATCCTTCACGTTAATTTTATTTATATTATCAATCAATCTCTGTTCTGAATAAAGTTCATCTTTCTCATTAAATGCTTCTGTGACGCCATCGGTATACATATATATCATATCGCCGGGGAACAAATTCAATTTATATTCTTTATATTCAGTATCATCGATTCCCCCCAATATGCCAGATGGTTTTGTCTTCATCCATTGAAACTTATTCTTACCTTGCTTTATCAAAGGAGGATTATGCCCAGCGTTACAATATGTCAATTCGCCTGTATTTACGTCTATTATACCAATAAATGCGGTAGCAAACATATTCGCATCGTTATTTTCTATCAACTGTTTGTTAACCAGACTAAAAATTTTCTCAGGAGATAGATTGCTCATAGCATTTTGTTTCACCAATATCTTAGTGATCATCATAAAGAGGGCTGCCGGCACTCCTTTCCCTGATACATCTGCTATAATCAAGCAAAGATGATCCTTATCTATCAAAAAGATATCGTAGAAGTCTCCTCCCACTGCCTTAGCCGGCGTCATATTTGCATAGACATCGAAGTTCCTATTATGAAACAAATCCGGGAACTTTGTTGGCAAAGTGCTCAACTGTATCTTACTTGCTATAGCCATTTCCTGTGCAGCTCGTTCTTGAGAAGCAGTTATTGCTGTTATATTATCAACATATCCTGTTATATCCTCTACCATTTTGTGAAGGCTGCTTGACAAAACATCTATTTCCTTACATGAGCTTATCTCTTCGTCTAATAGCATGTCTTCTGCGCCGGAATTTACTATATACTTTCCTGCCCAAGAAGATATCTTTTTGATCGGAGAGACCACTGATTTTCTCAAAATTATTATCAGGATCAAGAAACATATTGCCAGGACTATAAAATTCAATATAATAACGCTTCTAGTATGCTTAAATAAAGAATTCATAACTCTGTCCATGCTTATATCGACTCCGACAATTGCCACTATATTTCCTAGACTATCCTTCAAAGCCACATGAGACGTTCCTATAAATTTATAAATATCATTAGAGACTCTAAAACTTCTTTCTACATTCTTATTATAATATATATCCCTTGCGTCCCCATAGATTGCCTCATTCGTAAAATCGTCTACTTTTCCTAAATCGAACACTATATGGTCCTTATCATCTGTATTTGATTCGAAGATATATACAACTTCTTTATCACTTATCGGAATAAATACAAATATATCTCTTACTCTCGTAATACTTCTTATTTCTGATATCAAATTTAGATACGAGTTATACTTTTCATCCTTTTCCAAAGTCTTGCCATACCTTACCACATCATCAGGGTCAAGCAACAGCGACGTAACAGATGCCACTTCACATGCTCGCCCACTATATTCTTTAAGAATCAAGTCTTTCATATTAATAAATGATAAAATACCTGTCAAGGTAGTTGTCAATACAAAGCAACTTATAGAGATTATTATTATCTTCGTTATAAGTTTCATTTTATTCTTCTTAGATCTATTCATAATTCAGTAAGTGGAACCCCATTTGCTTTTCGCCAGGAGAAATTTTCCGGTCTCCTCTCTATTAAAATGTGTTTACTATTGTCAGACAATTATAGCATACCGATAATTGCTTTTCAATATTCAAACCTACCATTTATGATATCAAAATTTTAGTTCATTTAACCTAATTCTACATAGTGCACGTATATTAATAGACAAACTTACGTAAAATAATTATCGAAAGGGAGTGATAAATTTGAACGTTTCTAATCAAGAATATAATGAAATGGTAAAAAAGGCTTCTGAAAACAGCAAAACTTTAAAAAATGTCATATGGGCCTTTCTATCCGGTGGTGCAATATGTACTTTTGGTCAATTCCTATCCAATTTATATAAAAACTCATTTGGCTTGAGTAAGGTAGATGCTAGCTCAGCAGTATCCATGTCTTTAATTGCCATTGCTGCTTTCTTAACGGCCATTGGTATTTATGATAACATTGCTAAACATGCCGGTGCCGGCACATTAGTTCCTATAACTGGCTTTTCAAATTCCATAGCTGCTCCTGCAATTGAATTTAAAAGTGAAGGCTACATCTTAGGTCTCGGTGCCAAAATGTTCATAATAGCTGGTCCTGTCTTAGTATATGGCATCACTGCTTCAATTTTATATGGATTTATACTATGGCTATATCAATCATTCTTTTAGCAATTCCATATTTCTGACTATACTTTTAGGTCGCCATAGGTAAGCTCTATCATCCAGTTCGTTATAATTATCAAAATTTATAATATTTACTATACTATTTCTAAACTCTTCTATTTTAGTATATTCAGATCCTTCATTCAACGGACAAACTTCTTGACAAATGTCACATCCCCATATAGACTTTGATCTTTTCATTATATATAGTTCCTCATCCGACAAAGGTCCTTTCTTCTGACTAATATGTGATGAACATCTATCAATATTAAAAGTTTCTCTTAAAGCGCTACCAGGACATGCTTCTTTACACTTGCCGCAATGTAAGCATGTCCTTGGTTTTTCTAATATATTGGTACTACTCAGGTTCAAATCCGTCACAATTTCTGCTATAAATACAAATGATCCGTACTTTGGATTAATTAATAGATTATTGTCCCCTACAACTCCCAGTCCACAAATAGCTGCTACATACACTTCTGGTATAGGGGAGCTATCGACAAATGGCACAAATGCATTGCCATTGAAACAATTTTTCAACTTCTCGCATATATTATTTAAAATTTTCTTAACGACTATATGATAATCCTTAACGCAGGCATAAATCGATAAGTTTTTATTATTTATTTTTACTTTATACGGGAATATCATTGAAATAATGCTCTTAGCGTTGTCCGGTATCAATTTTATGCTTCTGTGCTTTTTCAGTAAGTATGGTCTTACCAAGTCATAATCAATCATTCCGAAGTATTCTATATTTTCTTCTCTCATTATTTTATCAATTATCTCATTCTTTTCATTCATTATTAAATCTCGCTTCAACTATATTCGTTACTATGTCTCCATTGTCAAGTATATCTATATAACCGTAGCTTGGTTTGTATCCAGATAAGCTTCCAGGATTCATTATATGCACTCCATTATAATACTTATTCATTGCCGAATGCGTATGCCCATACAAAATGATGTCTGCATTAACCTTGGCTGCCTCTTTTATAATCTTATCCAACGTTATCTTGACATGATAAATATGTCCATGTGTCATAAAGATTTTCTTATTATTTATCTCTTTAACCTCAGAATTATTAAACTTGCAATGAATATCATTATTCCCTTTCACTGCTATAATATTCTTATCCTTTATCATTTCTATGTCTTTAGCTCCATCGCCTAAAAATATTATATCATTTACATCTTTTTCTTTATTTATTACTTTTTTTAGTAGTTCTACATTGCCATGCGTATCTGAAATAACTAATATTCTCATAAAAAAGTCTCCTCTTTTCTAATCATTTATTACTCTGAGCTTATTTATTCCAAGCGATTTTAAGATATTATAATTATTTATATCTATTTTCTCCCCTGGTATCACAATTGGAATACCTGGCGGACATGGGGCTATTACTTGCGCAGCAATCCTGCCGATTGACTCCTCTATATCAATTAAAACATTCTCGCTTAAAAGTGCTTCATGGGGCGTCATAATTGTTTCTGCCTTTGGCACATTGTAAATCAAATCTTTCTCATTCTTTATCTCTTTGTCAATTGACAGATCTGATAATGCTTCTTTAAGTCTATCAAAATCTCTGTCTGAGTTAAATGGGCTTGGGATTAGTACTAAATTATCAACATCTGCATATTCTGGCTCTATTTTATGCTTATGAAAGTGTTCTCTTAGCTTACATCCATTTATCCTTTCTTTAAGCTTTATAAATGAAATTCTAACCGGATCAACAGCCCCGTTAGGACTTATTAAACCAATACTAGATGATTGTTCTTTTATTTCATTCACTTTATAAATTAATCTTTCAAATTCTTTCTTTCCATCACTTTCTAGCCATCGTCTTGCTAAATCTAGCGAAGCCATTATAGGATATGATGGACTTGTTGAAGCAAATAATGCCATAGTTTCCTTTGCCTTTTCAATATATTTACTATCGTTTATATGCAATAATGCCCCTCCGGTAAGTACCGGAAGAGTTTTATGTGCCGAATCTGATGACATTGTAGCGCCCAGCCTAATCGGATGTAAATCTTCCTTCAAAAACTTCAAATGTGTCCCATGTGCGTTATCAACTATCAATGGAACGCTTAATTTTTTACACATTTTTGATATTTTCTCAATATTCATAATCATTCCAAGGTAATTGGGACTCGTTACATAGACTGCACATACTTCTTCATTATCTCCCAGCGCTGATGATATATCATTCAAATCTATCTCACCCATAAAGCCTTTACTATTAGGATATATCCAAATTGGTTCTATATCCAAAAGTGAGATAGTATTTAAAACGCTTTTATGTGCATCTCTAGTACAAATTATCTTTGGTTTTCTTATTCTTTTCTCATCATAGCATAATTTTATCATAGTTTGGATACATAAGCTGCAACCTCCTGCTGAGAACAAAGTTCTTTTTGTTTCGAATATGTCACTCATTTTCTTCTCTGATTCTAAAATTGCCCCTGAAGCTGAAAACAAATCGTCAGTATCTGGTAATTCTGTATAATCCAGCTCTAATAAACTATGTATTTTTTTAAAGTTTCCCTTATGCCCCGGCGTATGAAATGATGACATGTCTAATTTTTTATGATCTATCAATGCCTCATATAAAAATTTGTTATTCACAGGCATTCACCATTGACTTCTTTATACATTCTGTTATAAATCTCCCTTTAATTTGCCTCATATCGTCACCTACGAATGTCAGTTTGATAAAATTCCCCATTATTCTCGATAAAACTCTAGTCGAATATGTCTGTTCTAGTTCAGAAGAGATTAAGTTTGAGCTTATAATAGTTGGTTTATTCATTAATATTCTAGAGTTAATTATATTGTGAATCGCTGATTTAGAAAAGCTTGTAGAAAATTCTGATCCCAAGTCATCTAATATAAGCAAATCACAATTGGTTAAATGATATTCTGTATCGCTGCTGTTTTCATTTCCATTATTAAATCTTTCTTTTTCTAACTTATTTATTATATTTGGCACAGATCCATAAACGACTCCAAACCCATTGTCTATTACCACTCTAGCTATTGCTAAAGATAAGTGAGTTTTTCCTAATCCTGGCTCACCCTGAAAGAATAGACTTTTACTTTCAGTATTAAATTCTGCTGCATACCTCTTGCAGAATTCCAAAATCTTAGTCATTCTAACCCTTGATGAGCTTCCCTTATAATTTATCTCATCTGAGTAATGTTTTACGTCGAATGTATTGAAAGAAGAAAGTGACAAAGGAGACAGTTGATTTAGTTCTTCATATGCATACTTTTTCAACATATTTTTAAAGCAAAAGCACATCTTCCCATTTACATACCCTTCATCTTTACAATTTCTACATCTATATTTTCTATCCAAATAGTCAGTTTGATATCCCATTGTTTTCAATAAGCCCTCTTTCTCACTATTAAGTTTCTTATTTCTTTCCTTCAAATTATTCAATTCTTCTGATACGTTTGCTCCGCTCAATACTATTTTAGCTACTCTCAAAGAAGTTCTTGAAATTTCTTTATCTATATCTCTAATTCTCGGGCATTTAACATATATTTGCTTTTTTCTCTTTTCATTTTCTAATATTGAACGTCTTCTTATATATTCTAAATTCTCTTTAACTTTCTTATATACTTTTTTACTATATCCCATCTTAATATATCACACCTATCTCTTATTTTAATCAAATGCACTTAAATTGTCATATTCCTCTATGTTATATGCAGATCTATTACTACCTTTCTTCTTATCTTTATTCTGTTGAATTTCTGCCCTTGCCTGAGACAAACTTCTTATACCTGAATTATACCACCTTTTTATTATAAAGTCCATATAATTTATTATTGGCTTCCCTTTGACATTCACACATCTCTCGTAGGCTTCTGTTATCAATTCGTCGTTCATATGATATTCATTTATCCATCTATTGACCTGTTCACTTTCTTTCGCTGTAGGTGACCTTCTCTCTGTTCCCATTATCTTTTCTACTTTAAACCAAGCCTTTGTAACATTTGATAATGACTTTATCTTACTTTCCGCTTTCTTTATAGAGTCTATTTCTTCTGCTCCCCATGCAATTGCTACCTTTTCTATATACTTCATATTTCCCTTCCCTATACTTACTGCATATTGAAGTAGCATTATTATTACATCTACTGGTAACCCGTCGTTGTCATGTGCCATGATTAGAATTGCTAAGTCATTTTGTGATATCGGTCTCCCTAAAATCACTTGAGCCTCTTGCATTAAGAATGCCATTTGTCTATCTTCTCTTAATCTTTTAGATATATATTCGCTGTCCGGCTTAACCCGTCTCACCAATTCTCTGTTTTTCGTAGCAGATTCATCTCGCTCTTCTTCTTTTTTCTTGATGGTTTCTTTATTTTTACTTATCCCATTCGGTACTATCTCTTCATGTATATTACTTATTAATCCAACCTCAGTCCAATATTGCAATGCATCCTTAACATCAGCTGGATGCATTGCAAGTATTTTTGATATATATTCTGAATCTACATTCTTTCCCGCATATCTCAATATGCATAATAGTACTTTTATTTGACTGCCACCAGCCAATTTAATATACTTATCTACCAATACCGTTGGTACTGCAAAAATATTATTCCATTCACCTAAATTAATCTTTACTTTCATAATAAATTCTTTCCTTAGTACAATTTTACTTTACTCACTCACATCATTTCTATAGAAGGCCAAACTTGTTAAAAGGAAAAATTCTTAATGCTGCTTTACCTATTATATCTTCTCTCTTTATAAATCCTACTTTTTTATATCTACTGTCAACCGATCCCAACCTATTGTCTCCCATTGCGAAGACACATTGTTCAGGTACTGTTAAAGGAAATTGCATTAAGTCCTCTGTTTTTAAGTCTTCATAAATTTCAGATAAAATATTATATACGGGCGTGTATGTTCCTATTCCCTTGTAGTTCCTGATATATGGCTCAGATAACATTTCATCATCCACATATACTATTCCATCCCTTACATCAACTGTTTGACCTTCTTTTGCTATTAGCCTTTTTATTATTGGTTCCTCAAAATTGCTTGGATGAGAAACTATAATGTCTCCTATTTTTAATTCATCATATGATGGAACCAGTGGTAATATAATAACTCTGTCTCCCTCTTGAAGAGTATTCGTCATCGAAGTCTGATGAACCTCTGTTTGCCTAAACATAAATATATTGATAAATACTACTATTACAAAAGCTGGTATCACTACCTCTAGCAATTCATATATAACCCTAATAAATTTAGGTACTTTGTTATTTTCTTCATAAGCTTCGCTGCTCATTATATATACCTCCTAAAAGTCATATAAGTTTTATTAACTCATCTATTAATTGATTTTCAGGAACATTCTTCTTTATCACTTTCCCCTTCTTAAATAAGACACCTTCTCCATTTCCTCCTGCTATTCCTATATCAGCTTCCCTTGCTTCACCAGGTCCATTCACTACACAGCCCATTATAGCTATTTTTATATTTTCCTTGCAATCCTTTAATCTTTCTTGCGCTTCCTTTGTCAATTTCATTACGTCTATTCTAGTTCTTCCACAAGTCGGACATGATATAAATGTAATTCCTTCGTCACATAGATTTAATGATTTCAATATATCTTTCCCCACTCTGACTTCTACTATTGGATCGTCAGTCAAAGTTGCCCTGATCGTGTCTCCTATTCCTTCTGATAATAAAGTTCCTATCCCTATGCTGGATTTTATCACGCCTATGTCATAAGTTCCTGCCTCTGTCACTCCCAAATGCAAAGGGTACTCACATTTTTCAGCCACTATCTTGTATGCGTCTATCATAGTCTTTACGTCTGATGACTTCATTGATAAAACTATGTCATCAAAGTCAAACTTCTCTAATAGCTTTGTATTATATATTGCACTGTCCGCTAATGCCTGTGCATTCGCTCTGCCATACTTTTCTAATATTTTCTTCTCTACTGATCCTGAGTTTACTCCTATTCTAATCGGAATGCCATGACTTCTACAACAATCCGCTACTTGTTTTATTCTATCATCATTGCCTATGTTGCCTGGGTTTATTCTTATCTTGTCAACTCCTGCATAAACCGACTCGATTGCTAACTTATGATCAAAATGTATATCTGCTACTATCGGAATACTTACATTTTTCTTTAATTCATAAATATTTTTTAAAGAATCTTTGTCTGGGACAGATACTCTTATTATATCACATCCAGCCTTTTCTAAGTCAATCGCTTGCGCTACATTTCCAGATATGTCATCACTTCTTTTGCTAAGCATAGACTGGACTAATATTTTCTCAGTTCCTCCTATAAATTTGTTGCCTATTTTGACCACTTTACTATTTCTTCTCATTTAATTACTCCTCACTTATTGAACAATTTCATTATGTCGCTAAAAGTAATAAAGACCATCAATAATAAAAATAAAGCAAATCCAATTGTATTAATAATCATCTCACACTTCCTATTGATCGGTTTCTTCCTTATTGCTTCAATGATTAAAAAAATAAATCTTCCTCCGTCTAATGCAGGTACCGGAAGCAAGTTTAGCACTCCTAGATTTATTGTCAATATTATCATCAATGATATAACATTCCTTGCCCCTTGGTATATATTCTCTTTCAATCCTTCATTTACGGCACTTCCTACTATCGAAACTATGCCAACTGGTCCCGACATGTCAGACATATTTAGTTTTCCGCTTATCATTCCAAAAAGACTGTACCAAACAACTTTTATATCTGACATAGTCTTCTTTAAAGCCTGATCTAAAATTGTAATCGGATTCTTTTCTATTGGCTTCACCCTGAAATCTATTAAAATTTCATTGTCCTTCGTCTCAAACTCCACATTCTTTAGCATTACTTTGCTATTATTTCTATATACTTCTATGTCATATGGTCCCTTGTTCGTTGATATTGCAAAAATTATATCGTTGTCTACTAGTATTTTATATCCATCTATTGAAGCAAATCTGTCATTTTCCATTAGTCCTGTGGTCTTTGATGTTGCATCTTCCTTTAAGAATTTATCTATTGTCGTTGATGCCATCTTCTCTTGACTTGAGATTATCATTATCATTAAAACAAAGCCAAGTAATAAATTCATTGCGACGCCTGCTAAAACTACTATCATTCTTTGCCATATCGGCTTGCTATTAAATGATCCTTCATTATTCCCGTCGTCGTTTTCTCCTTCCATATCACAGAATCCGCCAATCGGCAGTGCCCTAATAGAATATAATATTCCATTTCTTTCATGTTTCAATATAGCCGGTCCCATTCCTATTGAAAATTCCTTCACAGTTATTCCACATTTTATCGCTGCAATAAAATGACCTAACTCATGGATAAATACCAATATTCCAAATAAAACTATTGCTATTATTATAGATACTATATTTATAATAAAAATCAACCCCTTTTCAATCTTTTCAAGACATATTGTCTAGATTTTCTATCTTCCTCTAATATATCTTCTATCGAACAGTCAAATTTATTATTGCAACTATTCATAGCTTCTTCAACTAAGTCCGCTATGTCTAAAAATGATATTTCTTCTCTTAAAAATGCATTCACTGCCTCTTCATTTGCTGCATTCATCGATGTCGGATAAAGTCCCCCTTCCTTTATCGATTCTATCGCTAGTCTTAAACATTTAAAATTTTCTAAGTCAGGCTTAAAAAAAGAAAGGTTGCATATATCAGATAAGTCTAGTTCTTTGACTGGGCTGTTAATTCTCTTTGGATACGTAATCGCATATTGTATTGGTAGTCTCATGTCTGGTACCCCTAGCTGAGCTATAATAGAATTGTCTCTGTATTCTATCATCGAATGGATAATGCTTTCCCGATGTATCAATACGTCAATGCTTTCTACCGGTACGTTAAATAACCAATGCGCTTCTATTATTTCAAGTCCTTTGTTCATCATCGTCGCAGAATCTATAGTCACTTTGTGCCCCATTGACCAATTTGGATGATTCAATGCCATACTCTTGCTTACATTTCTTAACTCTTCTCTACTCTTTTTAAAGAACGGACCACCTGATGCCGTCAAAATTATCTTCTTTAGTTGACTTTTATCACCACATCCTTGAAGACATTGAAAAATTGCTGAATGCTCGCTATCTACTGGTATGATTTTTGCTCCATATTGCTTAGATTTTTCTATTACAATCTGCCCGCCAGAAACCAATGTCTCTTTGTTCGCTAATGCCACATTATTGCCAGATTCTATTGCGCATATAGTCGGTCTTAATCCTATCATGCCCACAACTGAATTTATCATCAGATCCACTTGAATTGATGCTACTTTGCATAATCCCTCAATGCCTGCTACTACTTCTACGTCTAAATCATCTATTCTGCTCCTTAAGACATCAGCTGCTTCTGTATCAAATACGCTTACCATTTTCGGCCTAAATTCTCTTATTTGCTCCTCTAACTTAGCTATATTGTTATTAACCGATAATGCTACTATCTCTAAATATATGCCTTCGCCTTTCAACGACCTTACTATTTCTATCGTCTGCTTCCCTATGGAACCAGTTGACCCCAATATCGAAATCTTTTTTACCATTTTCATTATCACCTCTAATCAATTAATAAACAAAATCAAAAATATTCATACAGATATATATAAATGGCACTACAAATATAACGCTGTCAAACCTATCTAGTACTCCGCCGTGACCTGGCATTATATTTCCGAAGTCTTTTACTTTATATCCTCTTTTGATTGCTGAAAAAACTAAATCTCCGAAAACTGATATGCTAGAACCCACAATAGAAATGGCTAATACTGCAAAGTAGTTCGCTCTTATTTGATCCAAGAATATAAACTTACTGAAGATAAAGAATATCAGCAGCGAACCAATTACACATAATCCAATCCCTCCTATTACTCCTTCAATAGTTTTCTTCGGACTTATTTGAGGACATAATTTATTCTTTCCAAAGTAAGAGCCAAAGAAATATGCCCCTGTGTCTGATAACCATGCAACAGATAGTGCATAACATACATATAAACTTCCAATGGTCGGATCAAAATTTCTTACTTCTACTATCAATCTCATTGAGAAAGTTATCAACATTGTCATAGCATAGATAGAAAGAATGTCTCTTAAATTAAAAATTCCATTAGATCTTATTAAATTAAAGAACATTATTCCAGTATAAAGGTACCAAATCGTATACCAGACTATCCCAAATCCGAACAATGGTAATATGGAAGCAAAAATTAATGTAGGGACAGTTACAAATAGCTTCTTTTTGATATCAATTACATTAAAAACCTCATGCACTGCTAAAATACATATCAATGACACGCATGCATTTATTAAAAATGGGAAACTTTTATTAAACAAAAGGACTGCAACAAAAAGGATTGTTCCAACCAAACCAGATACCACTCTGGTTATTAACGGTGATTTTTTATTGCCATCTCTTACTTGATTCATTAAAATATACCCCCTTTAGTTAGATTGTTCCAAACCTTCTATTTCTATTTCTATACTGTTCTATCACATTATCTATATCTTTTTTATCAAAACTTGGCCACATCTTATCCAATATAAAATATTCGCTATATGCGCTCTGCCAGATCAAAAAATTAGATATTCTATGTTCCCCACCTGTCCTTATAATTATGTCTGGGTCTGGCTGATTCCTAGTATATAAGTTATTAGAAATTAAATTTTCGTCTATATCTTCTATATTTACCTCACCATTCTCAACCATTGCTGCTATATCCTTAACCGCTTTAACCAATTCTAAACGCCCGCCATAATTAATCGCTATATTCAAAACCATTCCATCTTTTGTCTCAGAAATCTCATTGACTTTGTCTATAAGACTCAATATTTCTTTAGAAAGTACTGATGTATCCCCTATAAATCTTATCTTTATATTCTCTTTTTGAAAATCATTTATAGCACTTTCTAAATATTCCTTAAATAATTTCATTATTGCATTGACTTCTGTTAAAGGTCTCTTCCAATTCTCTGTAGAAAATGCATATACCGTCAAATATTTTAATCCTATCTTGTTACAGTACAGTGCTATCTTCTTAAATGTGGCTGCTCCTTTAGTATGCCCTGCTGTTCTAGGTAATCCTCTTTTCTTTGCCCATCTTCCATTTCCATCCATAATTATTCCTATATGTTTTGGCATAATCTATCGTTTTTTATTAAAGATTAAACGTCTTTAATGATTCACTACTAAAAATATGGATAATCGTAATTATCTAGTAGCTTCTCCTTTCCAAATTTCTACTAACGCATTAAAAATTTCTTCGTATTTACTCAAAGATAGCGCTGTTAATAAATATATTCCTACTCACCAATTGTAATTATAGCACGTATCAAAATTCTAATCAAGAAGCTTTCCATATTTCGCATCAACATTTTATTATGAATATTAAAATATTATGCATCTCAAAACCAATTATTGTAGCAGAAATGCATAATGCCAATACTATCTTAAATATTTTATGATTTTCCCTTAACAAAAATCTATATTTTTTAACAATTATCAAATTTTATTTTAATTCTTTCTCCCATGTACATAAACAGTTCTTTCCGCCTAATTTCTTTTTCAGCATCTATTCCTTCTACATTGCATTCAGTTGTTAATCTGGCATACTCTATTTCCCTTCTATCCTCCTGTTAAGCTATACTTTTTTCAACAATATACTGGATTGATTCCAATATCTAAATACTTGCTTTATTTTAATTTCTTTTTCAAGCGCCTCAGAATATCTCCCTGCATCTGTTTCTCCTACATTGCATTCAACTGTTAGTCTAGTTTTTTTCTATATTGTACCACTTTATTAACATGATTCATAGGCCCTTGCATACTCCCTCGCTATACTTTCTTTAACCTTACAATCCTCTATCATTGTCGCATATCTACTTGCATAAATATAACTCTTTCCTGATTTAAACTCCCTGTCAACAATTTCAACATGTTTCCTTGCTACTTCGTTACCATAACTATCAACTAGCCTTGCATATTCCGTAGCATAAGCCTCACTTCTCCCTGCGCCGATTTCTTTTTTAATAGGCTCTTCTATTCCTTCGTTAGCATCAGCTTTGATTACGCTTTCTTGCCTTTGGATAACACTTTCTAAATTGTTCCGATTATCTTTATTTCCCATCGCAAATACATATATTCCTCAAAAAAATCATTCCTAAACTTAAAGACATTATTGATATTTTGACAAATTTACTTGCTTTCATTTCATTTTTCCCTAACTAAATCATTTATACTTTAAATTATATCAAATAATGTCCTTATCTAAAATTTAAAACTGAGAATATGAGAGTATACACGAGTATACATGAGATTAAAAGAGCTTTGAAGATTTATATTGATTTTTTAATAAATAGTTGTTGACTTATTAATCTAGGTATGATAAAATATCTTTATCAATCAAATTTGATAAATATCTTTCCGTTAGGAGAGAGTTCCCAAGAACCCTGCGACTTTAGTCGTGGGAGGTTCAGTTATCTTTCTCATAATTTTCTTATGAGGTCTCAATTTTTATCTAATAAATGGTTGAAAATAAGAACCGTACGTAAGTGTGCGGTCGCAACAATTTACCACACGCCTAACAGGTATGTGGTTTTGCATTGGAAAACTTTATAAATATCTTCGATGGAGGGAATTTAAATGAAAACTTTTATGGCAAAGCCAAGTGATATAGTTCGTAAGTGGTATGTAATCGATGCTGCTGGTAAACCACTTGGAAGAGTAGCTGCAAAAGCTGCAGTCCTACTTAGAGGAAAGCATAAGCCTATCTTTACTCCTCACGTTGATTGTGGCGATCATGTCATAATAATCAACTGTGCTCAGGCTGTTTTGACCGGTAATAAGCTAACTCAAAAATATTATTATCGTCATACTGGATATATTGGTCACTTGAAGGCTACTAGATATGACTCTCTTATGAAAAACAGACCTACTAAAGCTATGGAACTAGCAGTTAAAAGAATGCTTCCTGATAATACTTTGGGAAGAAAAGCTTTAACAAGAATCCGCTTATTCGCTGGTAGCGAGCATGAACATTCTGCTCAAAAACCTGAAGTTTGCGACCTTTAAGACAGGAGGACATAGGTATGTATAATAAAAAACCTTTTTTATATGGAACTGGGAGAAGAAAGAGTTCAGTTGCTAGAGTTAGACTTTATCCAGGTAGTGGTAATATAACTATAAATGATAGAAATATAGACGATTACTTCGGATTAGAAACTCTTAAATTGATAGTACGTCAGGCTTTAACTGCTACTGGTAAGGAAGGTACCTTCGATGTAGTTTGTAGGGTTGACGGAGGCGGAGTAACAGGTCAAGCTGGAGCAATCCGTCACGGTATAGCTAGAGCTTTATTGAAATATGAGTCAGAGGATTTACGTCCTACTCTTAAAAAATGCGGTTATTTGACAAGAGATCCAAGAATGAAAGAACGTAAAAAATACGGACTTAAAGCTGCTAGAAGAGCTCCACAATTTTCAAAGAGATAATTCAAAAATATCAATGGTACTTTGTATATTTATTTATACGAGGTACCATTTTTTATATTTACAATAGAAAGGAAATAGCAAAATGTCTATAAAATTTACAACATTTAAGTTCTACAATAAAACAAAGGAAAAAAAATTTTGCATATACAAGATAATCTCTAATAATCCATATGATAGCAAACAAGCATTTAACGGGAATTCTGTGAGGTATCAATTACATCAAAGAAACAGAAACCAATTTATATATAACTGGAACAACGAACGAATTGTAACATTTAAAGAAATTGGAACCATGCCGAAACTCTCAGACAACGTAAAGTTGGAACTCATAAGCAAGGACGAAACTATCCCACTAACAGATGAGACACTAGACCTATACAAGGAATGGGTAAAGTACTTTATTTTCATTAAAATTGTGAATTTTTGCAACATTAACAAAGGAAAATACAATCATTCAAAAGAGAACAAATACAAAACCTTAATACTTTCTGATAAAAGTAGTGGCATCAATATAAGGAGGATATTCCAAGTAGATACAGATGTTCTAATAGACGGAACAGCATATGTTTCAGTTGACGTAAAGTGTGAATTTGAGAGCAAAAGTAACATTTATAAATATATTAGTCAAGGGAAAGACGTCTTAGGTCTAAAAGTAACTTGCGATTGGCAAAGCTATGACAGAACTTATACAATAACTAAATTAGGACCAGAAACAATATCACAAGATGTAAACGAATTTAATCTTCTTAAATATTGGCAAGAAAAAGCACCATGGAGAGTAAAAGGCATTAATTCTTCTACTCCAGCGATATCAGTCTTTGACGAAAAGAAAAAAATAACAAGCCTTTACATTCCTCAATCATTAAAGCCTATTATAACGAGAGAATATATAGCCAAGCATTACAAAAATTTATCAAAAACAGTGGATAAGCATTCAAAATTATCCATGAAGGAAAGGTTAAAATTCATTAAAGGATTTCTAAATGATTTAAATTACAAAGGGGAAATTATAAATACAGATCCTGTAGATGTAAGCGAGTTTGGATATACCGAGGATAAAATTGATCTAAGTTCGCACAACTTACTCATTGGCAACAATAAAAAAGTAAGTTTTCACGACAAGTACAAAGCATTTAACAATGGATATGGATTTTATAAACTACCTGAGAAACCAATAGTCGCAGCATACTTAGGCTATGGAACAAAAGATGCAAATTATGATATTGCTAAAGCCAGCCATAAAGTCATACAGACTATCTTATCTTATACCAGAGGTAAAATACCTAGAAAAGAAGACACACTGTCAAACAAAAGCATAGTACCATTGACTTTTTACGAAGACAAATGGTTAAATAAAAACATGATGCCATTAACTTTTTACAAAGAGCAAATATTTCAATACGACTTAGATGATAAATTTTCATATAATGAAATAGCAAACAAGATAAAAAGTATCCCTGAGATAAACTTTGTCATATCCACTTTACCCAGTGAGAAGGATGAAGAAGACTTCCAAGATGATTTTGTTAGCCCACCTTATGATTCGTATAAGAACATCTTTGCAGATTTAGATCTCCCATCACAAATGGTTTCAATAAATTTAGAAAAAGATATAGGAACTAATAATCTGAATTGGAAATTGCAAAATATTATATTAGGGATACTTGCTAAATCTGGCGGAATTCCATGGGTTTTAGAATCCCCGATGGATAATGTAGACTGCTTTATAGGAATTGACGTAGGGACTCAAGAAAAAGGAATCCATTACCCAGCCTGTTCTGTATGTTTAGATGGGACTGGTAAACTTATAGCATATTACTCAACGAACATTGCACAAAAAGGGGAAAAAATTAGCTCAGACTCATTACAAAACATGTTAGACAAGACTTTAATTGCCTACAATAATGCAAATGGCAGGTATCCGGAACACATTGTAATACATAGAGACGGATTTTCTAACGAAGAAAACAATTGGTACATAGAATACTTCAGAAGGAGAGGAATTAAATTTGATTTAGTCGAAATCAGGAAGAATGTTTCTACCAGACTTCTCGATGAAAGTAAAGATTTTAATGGAATGAATCCAGACGGTGGTTCTATCGTAATTAAAGATAACAAGGCCTATATAATTTCAACTAACGTCAACCCTTCTCTAGGTTCGCCACGTCCTCTTCTCGTCGTACATAGATATGGGGAGCTTTCTATTAAGCAGATAGCTACTCAAATCTACTTACTATCGGAACTTCACATCGGTTCGATGCGTACGAGCAGACTTCCCTTAACCGTTTTATATGCTGATAAGATCTGTAAGCATCATAATCACATACCGCATAATGTATTAATAAACAAATTATATTTTATATAAAGAAAATCACGCACTAAAGTCATCTAAAACCTTAGTGCGTAACTTTTTTTGCTTAATTTTTCATAACATTTGCTTAACTATGATTATTTTCTTACCATTCGATATCAACTTTACTCTAGTAAAAGTCAAAAATTCGTTATAGTTTTGAATTCCATCTCTTCTTTTTAATTACTTCACTTGCCCATACCATATCATTAAGGTGAATTGTATTTAGCCAATAGTAATCAAATGCTTATCCCATTGCTCCAATAATTTTATTTTTATATAGGAAAATGATATATACTTTGTACAAGCGCCATATCAGCTTCATCTTATTTTGTATCACTTTTATAAGTAACTTCAATATATTCTTTCCCCTTCTTTTGATAAAACTTAAATTTCCCTTCAATAGCCTTAAGCATTCCTGCTCTAGCATTGTCAGCACGGAATACATTTATAAGTTTCCGACATGCTTTTCCCTCCTTCAAATTCATTATTCTAATAAAGTTCGCTTTCTTTACGATTAATGTCCTTCTTCTGTTAATTCATATACGTTAGGATCTAATTTTAGTTCTTCATCCACCTTGACTTTTTTTGTCTTCATATAGCATATTTTCTTCATCTTCGCTTGATGATTCTCTTTTATGTCTAGCATCCCTTCTTGATAATATTTCTCGATCATATCCAAATGGATATTATTTGGATTCATTATATTTCAGTGCAGTTTTTTCATTCCGTACTCTTGTATTGATTTCTCATCTAAAAGTTAATTCAAACAGGATATGTCTATCAGAAAGTTTATGAAATTATTTTAGATACTTCTTTTGTTCCCTCTATATACTGGATAATTGTGGCTTAACCTATATATCTTTCTGTAGAGATGTAAACCCCCTCTCAGCCATAAGTATTAAGTCTTGGATATGCTTTGAATAATTCAATAGCATTAATACTTCTGAGTTCTATAATCTTACTTCAACCTACTTTTATTTATAATATAATTGTATGTCGTTAATAATTATTTTTAGCTACCGCCAACCGTCATTTAAAATCAGCAAGATTGTAGTAGCCATTTTTTATTAATTCTAATATTTAAATATAATACCTTTCTCTTTATTTGATATTATACTTCTTATATTCACCACCTTCACGATAATAAAGCTTAATTCTTCCTACTATAGCATTGTAGCTTAGCAATTTTCTATCCAAAATAGCACGCAATCCCCAACAATTATTACTAAAATAAAAACTCAAGTCTTCAAAATCTTTAAATGCTTCAACAATTTCAGCTTTTTTTTCAGCATCTGTTTCCCCAACAATATAAACCTCTCTTAAATTTGTATCTTTAAATGCATTTGCTCCTATCTTTACTTCTCCATTAAAATTAAGTCGCCCTTCTATAGCTTCACATCCCTCGAAGGCGCTATCACCTATTGTCAATAATTCTATCAAATCATCAGCCTTCAAAGTCAATTTTTTACACCCTGCAAATGCATATTTTGAAATCTCTTCCACACCTGTAAAGTCAAAACATTGTAAATTAATGCATCCTTTAAATCTTCCTTCACTAACACACTGCCAAAAAGGATTATCGAATCCAACATTTTCTCCCACAACAACTTTTAGTATTTTTTCATTATTCATAAATTCATATTTTTGCTGTGTTCTTGCTTCATTTATTGTCAATATTCCATTTTCAAGTTTATATGATTCATTATTTTTCACTTCCCTTTTGTCTTCAAACTTTATTCTTTTCATAGGTAGTGGTATCTTTATAACCGGTTGTCTTTTTCGTGCTATCTTAAGAGCTTCATATGCATCAATTATTTTTTCCATATCTACAATCACCGGTACACCGGCATTTTGTTCACCATTTTCATTCATAATCATTTCACTCCTTTTGTTAATATTTTTGATGATTAACTTATATTTTTTAAATTATTCTAGCTACAGCCTTATTGGTTATTAATCATTAAATAGCCAATTTATATTATACTATATATATTTATTTATTACAATAGTTTTTTAAAATAAACATTAATTTTTTTAAAAGCACAAATAATTTCTTAGCATTTTATGATTAATACCATCCTTGGAAATATCTTTGTCTTTAATTTTTTCTATGTTTTCTTTACTTATTACTTCTTTGAAATAAATAAATCCAGTCAACTAAGTCTGTTTTAGTTAACTGGATCTCAATATTATTAAACTTTTCTTCTTCTAATTATTGCATTGTCTCCGACTTTTATATCAGTTGGTATTTTTATTCTTTGCTCTGCATGATTGGCTGTCTCTATTTCATTATTCCATTCGTCATATATATGATCTATCTTTATTTCATAAGGCTCTTTGCTTGGTTCTAATATCTCTACAACTTCCCCTTTAGAAAATTTATTTTTCTGAGACAAGTTCATATATCCATCTTCATAAAAATTACAAATCGCTACTACATCGTAGTCCCTGACGTATCCACCTGTATCATAAACCTGCCCTGGCTCATTCCCGAAGAAAAATCCTGTGCTATATTGTCTATGGCTTATTTTATTTACTTCTTCCTTGATCCATGGCTGTAATTTATAATTTTCTCCCATTGAATAATAGTCATTGACAGCTGATTTATAAGCATTAGTTACTACCGCCGTATAATAAGCTGACTTAGCTCTGCCTTCTATTTTCAAGCTACTTATGCCCGCCTCTATTAATTCTGGTATATATTCTATCATGCATAAATCTTTTGAATTAAAAAAGTAAGTCCCTGTGTTATCTTCTTCAACTGGGAAGTAAAGACCTGGTCTCTTTTCTTCATTCAAGTAATACTTCCACCTACATGGAGCTGCACAGTCTCCTTTATTTGCATCACGGCCCGCTAAATAAGCTGATATTAAGCATCTTCCTGAAAACGATACGCACATTGCGCCGTGAACAAACGTCTCAATTTCTAATTCTTTGCTAGTTTTTTCTCTTATCTCTCTTATTTCTTCAAAAGAAAGTTCTCTTGCCAAAACCACTCTTTTAGCTCCCATATCATAAAGCATATTGGCTGTCTCAAAATTTGCAACCCCTGCCTGAGTTGATATATGAATTTCTATATCTGGAGCATATTTTTTTATCAAGCTGAGAACTCCCAGATCTGAAACTATTATAGCGTCTACTTTTATTTCATTTAAGAACTTTAAAAATTCTGGCAATTCAACAATATCCTTGTTCCTTGCGACTATATTGCAGGTTATATATACTTTAACATCATTATCATGTGCCAAATTGACTGCTTCTATTAGTTCTTCTCTGTTAAAATTCGATGGAGCTGTTCTCATTCCAAACTTATTTCCTGCCAAATATATGGCATCCGCTCCAAATTTTAAAGCATATTTAAACCTTTCCATATCTCCTGCAGGAGATAATACTTCTACCTTTTTATTAATCAAACTAAACCCGCCCTAACTAAATTATTATTATGTTCTGATAAAGTCTTAGCATAATAAGCCATTCCTTTCGAACTATGACAGAAATAATAGTATTCTGTAATATTTGGATTGATTGCTGCTTTTATTGCTTCAAGTCCTGGATTACAAATTGGTCCTGGTGGTAAGCCATCTATTTCATAAGTATTATATCCATTATGATAGTCTACTCTTTTTTCTGCCGGCACAACTGAAATATTCTTATACGGATACCAAACTGTACTATCCAAAGCCAATCTTTTCAATCCACCCTCACCAAATTTGTTAATACCATCGTTCTTCAAAGTGCCCAATCTGTTATGAAGTACTGATGATACGTTATACATATCTTTATTATTGGCAGCCTCCGCCTGTATCAATGAAGCTATTGTTATAATCTTATTTATGTCATGTCCCTTATCTGCGGCCACTTTACTTAAACTTACTCTCTTATCGTAACCTTCCACTTCATTTTTACTATATATCTTATTATAGTAGTTATACAAAAACTTTCTTATCGTCTGCTTCGGGTTCTCTCCGTCGTAAAAATCGTAAGTGTCTGGGAATAGATATCCTTCCAATTTATACTTTTTATTATCAGGCTTTATTTCTTTTACAAAATCAAATGAGTCATCAAAAGCATTTGAATTACAAAGTTCTAAAAATTCCTTAGCCTTACATATTCTTTTCTCTTCTAATATAGAAGCATACTCTTCTACATTAAGTCCTTCTCTAAATGTGATATTAACTATATCAAGTCTGTTTGATTGATTCTCTAAATGACTTATAATAGCTTCATAATCCATATTAGTTTTTAAAGTATAGGTACCTCTGCTCACTTTTTTATTTGCTTTTGTAGCGAATGAATACAATCCAAAGAACGATTCGTTATTTATTACTTCATTTTCTTTAAGTATTCTACAAATATCAGACACGCTCGCATTTTCTGGAATCTTAACGACAACATCATTATCTTTTCTTCCAACGGCCAGTAAATCGTTCATGCCTGCTACTGTATATTGAGCAATACTTACAGACCCTAACATTATCATCAATATCCAAAAGACTCTAAAAAGTCGTCTATTTGTCATAGGTTTTCTATCTTTTATCAAATCTTTAATATATGTTATTGGATCTCTTCGTTTTTTCTTCTCTTCAACAGGTTTCTCGTTGACGACTTCTGCTTCCTCTTCGTTGAGGTCTGTCATCAAATTTTCATTTTCTTCATTCTCTGTTTCACTTTTTACTTCATTTTCTTGAATATTTTCTTTCTCATTGAAGAACTTTTCTATGTTCTTTTCTTTTTCATCCATTACAATCTATTCCACCTTTATAAGATTTTCTCTTTCTACTACCTATACTCTTTTTATATGATGTCCTTCTGATTCTTTTGTCAGTTATAAGTAGTTGAACCGGTCTATCAAAATATCCGTGCGGTAACTTTTTGTCAACGCATGACTCATAACATAAGCCGACTACTAATCCCCTAAATCTAGGTAAAAATCTATCATAGTATCCCTTGCCATATCCTAATCTAAAGCCTTGCAAGTCAAATGAAAATCCTGGCACAATGCATATTCCTCTCGAAAAATCCGTTACTTTTTTGCATTTAGAGGTAATTGGTTCTAGCACTCCGAAGGCTCCTACTTCCAAATCATCAAATGATTCTATCAAATAAAAGTCCATTTGTCTCGTATCTTTAATGCACTTTGGGACTGCTACCTTTTTTTTATGTTCCCATGCTTTTTTTATAATCCCGATAGTACTAACCTCAATCTCTTTTGAAATATATGTAAATATTATGTCATTTCTTTTATAATGATATATTGACATAAACTTCTTTAGTATATTTCTGTCCCTGTAAGCTTTCTCTCTTTTTTCCATCCGTCCCCTAAGTTCTCTATATTTTTGGCGCAATTTGATCTTGTATTGTTTTATATTGTTGTGCGACATAGAAGACCTTTTCCTACTTGTTCAGATTCTTTATATGTACGTAATACCTCTATTATCTTAAGTGCAAATTCCATTGCCGATGCTGGTCCGTTGGCAGTAATAAAGTTATCATCGACACATACTTTTTCAGATAAAACGTTAGCGCCTTTAAGTCTTTCTGAAAATCCTGGATAGCAAACGGCATTTTTTTCTCTCAAAAGATTCATTTCTCCCAATATAGAAGGTGCCGCGCATATTGCAGCTATATATTTATGGTTATCGGCACAATATCTTATCATATTTCTGACGTATTCAGATCTTCTTAAATTCTCAGTTCCCTCTACTCCTCCTGGCAAAACGACACATTCTACTTCATTTAAATCAATTTCTTCAATAGGCATGTCAGTATATATGCTAATTCCATGTGCCCCTTTAGCAACTTTATCATTAATTGATACAACTTTTACATCCATATTAGCACGTCTTAAGATATCTATAACCGAAATTGCCTCTATTTCTTCAAATCCATTTGCTATACACACGCATATCATAAAAAAACTCCCCTTTTTTGTACTACAGTCATAATGATATTTCTACTGTATAATTGATATTATTTCTTTATTTATATCTTCTTTTGATCTCAATGCATTTCCATTCATACAATTAATTATTTCCCAATTCAACTTATCAGAAGCGAACATAGCACATTCTCTACACTTCCTTATAAAGTCTATATTCTTTTCATGGATATCCTTTCTAGATTCTTCTCCATCATATCTCTCGCTCAATAACCTTTGAGAAATATTTATGTCGACATCAAGATAAATTACTACATCTGGTTTCGGAATTCCTATCTTATTATATTCATAATCTTCAAGCCAATCAATATAATCTTTCCATTCTTTCTGATCAAGCTTAGACATATGATAAATAATATTAGAAGTTGAATATCTGTCTGATAAAATCAATGTTCCCTGCTCATAATCTCTTTTCCAATGCTTAATATAGCTAGCGTATCTGTCCATTGCGAAAAAAGATGAAGCCGCATAGGCATTTACATCTTCCGGATTCTTGCCAAACTCTCCATCCAGATACATTTTTATGAGCGTTGACGACTTTTCCTTATAATCTGGAAAACTAATCTCTTTAACTTTCTTACCATTTGCTTTCAAATGCTCATATACCATATCGGTCTGCGTCTTTTTGCCACTTCCGTCTAAACCATCTATGACTATCAGCTTTCCAAAGTTATTTTTCATTAAAACTTTCTTCCTCCTCTCCAGGCGATTCTTCCTTGACTGGTTCTTCCTCCTTTGATAATTCTTCCTTGGCACATGATTTCTTTATAGATTCAAACATTTCCTTAACTTGTCCTGCTTTCCCGCAACACATTTTGCCTTCAGGGCACTTTCCTCTTAAACAAGCTGGCCCTGCATTTTTAAATATATCATAAGACTCTTTTAAAACCAATTCAAACATTTGCATAGCTATGTCTCTAATCTCCCATTGAGCCCTCATGCAACATCTATGCCTAAAGAAGTTTAATAAACTTCTAGCATTCATAGTACATATCATTTTAGTGACGCATGCGTTAGGTAATACAAACCTAGCGTCCTCTATTGCTTTCTTTTCTGCAGCTTTATCTGCACTTTTCTCAGACTTACCATTATCAATTAATTCTTTTTTATTTATGTCTTTAAGAAGTTTTGATAGTTTATCATAACTAGACTTAGTTTCTTTCATTATTCTTACAAATTCTTCTTTAGCTTCTTCATTACTCTCGATCTGTGGCGGTATGACATAATCAAATATCTCACTCTCATTGACATATCTCTGGCTTTGCACGCTATACGAAGCCATTCTATGCCTTGTTATCTGAGCTAAACAAGATCTAGAAATCCCTGATATTCCAAATGTATAGCTTGCATGTTCTATTGGACTTTCATGTCCTATGTCTGATAACATCTCTACAAATGATGATACTTTTTCGTCATCCAGTCCATCCATTATCCCATCTATTGTAGAATTCGAGTAACAAAGCTTAGCTGAGCATGCCACAACCTTCTCAGGATTAGGCGTGCATGATAATAAAGTTACTGATCCCATTTCCATTGCCTCCTATGTCTTTCAAATTTTCTTCTTAATTCTTCTCGATTTTACCACTGACATGCTTTTTATTCTATATATAAACACTCCCAGCAATACTAAGCCTAAGACAATATAAGTACAACCTATTATAAATATATTATGACTTTCAAAAAATGATGTCTTATTATTCTTTTTGCCTTTTATATCATCAAAAACTTTATCAAAATCTTTATTCGACTTAGAAACTTCCTTCTCACTCTTTGTATTTTTATTGCCACTGTCATTATTTTTATTATTATTTTCATTACTATTGTTATTTAAATCAGAATTTTTCTTATTATTTTCACTTTCTGCCACTTGTACCTCATTGGATTTAACTTCTTCTCTACCATTTGAAGGGCTTTTACCTCCTGGGTCATTATTCTTTCTTTCAATTTTTAATTTTGGATCAATTTTGTCATTAGATACTGAATCCATATTGTTCGCTACGACTATTAATGAACTATAAATAAATATAAAAACGTATGCAGCTAACTTAGTCCAATTTAGTTTCATTTAAATCCAATTGCTAAAAACTTATAATAACATACTTTATCTCAACCTCGGCCTAATTATTTTTAAATCAATTAAATAGATTTCTACCTTTGCCTTAATCTTAATATCGTATTTATCCATCTTTGATTAATCTACTCCTAAAATTTCTTAATAATCCAATGGAAGTTTATTAAAGCTACTAATTTTTAGCAATTATCTCCTTTCTGTATCGCAATAGCCTACGACTACTTCTATTCCTAAGCTAAAAACATCTAAAAGCCTCCCTTTATTATCAATCCTCATCTAATTACTAAAATTACATATCTGATGATAAAATTCTAAAGTTTTAAACGTTCTTCCTAATTGCTCCTTAACATATGCCTCAGTTAAATTTGATAATTCTTTCTTGCCAGAATCAGAAATTCTAAAAGCATATACTTTTTCTAAATCTGAATAAATTATGTGATGCATCGCAGATAAAACGCCTTCACTTACCTTTAAATTTCTTTCATTTTTTCTATCATTAATAAGACATTTTTCACAATACAATTCTCCTCTCCTGGGATAAAAATACATGAAATTCTTTTCCAATCTTCCACATTTGTTGCATCCAGTAACGTTTGGCATGTATCCTGCTAAAGAAATCATCTTTAATTCTACTATCGACTTAACCAACGCTAAATCTTTCTTATCCTCGCTTATGTAGAATAAAGAATTTAGCATTAAACGTAAAAAAGCCATTGCATCCCCGTATTCGGGAACTAATGCAATAGCTAAATCACAAAGATATTGGGCAAGAGATAGCTTTATAATATCTTTTCTTAAGCCTAGAAAAAACTCATTTAAGTTGACTTCATCTACTACATTGTTCTCTTTCCCTTTATATATTACAAAATTAGAATACGAAAATAATTGAGTAGCAGCCATTTTACTACTTTTGTTGCTTTTAGGACAATTAACAAAGCAATTTATTATGCCATCTGGAGTTAATATATATATAAGTTTGTTACTTTCTTTTACTTTTCTTTCAGAAACCACTAATCCATTTAACTTTATTTGCATCAAAAATATTCCCTTCGTTAATCGACGTACATCATATCTTACTTTCTTGCTCTTCGTTAGTAGTCATATTCAAATTATTATCAATCTTTTTATTATCAAAATTATTTAAACCGCCACTTACATTATCAAGTAGGTCATCATGCACATTACATACTTCTTTTTTTCCATATCCTTTGAATAATAAATAATCTCTTACACTTCCGGTCATCATAAATTTGTTCCATTTATCATTTCTATCCATACATTTCTTCCTTTCATACATATACAATAATTAAATTTACTTAATCTATTCTTATTATATACAAGTATTTACTTTAATATTGCTGATAATTTCTTACAGATAAGCACACGACGGGCTATCTCTTAATCATATATTATTAAAATTTCTGATATAAGTTAATACAAATCCTTCGCTTGATCCTTGCCCAGCTCAATTATTTTTCAAATCATCGTGAACATTGCTGACCAATGATGAACAATTCCTAAAAAAATACAAAGTTCCTATTAAAAATCCAGAGTCATCACTCAATAAGTTCAATGAGTTGCAAACAAAAGCTTCCCAATTCTAAACCGATTTGACAAATAATCAAAATGCTTGCCTATTCACTACCAGCCATTAGTTACATTTTACACCTTTCTCCCATTATAGTCAAGTGCCTAATTTTTTTCCCCCACTTTTGCTTAGCTGTGGGGGATTATGCAAAAAAATGATAAATGAATATATAATTTTTAAAATTTACGTCAACTGAAACCTATTTCTTTTCTTCTTTCTTTTCTTCTTTCTTTTCTTCTTTCTTTTCTTCTACATAAATCTCATTGCAAACATCTTCTTTCTTTGGCATTACAATAGATGCAATTATATAAACTATTATTCCTCCGCCGAAAAAGATTATCGTAAACAATGCCCAAAGAATTCTAACTAATGTAGGATCTAAGTTAAAATATTCTGCTATTCCTCCACAGACTCCACATATTTTCTTACCTTTTTCAATTTTGTATAACTTTTTCATAGGTTCTTCCTCCCTCTTCCCTTTCGTTTCTATCTTAGTAATAAAATAATTTTCCCCCACGCTTGCATGATGGTGAGGACCATCAACAAGTAAAATACATATCTCATTCGAGACTCTTTATAACGCTCTCTTTGTTTCTCCAGTCCTCTTTAATTTTTATCCAGACTTGAAGATTTACTTTTATATCAAAGAATCTTTCTATATCAATTCTGGCTGACGACGCTATTCTCTTTAGCATCTTTCCACCTTTGCCTATTATAATGCCTTTGTGCGTTGACTTTTCGCATAAAATAGTTGCATCAATGTCCATTATCGAGACTTTACTTCCTTCTCTTTCTCGCATTCTGTCTATTATTACAGCAGTCCCATGAGGTATCTCTTTATCTAAAAATGTTAATATCTTCTCTCTAATTATCTCGGATACTATAGCTTTTTCTGACTGGTCTGTAAATAAATTGTCGTCAAAGAAATGAGGCGATTCAAAAGATCTTGATTTTATTTCCGATACTAATGACCCAATCCCTTTTCCTGACTTCGCTGACAGTGGAATGACTGCATCAAACTTAAATAAGTCAGAATATTCTTTGATTTTGTCAATTATAACAGACTTATCTCTGATTTTGTCTATCTTATTTATGACAAGAAATCCAAAAAAACCATTATCTTTCGATCTTTCTTCTTTAAATCTTCTAATGACTTTTAATTCTTGCTCCTCAATTTTGCTTCTTGAAGCATCAACTACTAATATGCATATGTCTGAGTCGTTTATCGAGCCCTTCGCTGACTCTACCATCATCTCGCCTAACCTTGTAAAAGGCTTGTGAAGCCCTGGGGTATCCATAAATACTATCTGCACTTCATCTGAATTAAGAATCCCTAATATCCTATTTCTTGTTGTCTGTGGCTTGTGAGATACTATCGAAACCTTTTGGCCTACTATCGAATTGATAATAGACGACTTCCCCACATTTGGACAACCAACTATCGATACAAATGCTGTCCTTGAATCTTTCTTCCCATTGCTTATCATTTGATCTTCCCTCCCTCACCTTTTTCACTTTTTTAATAACTTTTCTAACCACGTCGTAAACATATTCTTTACTTTTATCAATTTGTACTTAAATTCATTAGGCCCATACTTGACAAATTTCAATGACAACATAACAGATATCAAAAAAAATAAGAAGCTGACATAGTTATTTAAAAAATAGTCGTAAATTCTTAGATATCCATCTATATCATTAAATAAACAAAATGCAACTAATACCGCACAAAACCCTGCAATCAATACCGATCCGGCTGCAATGTCTTTCACTACCTTTATTATCGGATTATAATCGCCTGTCAATAGGTCAGACATCTTTTCCACCACTGTATTAATAAGTTCGCTAAAGATCACTATAAATATAGTCAGTAATAATATAGCTAACCTCTCCCCTGATAATTCAAAGAACATAGAGAAAAATAATATATAGATGGCAGAAATCATGTGAAATCTCATATGCCTCTCATTGCATATAGAGTAAATTATCCCTTTCAGGGCCATCTTAAAACTTTTTACTTCTTTCATTTACCTCAAATAATAACCAGATATAGGCCTAAGTCCCATCTGCATCATAACTGTTTCTTCTTTCTCACGCATTTTTAATCTGTCTACTCCGTCTTGAGATTCATGGTCATATCCTAGTAAATGTAACATCGCATGAACTGTTAAATATCCAACTTCTCTCTCTAAACTATGCCCATAGCACTCTGCTTGTTCCTGAGCCTTTTGAATTGATATAACTATGTCTCCTAATATCTTAGCTCCGGTTACTTTGTCTGTGTCATAGACACCGTTCTCACCCATCGGGAATGATAAAACGTCTGTAGCCATGTCTTTCTTCCTATACTGATTGTTTAATTCCCTTATCTGCTCATTATCTACCAAAGTCACGCTTACCTCTGCTGAACCGCTAAACTTTTCTAACCTTAATACAGCTGTACAGCACCTACGTATCAACATACGAAATCCAGTTGGAATCTTAATTTCCTTTTGCCTATTAACTATAACCACTTTAATTTTTTCTGTCATTTTTAATTCCTCCAAAATTTTTCATAATCTACTCTTCTGGAAAGGTGAATTCCGCCTATAATCTGGAATCAACTTCCCATTTTTTCTTGACCAAATGTTATAAGAAACATTAAAAACATGAAATAATATTCGAAGTTTTTATAAGGTTCTCTTTATTGTCCAATGCAACTTACATTACATGTACTACAAACGGATGTAACATACATCCTCTATCCATTTTTATTGGAAATACTTTCTTTAAAATCTGATAAGCACCATTTAAGTCAGCATTCATTGTAATACTTGAATCAGAAACAAATCCCTGTTAACACGTCTTGATTTATTATAATTCTCTTTTACCGGCTCTTCATTGTCAATGAAACTAGTACCGTTTGTATAGCTTCCTTTCGTTTTGATAACTGCTACACTGTATTCTTCCGCTTTGTTCCCTATTATTTCAATAGGTCTTGCAAAAGATGTCTGAACAAAATGCTGATCTATTCTCTTTGAAAGGTTTCGTTTTGTTTACATACACACTTTCTTGTTATCTAAATGTATCAAAAAAGTAAAACATGTTAATCATTGTCTTTACATTTAAAAAAAATATAAAATACATAAAATCAATAAATATTGTTTCGATTATAGCATAAAATAGCATATATGTCACTACCATAATATCACTATTTTTCAATTATGTTTACAATACGCTATTTATTCCACTATTTTTTATATATTATATGTAATTTTACTCATTTTAAAATCATAAACAAATACATAAAATACAGATAATTCAAGTAATTTCTACAATTGACCTATTTTTAATAAATATTCATCAGTATAATAGTTGAAAAAGTGAAAATAATATTATACATATTACCTATCAACTTGCATAAAACCATCAATTATTGATACAAATAAAACAACCACATAAAAAAAAGGAGAATTCAAATGAAACATGCAGAGAAAATCAAGCATTCGCAGAGGTACGGATGGATATTTTTAATATTGATATTATTCATTCCAATTTCACTATACTTTTTTCTATCAAATTTAAACAAAACTTCAATAGAAACATTGTCCAGGTACGGATCCCAAGGGGAAGAAGTGAGACAAATTCAAAACAAACTTAAAGAACTTGGAATATATAACGGATCGGTGGACGGAATTTACGGATCGAATACTGAGTATTCAATAATAGAATTCCAAAAGAAAAACAACTTAAAGGCAGATGGGATAGCCGGAAATGAAACTTTAAATGCACTTGGGATAAAGAGCTCACAGAATGAAAATATCAATGGCAAGTACAGCGAATCAGACATAAATTTACTAGCAAATGTAATTTCAGCAGAATCCAGGAACGAGCCATATATAGGTCAAGTAGCAGTAGGGGCTGTGATATTAAACAGAATAGAACATCCATCATTCCCCAACACACTAGCAGGTGTAGTCTACCAGCCAGGAGCGTTCACATGCATGGTTGATGGACAAATCAACGAAGAAGTGACGCAAAGCTCAAAAAATGCAGCAAAAGCAGCAATGGATGGATGGGACCCTTCAAATGGAGCAATATATTACTACAATCCAAATACAGCTACGAACCAATGGATTAGGTCACGTCCAGTTGTATTAACCATAGGCAAACACATTTTTTGCCAATAATTTATTTCTGATAATATTTTTATAATTTTATTAAATAATATATTGACTTTTTGTAATTATTATGGTGTAATTACCTTGGATAATTAAAGGAGGTAATATTTATGATTAAAGTAAGAATGTCGTCTACTGATAAAACAGGAAAAGAAATATCTGTGACGGCAGACTTCAACAACAAAAGGTCAGAAAGTTATCAAGAAAATGAAGAAGGATTTAAGGACATATTAGGTTATACTTGCGATAACTTTACAATGTATTTATGCCAAACAATAGAAAAAAACTAGAAATTTGCAGAGAACTTGGGATGAGTGACCTCCCTGAGGATGAAAATTCTGATCTATCATCACTTCTTACAAGTAAATACTTCAATGGAGAAAATGATGAAATTGAAGCATTGAAGGACAAAAGTTTTGATGAATTAATTTCTACTTTAGATACAAGGTATGGAATAACATTTGAACAAAAATATGATTTATATAACTTTGTATATGAACTAATAAGAAAAGTTATGCAAGATGACTTATGTTGTCCAACTGCCTTTGGATTGTTTCTCACACAAGACGGTTTGATAACAATACAGCGAGAAGATACAGCAACAGAATAGGATTTTTAATAAAAAATAAAAAAATCAACATCAAGTGACAATTAAATATGTCCACGATAATAAAAACTTATCAATCAAAAAAATTTTAAATTGAAAGGAAATGATTTGTTATGGTAAGAGCAGCAAAAATAAGACTTAGTTTACCAAATGGAGGTTTAGGAATCGACTTTATTTATAATTACGTAGTTTCTGATAATGTAACTCTAGATAGAATCCCAGAAAGATTTACCAATGCATTTAGCAGTGCTTTTGAAAGTTTCTTTAATTCAGTTTCATCACACAGATACAGCAACGATCCAAACTTTGTTCCTCCAAATGAAGAACAGTTAGTGAATGAAGAAGAGCTTATGTTTACTATATCATTGGCTAGATTAACGGACTTAAATGTAACACTAGAAAATCAAGACGCTGATATTCTAAAATTAATTTTAATTACTGCCGCTGATACAGTAGTCAGAGGAGGGGGGTTACCTGCAGATTTTCAGGCATACATAACTAATAATGCAATAAATATTGAAATGATAAATAACGACGTTGCCCCGATGCTCACAGAAGCAGATATAGATAGAAATTCAAGATTAAATGGTGGCCAACCGGCAGTAGTAGAAGACGACATAGCAGTAGAGTCCGAAGGAGAGGAAGCAGCAGACATAGCTGTAGAACCCGAAGAAGAGGAAGTAGCCGACATAGCAGTAGAGCCCGAAGGAGAGGAAGTAGCAACAGAAGCAGAAGGCGACATTGCTAATGCATAAAGAAAATTTTACAAGATTCATCAGGTAACGATGACGATGATGATGGAGCTCCTGATGAGAAAAAGCCACAGACTGATGAAGATGATTAAGAAATTTTAAAATTTGATAGGAAATGACTATAATGGATATAGCGAGAAATATTAAAATTCAATTAATTGACACAGAAAATAATGTCGATTTCATTTTCAAATATACAATCCCAGATGACATACAAGACTCATATGAGCTAGGGATGACTAGATTTTCTAAAATTTTTGACAATGCATTTGCGGATTTCTTCTTTATGACTCTTGAGCATAGATTTAAGCAAGGGAACATGATATGATTGTACCATCATCCCAGCAACTAGCTAAAGAAGATGAGACATTTGATATAGCAATGACAGGTTTAATGGATAAAAATATGTTTTTGTTAGAAAATTCAGCTACAAATACCGAGTTACTTAAATACATATTAATACAGGGCATCGAAAAAGGAATAAAAGAAGGAAAGGTAACTACAGCTCTCAGCATATTAACAAGCAATGGTATAATATCCGTTGAAGATACAACGCCTCAGCAAGACTCAAGTGAGAGTCTTTTAAGTGCAAAGAGATCGTATGAGGATATATCAAGTAGCGACTACGACGACTATGACGATAACTACCCTGACGAAAAGAAATCATGCGATGAATTTTAAATTCTTGATAAAAAAATATTAAGCGAAGTCAAAGTATAACTATGGCTTCGTTTTTTCTTTGCTATTCTAATTTATCTTAGATTTTAATAAATTAAGTATTTTTTTCTCTCTTCTGGATACCTGTACTTGAGTTATCCCTAATATTTTAGCCACATTGCTCTGAGTTTGGTTTTTAAAGAATCTCAACATTATTATCATCTTATCGTTTTCTGGCAAATCGCATATTGCTTGTCTCAAGGAGAGTAATTCTGTTATCATTTCGTCATGAGAATCCACTGGAACGTCAATACTTTCATCATTTTCTGTAACCAGAGACAAAGGAGTCGTCATTGATGATATAGCTTCTATTATTTTTGATTCATCTACCTCAATAATTTTACTCAATTCGCTTATTTTAGGTGATCTGCCCTCATTTTTTGCTTTAAATTCATCAATTGTTCTTGCAATTTTCATTGATAAGTCTTTTATAGATCTACTAACTTTAACACTTCCTGATTCTCTAAATAATCTCTTTATTTCCCCTAAGATTACTGGAGTAGCATAAGTTGAAAACTTAAATCCTCTTGATTCATCAAATCCATCTACAGCTTTTATGAGGCCCATTGATCCAGCCTGTACCAGATCATCATATTCTATTCCTCTGCCAATAAATCTCTTGACGCAAGCGTATACCAATCCCATATTATTTTCAATCATACTTGATCTATTCATATCAATCGTTACTTCTTATTTGTCTTCTTATAATATTTTTTTCCATAGTCACAGTCGTTCCCTTTCCGACCTTAGAGGTTACTTTAATTTTATCCATAAAACTCTGCATGACAGCAAATCCTAAGCCAGATCTTTCTGATCCTCCCGTAGTAAACAGTGGTTCCATTGCCTGATTAACGTCATCAATGCCACATCCTCTGTCTCTTATTTTAATAGATATCTTACCATTTTCAAATATTTTCGATGATATGTATATAGTTCCTATTCCCGATTTATATGCGTGCACTATGCAATTAGTAACAGCCTCAGACACTGCCGTCTTGATATCAGCAATTTCATCTATAGTTGGATCCATCTGTGATACAAATGCTGAAACAACCGTTCTTGCGAAGCTTTCATTGTTAGAACTACTTAAAAAATTAATATTCATTTCATTTATTACTTTCATAAATTAAAAATCCTTTCTATTCTATAATTCAATTATTCCTAATGCAGTTAGTCCAGACAGCTTTATCATCCTCAATATATTATCAGGCACATTGATTACTTTTATTTGCCCGTTAATAGATTTCATCAATTTATATCTTCCCATAATAAGTCCTATCCCAGAGCTATCCATAAACTGAATCTTTGAAAAGTCTATCTCAAGCATCGATGGACTTTTTACATTTATATTATAGTCTATAGTCTCTCTTATTTCTTTGGCCGTATGATGATCTATCTCTCCTTCAAGTATAGCCTTCATCGTGCCATTACTTTCATATACAACTTGAACCGCCATTATATTATTTCAATCCTTTCTATATAATTTCAAAAAAACAAATCTCCTATCTAAATGATAAGAGATCTCTTATTAATATTTTGTTGACTTATGTCGTTACTTAATAATTATTTTTTAATTCTTAAAGCTATTGCACAAACTATTGACAAAATGATATTGCATAATAGTATATCATACGGTGATATCAGGCATGTCTTATACATGA
Organism: uncultured Eubacteriales bacterium; assembly: GCA_934489735.1. Lineage (GTDB taxonomy): Bacteria > Bacillota > Clostridia > Oscillospirales > Acutalibacteraceae > CAKSSR01. The sequence goes on along the minus strand of CAKSSR010000003.1, from coordinate 54,694 downwards.
TCATGATAAAAGATATAATAGCCGTAGATATTATCATAAAAAAGACCTGCATTATAGCTATTAGCAGTCTATTCTCTTTAAACTTGCCACTTGCGACTATCATTCGAAACATAGATGAGCTTCTTCCATCCGTAAAGATATTAATATTCTTTCCAGACTTTAAATAGTCGTTGTACTCTCCTTCTGACAATATGTATATCATATCATAGTCGATATCAAAATCCTTAGAAATCTTTGAAGCTGTTATATTAGGATCAAAGGTTTTAATAGATATTCCCACGCCTTCTCTTAGCAATCTATTCAAATACTCTCCCACATACTTATGCGGTTTGTAATAAATATAAAACATAGCTACCAGATCGTTATTTATTGCAATAAAGACCATATCTGTTCTCTTACTTATATTATATAGCTTAACTGGTATTGATATCCCATACTTAGCCATCAGCTCACTATTTCCTATTAGTACCCTTTTGCCATGTATGCTTGATATTATTCCTTTATTATCTATATAGCTAATTTTATCTGCTTTTCTTATACGTCTATGGTGAACGCTGACTGTGTTATCGAAAGTAAATTTTAAAGTTGTATCCATTGACTTTGATATAGAGCTAGCATATATTATAGCTTCGTCAAGTAAATTTCCTTTAAAAACTCTCATTTCTTTAACTTCGACATATTGAGGCGAATACAAATCCTTAGCGTCTATCACTATCGTACTAATATTTGATATCTCCTTCAAGTCCTCGTAGTTAAATACAACAATCCCATTGTCTGATAATTTCCTATTTAATTTCCTTGATGTATTTGAAAAGATCACTAAGAATGTAGAAGGCACGGCCAAAGTGTTAAGTATAATCATTGCTCCTGTTACAGACAAGATATCAATTTTATAAAAAAAGATTAAAAATCCTGACAGCATTATAGAAATTATCAAAATAATCAAAGAAAACTTTGAAAATAGGAAGTTATAGGTAACATTTTGATATTCTATCTTATAGTCTTCTATATCTTTCATTTCATCGCAGTAGCATATTTGCATTTTTTCTACATATTTTCTTTTTATTATATTCTTATTGTCTATACATTTATAAATTGCCTTTCTACTTTTCTTTGATAAGAATGTCAACATATTTCTTTTTAATCTAACCATGTTTATAAATGAAGACAAGACATATGTAAATAAAACAAATAGTGACAAGACGTTAGACAAATACACTTCTCCGCTTAAATATCTCTTTATGTCGAAGCAGACGATAAAATTCTGTATCAATGACAATCCCAGACAAATAAATATCACATTTCTATAGTGAAAGTTCCTTAAATTTTCTATTACCAACCTACCGCATACGCACATAGCCACTATCAAAATCATTATATTAATTCCCAGCAATGCATATCCATACAAAATATCTTCACGTATATTCATAATATTGTAGCCAACTATAATATCGCCGCTAAACGAGATAAACAAACTGATAAATATTAATATAATATTGTTGAATAAAGCAGTCATGTACTTATTTATGTTATACAATTCATTCTTCATATCTGATATTTTCTTATCTCCAGAACAAAGATTGAATTTCATATATTATCCCCTACTTCCTTATATTATCCTTTTTTCTAAATCCAGAGACAATTCTTTCAAATTTTCAGCCCGTTCCCCAAATATTATCAAAGAGTCGATTGCCTTATTCGTATACATTTTAGCCAATTGTCTAGATTTTTCAATTCCCAGTATGCCGACGTAAGTAGATTTTAAATTTTTTGAATCACTTTGTTCACCTGAGTCTAAAATATCATCCACTATTTGAAATGCGATTCCCAAATTCTTTCCATATTCCTCCACTGCTCTTATCTGATCTTCATTTCCGCTAGCCAAAATACAACCTATCTTACATGATGCTATCATAAGCTTAGCCGTTTTCAATATGTTCATTTGATTAAGTTCATCTAGGCTTACATTTTTATTCTCATTATTCAAATCGATCATCTGTCCCTTAATCATTCCATCATATCCTGATAAAGATGACAAACAATTAATAGATCTTAGAACTCTATCCGGTTCAACTTTTTCAATCTGATCAGTCATATTTTCAAAAGCTAACGTCAAAAGCGCATCCCCCGCTAACAGCGCAGTACTTTCTCCAAACATAATATGATTAGAAGGCTTTCCTCTTCTCATATTGTCGTCATCCATACAAGGCAAATCGTCATGTATCAGTGAATAAGTATGCAACATTTCAACAGATATGGCAAACGGAATAGCTTTTTTATATTCTCCCTTAAGCATTCTATAGCATTCCAATAGTAATATAGGTCTTATACGCTTGCCTGCTGATCCAATGATGCTATACTTCATAGCATTAGTTATATTCGTTTCTTCCATTTTTTCAAATATATTAGAGATTTCTAATTCTATTTCATTCCTCATATCAGAAAATAAAATATCTTTCAAAGTAATCTTTTCCCCTTTCTCATTATTAATATTTCCATCAACTGAACCTCCCACGACTAAAGTCGCAGGGTTCTTGGGAACTCTCTCCTAACGGAAAGATATTTATCAAAACTCTTTACTGTCTTCATCATTTTCGTCATCGAAGTTAGATTCTTTAGATAAAATACTTATCTTTTGCTTTGCTTCGCTTAGTTCCTTATAACAATATGCAGACAATTTTATACTTTCATCATACAATTTCACTAATGTATCTAATGATTCTTCTCCCCGCTCCATTATGTTAGCTATTTCATCTAACCTGTTCATTGCCGTCTCAAAATTAATCTTCTTTGCCATTCATAACCTTCCTTACTTCACTTATTATAATTCCATCATTAAACTTAGTTTTTATTTCGTCTCCTATCTTTACATTCTCTGTTCCCTTTAAAATTTCCTTCCCTTTGAATGTCATAGAATAGCCCTTTGACATAACTCTAATAGGATTCATTATTTCTATCTTATCTAAACTAAATTTAAGCTTGTTCTGTATATCATTTATCCTTCTTTCTGTATCCAGATAAATCTTTTTATTAACCTCTTTTAATTTTGCTTCCTTTTCTTTAAATACGTAATTAGAATTCTTTATAATCTTATCAATTAGCAATGGTAAATAAGATTTTTTTATCGAATACATGTTATTTATATTTGTCTTTATTGCTTTTAGATTTATATCTATATTTCTAGCAATACTATCAAGTTCTGGTGCAACTATCTCTGCCGCAGCCGATGGCGTTGATGCCCTTTTGTCTGCAACGAAATCCGAAATAGTATAATCTGTCTCATGTCCTACAGCTGATATTATTGGAATTCTGGACCTACTTATAGCATATGCAACAGTTTCTTCATTGAACGCCCACAAATCCTCTATAGATCCTCCCCCACGCCCTAATATTATCACATCTACGCCATCAATTTCATTCAATTTCTGTATTGATCTAATTATGTCAGCTGGGGCTTCATATCCTTGAACCAACGTAGGGCATATTACTAATTCTGCAATCGGATATCTTCTTTTCAAAATGTTTTTGATATCATGCACAGCCGCTCCCGAAGTAGACGTTATAATTCCTATTTTAAGTGGATACTTTGGCAAAGGTTTCTTTCTACTTTCATCAAATAGTCCTGCTTCATATAATTTCTTTTTCAATCTTTCATATTGCAAACTCAACTCGCCTTCACCATCTGGTTGCATGCTGTCCACATAAACTTGATATTGTCCTGTTGCCTCATAAATTGATACTCTTCCGCTCAATATTACTTTCATACCGTTATCAGGTTTAAAATTTAGTTGTCGTGCCTGTCTTGCAAACATAACAGCTTTAACAAGACTATTGTCATCTTTCAACGAGAAGTAAATATGGCCTGTCTTATAGTGATCACAGTAATTAGATATTTCTCCTTTTAATAATATTTTTCTTAGGTTGTCATTCCCATCGAATATAGATTTTATATAAAAATTCAATTGAGATACTGTTATTGCATAATCAAAGCTCATAATATATTTAAGAATTGTAAACTTCGTTGTCTCTATTTAAAGTAAACGCTTCCTTTATCCTTTCTATTAAAATATCTTTACTTACTTTAGCTCATCTTTTCCTGCTTTATCTTAGACAATATAGCGACTCCTGCTGCATTGTCTGATGAAAACTCTGGACTTGCAAATAGCGCATTATATTTTTTCGATAGTTTTTCACTTATCGTACTATTTGACATTACTCCTCCCGAAAAAACCACAGGCATATTGCCATACTTTGTTATTAATTTCTCACATATCTTATCAAGAGTAATCAAAATGTAATCTATTACATACTTTGCTATATCCTCGTCCTTAAATGACTCTCTCATGTTAGCACATTTGTTTTCTATTCCTGAAAGGCAACAGTCATTTCCCTTAATACATGGTACAATTTTAAACTCTTTTTCAGATTGTTTCGAAAGGTTGTCTATGTATCTGCCTGACGGGAAAGGAAAGTCTAACATATTCCCTACTCGATCGATAACTTGACCTGCATTTAAGTCTAAAGTTTTTGATACTATTTCGGTTTTTATCACACTTTCTCGATCGGGCGTAACTAAAAGTGCTTCAGTGGTTCCCCCTGACACATGGAAAGCTATAAACTGATTGTCCAATATATCTAATCTATCAACAGAATGCAATGCCGAGACAATGTGCCCTGCCTGATGTGAGAACTCATAGCACTCTATATCGAGTACTGATGCTATGATGTTAGCTATGCTCTTCCCTACCAAAAAGCATGGCATGTATGATCCTTCTATATCTCTTGGTTTTACTGACACTCCGATTGATTTTAAGTTAGTCAAATCAAAATTTCTCACCGCTTTATCAAAAACTTCATTAATTGACTTTATATGTCCAAACACAGCTTCACTTTGCCTTAATCCAAGTCTCCCATCGTTAACTTGAAGTAATTTTTTGTAATGATATATCTCATTTCCCTCATATAATGCTACCGAAGTAGTATAATTACTCGTATCTATCCCTAAATTCATCTAAAATAAGCGAAGATTAATCTAACCCTTCAATACCCAGGTCTAGAAAAGGTTCGCTCCCGCCATAAGGCGAGCCTCCTTCCTGCTAACTAATACTTTCTTTTGATTAATAATTGTCTATCTTCTGTTAATTTTTCTCTATACTTTTGCTTATTGTTCCTAAAATTCCATTTATAAATGATGAATCTTTAGTATCGCAATACTTCTTTGATAATTCAATTGCTTCATTGATTGCTACATTAATTGGAATATCGTCTTCAAATAGTATCTCGTAAATAGCTAATCTTAATATTGCTAAAGTCGGTTTTGCTAATCTGTCAAACTTCCATCCATTAGTATTATTATTTATTAAATCATCTATCTTATCTAAGTTGCTATAAACCCCTCTAAATACTCTTTGAGCATACTCACTCACTTCGTCTTCTATTCTCTCTTCTCTTGCCAATTCTATCAATTCTTCTACTGGTTCGTTATTGAATATCTTTTCAAATATAAAAATAAATGCTTGCTCCCTTGATTTATACCTATTCATACTTGATAAATTCCTTTCTTATCTTATTTTTGATAAATAATATCGATACAGATGTAATAAATATTAATATAGAGATGACCTGTGATACTTTTAGTTCGACAAATGGAATCATTAGGCTGTCTTGTCTTAACGACTCTATAAAAAATCTTCCAAACCCGTACCAAGATAAATACATTAGGAAGATCTGCCCATCATATTTCTTATGTTTCTTGCTTATAATATGTAAAATCGTGAAGCCTAATGCGCACCAAATTGACTCATATAAGAAGCATGGGTGCACCGGAACCCCTCCAGTGCCCTCGCTCATCATGCCAAACAATGAGTCTGTTTTATTTCCATATGCCTCTTGATTAAAGAAGTTTCCCCATCTACCTATGCTTTGACCTATTAAAAATCCTAAAGAAGACAAGTCCAACAATGACAAAACGTTAATTTTCTTTGCTTTTGCCAATGGGATGCTTATCAATATTGCTAATATTAGTCCACCGTAGATTCCCAATCCGCCTTCATTTATTAAAAAAATCTTACTCGGGTTAACCAAATAGTAATCAGATGGATAAAATATGACATAAAATAGTCTCGCTCCTATTATGCCCGCAATCAAAGCGTAAGAAACTAAAGTCATCAGGTCATCTTTATTAATCCCAAACTCTTTTGATCTCTTCATTCCGTAAATTATTGCTGATAAAAATGCTATAGCCAATATTATTCCGTAATATCTTATAGTAATTCCTTTAAAGTCTATACAAATTGGACTTATATCTAAATTCAAACCTAATTTAGGAAACATGACATGATATATAATGTTCATCGTCACCTCATTCTTGATTCTTTGGGACAATTTTTGATATACTTGCATTATTTGTATCTAATTGTTCCTCAAATCTTGATAAAACAGATTGTAAATTTGCATTCAATATCGAGTCTATATGACTAAAATACTCTCTTCCTGACAATGCATCGTCAATCAAATCATTACCTATATCCATGCATCCATCTAAAGACATAACCGCATCTCCATATACTGCTTTCTTAGCGATGTCAAATGTCTCTTGATCGATGCCCTTTTCTCTCAAAATGTTTATCTCTTCCTTAATAATTTCAAAAACTTTATCAGGATCTTTAGATTCCCCTGAAAATATTACACATGAGAAATTAGGTCCTTCAAAATATTCTGATGAAAATGATAAATTTATAAGGTCGCTTTCAAAAAGTCTCTGATACATGCTTGAAGTCTTCGATGATAAGATTTCCAATAGTATAGATGTATTAGCTATATCTTCTACAGTTATACCATTATCCTTCGTCTTTTCTTTAAATCCTATTTCAAATAATGGCAAACTCACTTCCATCTCTTGACTAACTGCTTCTTTTACTATTTCATACGGTTCTTCGTCAAACAAAGTCTCAACATTCATATCAATTTTCTCATTGGATTTGATATTTTCGTTAATAAGCTTGATAACTTCTTCTTGATCCACGTCTCCGACAATCACTAGCGACATATTGCTTGGATTATAAAATGCATTGTAACATTCATATAACTTTTCTTTATCTATAGTAGCTATAGACTCAACGCTTCCTGCTATATTTATCTTGACTGAATGGTTTTTATACATTGCTCCAAGCAAATTAAATAAAACCATCCAATTTGGATCATCGTCATACATCTTTATTTCCTGTGCGATTATTCCCTGTTCCTTTTCAATTGTTTCCTTAGTAAAGTAAGGAGAATAAACAAAGTTTAATAATATCTTTAATGACTCATAAAAATTGTTAGTGCATGAAAACAAATAGCAAGTCTTATCAAAGGAAGTATATGCATTTGCTGATGCTCCCGTTAAAGCGTACTTCTGGAACGCATCCCCATCCTCATCTTCAAATAACTTATGTTCCAAAAAGTGTGCAGTTCCGTCTGGAATATCAATTATTTCATTATCCTTTTTAAACTTTCTATTTATTGATCCATAGTCAGTCCCTAAGACTACATATTTAGAGTTATATCCTTTCTTTGGATATATATATACATTAAGTCCATTAGGAAGTTCTGTCTTATAATATTTATCAAAGACATGTTCGTTCTTTATTTCTTTCAAATTCATAATTATACCCTCCCTTACTTACTTTTCAATACATAGATTGTATCAAGACTAACTTTCCTTGCAGATTCTATTACTTCTTCTCTAGTAACTTTCGAAACCAAATCTGCCATTTCATCTAATGACTTTATATCCTTATACAATAGCTGCCCAATGTAATAATATATCATTCTATCGATGTAATCATTCACCGTAATGAAGCTATTTATCAATTGTTTCTTAACCGCTTCTAAATCTTCGTCAGTAAAATCACCATTTTTTATATCTTCTAGTTCTTTTATAATCTGTTTCTTAGCCTTTTCTATATTTTTTGATTCTACTCCGCTTTCTACTACCATAATTCCTTTGTCAAGGTCAACAGATGAAGAGCAATAGTAACAAAGGCTTAATTTCTCTCTGACATTCAAAAACAACTTAGAGCTTGGAGTCCCTCCAAATAAAGCAGTCATCACTCTTGCGCTTACTACATCTTCATTAGGTTTTGATGTTCCTGCCCTGAAGCCTATTACCAATTTACTTTGTACTACATCCATTTCATCTACAAATTCCTTTGTATCGTCAGCCTTCAATATAACATTCGTATTGTAATTGTCTTTATACTCTCTGTCAATATTTGAAAAAGCCTTTGTAAATTCTTCTATAACTTCTTTATAGCACGTACATTCTCCAAGCATAAATATCTCTATTTTGGCAGTCTTCAACATGTTTTTCCATGCATCAACTAACATTTCTCCAGTAATAGCATTTATGTCTTCTTTTGTTCCGTACTTGTTAATGCTAAATAGTTCGTCTTTGCACATCAATTCTTCCAATCTGTTTCTCGAGTACGTCCTCTTATCATTGAATTCCAATTCTAAGATTTCAAGCAGTTGTCTGCGCTCTTGTTCTATTATCTTACTTTTAAACATTTCTTGTTCTAAGTCTGGGAAACATAAGATATTGCAAACCAAACCCGACAATTCTCTTGATATAGTCATATCATCTAATACATATTTGTCATCTATGCCTGATGCTACTATAGTAAAGACTTGGTTCTCCCCTACTTTATTTATAGAGCAATCTAAAGATGCGCCATAAAGAGATTCCAATTTCTTATTGAGTTCCAAAAAACTTGGATACTTTTTGCATGAATGCTTTAAAATTAGAAATAATAACGCATTCAAAGATACAGTTTTCTTATCCAACGGCAAAAAAATTGAAGCAGATATTCTAGTAGATTTAAATTTTGAATCTTTTATATATCTGAAGTTTATTCCTTCGCTGATTGGAAATGATTCTAGGTTACCCATAATAGATCAACTCCGATACTCATTAATATTTTCATAATATAATATAGCATAATGTCATTTGAAAATCAACTGACATCATCCATTTTTACCCATTTCATTGGTTTCAGCTGGCATTATCAATCTTTTCTATCTCTGATACATCCAGTTTCAATAAGTTTGATATTCCTTCCTCTTGCATTGTCACTCCATACAGTACATCTGCTTCTTCCATCGTTCCTCTTCTATGGGTTATTACTATAAATTGAGTCTGATCGCTCATTTTACTCAAATAGGAAGCAAATCTATCCACGTTGACATCATCAAGAGCGGCCTCTATCTCATCCAAGACGCAAAACGGTGAAGGGCTGACCTTCATTATTGCAAAATATAATGAAATTGCCACTAAAGCTTTTTCTCCTCCTGACAAAAGTTCCATATTGCTTACAATCTTTCCAGGTGGTTGCACCAAAATTTTAATTCCCGAATTCAAATAGTCGTCTGGTACAGTCAACTCTAAGCTTGCCTTACCCCCACCAAACAATTCTTCAAAGGTTTCTTTGAATCGTTCGTTAATCATATTAAACTTGTCGATAAAAGTATTTCGCATAGTATTTGTTAATTCGTTTATTAACTTTGTTAATTCTCTCTTCGAATTATCTACGTCTTCTATTTGAGCCTTCATAAAAGTATACCGCTCGTTTACTTCTTTATATTCTTCTATTGAATCAAGGTTAACTGCGCCTAATCTTTTTATTTTATTTTTCAAATCGTTTACTTGTTTTTGTCCGTCCTGTATGTCAGATATCTCATCATAATTCATTTCGGCCTGTTTTCTAGTGAGTTCATATTCTTCCCACAACTTAGTTATAATAGAATCGTAATCCTTTTGTAGGCTATCCTTCTTTTCTTCCAATCTTGATAGGTCTCTGACGATTGTTTCTTTCAATGAGTTGAATTCTCTTTCTTTATTTCTAAGTTCAGTAGACTTTTTCTCAAGTTCCATTCTGCCTGATGAATTACTGCTTATCTTATTGTCTAATTCCAATTTTCTTTTAGAGCAACTTTCAAGTTCTTTTTCATATGACGATACATTTTCTGATAAATCTTTATTATCTTGTCTCAACTTATTCAATCTTTCGTTCAAAAAGTTCATTTTTTTATCTTTGTCCGTATAAGATCCCTTCAAGAATTCAGATTTCATATTCTCAGAATCAAATTCTTTTCTAACAGAAACCAATTCTATTTCAAAATCATGAATTTTTTTGCTCAATGCTTCATAAACTGACATAAGCTCAGATTTTTTTGAATTACTTTCCTTTAATTTAATTTTTATTTCTTCACTCAAAGACACATCTTTATCTAAAAATGACTTACTTTCTTTTATTTTATCATCAAAATTCTTTATGCGAGCTTCAAGTCCTTCATTTTCTTTATCGATCTGGTCAATAAAAGATTTTTCTAAGTTAATATTGTTAATAATATTCTTATATGATAAATCTATATTCATACCATTTTCTTTCTCTTCATTTAGATTAACATTTAGCTCCCATTCCATTGTCTTTAATTTTGATAACTCTTCTTCATATTTTTTCAATTCTTCTCTATTATTATCCAACTCTTTGCCTATTCGTAGCATATCTTTCTTTAACTTTTCTATCTCATTTGATCTGCCAATCACATTTAATTTCTGAATATGCGAACCTCCTGTCAAAGATCCGCCTGCATTAACCACCTGCCCATCTAAAGTAACTATTCTAAACCTGTAGTTGTTTTCTTTAGCAATGCTCAATGCATTATTCAAATTATCAACTATTAGTATCCTTCCCAATAATGAATCTATAATTCCTCGATAAATATCAGAACATCTACACAACTCACTTGCAATTCCAATCGATCCTTTTCCTACTTTAATTGAATCTCTATTGATAGCTTTGCCTTTTATAATAGATATAGGTAAGAATGTTGCCCTTCCCGCCTTTCTATTTTTCAATAAATTTATAGCATTTTTTGCATTTTCCTCATTATCCACTATTATATTTTGAATACTCTGGCCCAATGCTACATCTATTGCAACGGTATATTTATCTTCTACTGATATCACTTTAGAAACCGGTCCATGGATTCCATTTAAATTTTCTCTCTTTGCTTCTTTCATTATGATTTTGACACTTTCAGAAAAGCCTTCTAAATTCTTTTGCAAATCCTCGAGCATGATCACTCTTCTATTCAAATCTTCTTTATCTATATACAGATGGTCTGCATTTTCCTTACATTTGTTATATTTATTCTGTTTCGACTCTATGCTCAACTTGTACCCATTTATTTTATTCGTTATCTCTTCTATAGATATTTTATTCTTTTCTTTATTATTTTTAATATCTGATAAAGATTTGCTATATGACTCTACTTTTTCCTCTTTTGATGCCTTAGATAATAAATTATCTTTTATTCTATTATTTATTTCCTCTATAGAAGACTGCGCAGTGACTCCACTTAATTTCTGTTCAGAAATCCTATCAAGTAACTTCTTGTCTTCTGCATTTAAATTATTTATTTTTTCATCAATTTTATTTATATTTTCGTCTAATGATGAAATTTCTTTCCTTTTCTCAATCAATTGCTTTTCTTTTTCCATTAGTAAGTTTTTAAGTCTTGCCAAATTGTTCTCCTGTTCATTTATATCCAAATCCAAGTTATCTAAAAACTTACTATTTTCAATTATTTCTTTATTTACATTTATAATTTCTTCTTCATTATGTAAAATGTCATTCTCAGCTATAGAAATATCTGACTTAATATCGTTGATTTTACAATCTATGCCTGATATTTCATTCCTTATCTCATCTGTATTCTTTATATATATATTTATTTTCTTAAATATATCGTCCGACTCTTTCTGAATGCCTTCTATGTCCTCGTCAAGTTTATCATTATTGCTTGTTATTTCCTCTATCTTCTTAGAAAATGTCTCTAGTTCCTTTGAAGATTTCTTTAATGTCGCTAGCCACATGCCAATCTCTAGCTTTTCTTTCTTATCGTTGTATAAGATGTATTGCTCTGCATTTTCAGACTGCTTCTTCAATGGCCCTACCCGGAGCTCAAGCTCAGATAAAATATCCTTTAATCTTACTAAATTTTCTTCAACCGAATTCAATTTCTTCTCTGACTCAAGCTTCCTATATTTTATTTTAGATACCCCTGCTGCTTCTTCAAATATTTCTCGTCTGTCTTCACTACTTGCAGAAACTATGCTATCTATCTTGCCTTGACTTATCATAGAATAGCCATCTCGTCCTAAACCTGTGTCCATGAAAAGCTCATGTATGTCTTTTAGCCTAACTGTGATATCATTTATCCTATACTCACTATCACCTTTTCTATAATATTTCCTCGTTATAGAAACTAAATCATTATCAAAATTCAATGCCCTGTCAAAATTATCTATTGTCAAAGTAACCTCAGCATAACTTGCGGCTTTTTTTTTCGGAGATCCGTTAAATATTATGTCCTCCATCTTAGAACTTCTAAGGTTCTTGACTGATTGCTCACCAAGTACCCACCTTATTGCGTCACTTACATTGCTTTTTCCGCTTCCATTTGGCCCTACTACCGCTGAGATCCCTTTGTCAAAATTCAATACAGTCTTTTCAGGGAAAGTCTTAAATCCTTTAATTTCTAATGATTTTAAAACCATTTAACCACCACATCGCATATTAATTTTACAACATTATTGTACAATAAAACCAAAAAACAGTCAAGCATATTTGAATTATGTTGAATAATCTTATTCTCTCTTGATTTTTTTGACGAGAAAATGTATGATTATTTAGCAAGCATTAAATAATAAGGAGGAATCTTGCATGAATTTTATTAAAAGTAAGAAAATATTAAATAACCTGACGACAAGCATGACTATAGATGCCCCTTTGATAGCAAGCAAAGCAAAGGCAGGCCAGTTCATAATTTTAAAGATTTCAGAGACAGGGGAGCGAATCCCTTTAACAATTTCAGATTTTGATAGAGAGAAAGGGACAATAACGATAATATATCAAAAGGTTGGAAAGACAACTTATCTATTGGATAAACTAAATGAAGGGGACTTTATACAAGATGTAGTCGGACCGCTTGGCAAACCAACAAATCTTGAAGGATACAAAAGGTTTTTATTAATTGCTGGAGGGACTGGAACAGCAATCATATATCCTCAAGCAAAAGCCATTAAGGAAATGGACAAATCAAATAAAGTTGATATTATATCAGGATTTAAAAACAAAGATTTAATCATACTTGAAGAAGAGATGTCTAAGATCTGCGATGACTTAGTTGTGATGACGGATGATGGATCTTATGGGAAGAAAGGCTTTGTCACGGAAGAATTGAAAAAGAAATTGAGCGATGACAAATATGATTTAGTAATAGCGATAGGGCCACTACCAATGATGAAAGCGGTCTCCGAAATAACTAAGGAATTCAATACAAAGACTATAGTAAGTATGAATCCGATTATGATAGATGGAACAGGTATGTGCGGGGGATGTCGTGTAAAAGTCAATGGCAAGTTTAAGTTTGCCTGCATAGATGGACCAGATTTTGATGGACATGAAGTAGATTTTGACGATACCATTAACAGATTAAAGACTTATGAGAAAATTGAAAGGGAAGACTCTTGTAATTTATTTAATCTATCAACAGATGATAAAGAAAAGGACGACTCAGACAAGGAACAAGAAGAAAAATACTTGAATAAGGAACAAAAAGATGACAATAATAAGAAAACTAAAGCAATAGAACAGTCTCCAGAAACAAGACAACATAATTTTTCTGAAGTTTCTTTAGGATATGATGAAGAATTGGCAAAAAAAGAAGCTTCACGTTGCCTCGGATGCAAGAAGCCATCATGCGTATCTGGATGTCCTGTAAACATCGACATACCAAAATTCATAAATTATATTAAAAATGATGACTACATGAATGCCTACATGACAATAACTGAAAGCAATGCTTTACCGGCTATATGCGGCAGGGTTTGCCCTCAAGAGAAACAATGTGAGTCAAAATGTATCAGGGGAATAAAAGGTGAACCAGTAGGTATAGGATATCTAGAAAGATTTGTTGCGGATTGGTATTTTAATAATAAAAAAGGTGAAAATATTAAGAAAACAGTTGAAAAAAATGGGAAGAAGGTAGCTATTGTTGGGTCTGGCCCTTCTGGATTGACATGCGCTGCTGAATTGATCAAACTCGGATATGACGTAACTGTATTCGAAGCACTTCATAAACCAGGAGGAGTCTTAAGCTATGGCATTCCAGAGTTTAGACTTCCTAAAGACATAGTAGAAAAAGAGATAGATTCCTTGAAAAATAATGGAGTCGAGTTTGAAACAAATACAATTATTGGTAAAACTCTTACCGTAAATGACCTATGGGATCAAAATTTTAGCGCTATATATATAGCATCTGGCGCCGGTCTACCAAAATTCATGGGAATTGAAGGGGAACAGCTCATAGGAGTATACTCAGCAAATGAATTTCTGACGAGAATTAACTTGATGAAGGCATACAAAGATAATTATGACACTCCTATTCTAAAGTCTAACTCAATTGCTGTCATAGGTGGCGGAAACGTTGCAATGGATGCGGCTAGGTGTGCCAAAAGGCTAGGAGCTAAAAATGTTTATATAGTATATAGAAGATCAGAAAAAGAAATGCCAGCAAGATTAGAAGAAATTAATCATGCAAAGGAAGAAGATATAGAATTTAAGCTACTATCAAACCCAATCGAGATATTAGGAAACCAAAATAAAGTAAACGGATTAAAATGCGTTAAGATGATGCTATCAGAACCTGATGAATCTGGAAGAAAAAGTGTCATTCCTATAGAAAATTCTGAGTTCGTAATAGAAGTTGACAGCGTAGTAATAGCAATAGGCAACGTTCCTAATCCTATCGTAAAAGATTCTTCATTCGGAATATCAACTAAGGACAATGGTTGTATAATTATTGATGAAAATTCAATGACAAGTAAAGATTTAATATTTGCAGGTGGAGACGCAGTTAGCGGTGCCGCAACCGTAATCTTAGCAATGGAAGCAGGAAAGAAAGCCGCACATAGCATAGACGAAAAATTATCAAGATAAAAAAAGTAAACAGTCGAGATTCTTTAACAAAATCTGAATCCCGGCTGCCTTTTTTTAATCGTTTTATATTATTTTCTATTACTTTTTCTTAACTTTCTTTATAATTACTCTTTGCAATCGCAATCTTTGCCTTCTTGACACCCACAGTCGCAATCACCTTCGCAACAATCGTCGAAATCTAGTTCTAAAATTTCTCCACAACCTGGACATTCGAAGTCTTCACTCTTAAGATGTTCTTCATTTAAGCAAATCTTTTCTCCACATGTCGGGCACTCTGTCATATACTCATACTCGTCCTCGTCATCACATTCGCATTCGTTGTCCAAGTCTTCATCATCGCCATACAATATATCTTCAACTGCTGCTAAATCTTGATCAACTTCATCAACACGTTCGCAAAGTTCTTCATGCATTTCTCCAAGTTCGTCAACTTCTGTTGCCATTTCTTCAACTAAGTCTACTAGTGCATTGATGATTTTTACTTCTTTCTTTTCATAGTCTAAATCTAGACCTTCCATTAAACCTCTGATATAAGCAGCTTTTTCATTTATATTCATATTAATTTCCTACTCTAGACAATTTAGTCGAGTAGTTCTCCTCCCTTGTAATTTACGTAATTATCTAAATTTCAATCTTTATCTCTGAACCTCCCACGACTAAAGTCGCAGGGTTCTTGGGAACTCTCTCCTAACGGAAAGATATTTATCAAAACTATGCACGCTCGATATATTCTCCTGTACGAGTATCAATTCTAATACATTCGCCTTGATCTATAAATAAAGGAACCTTAATTTCTGCTCCAGTTTCTAAAACAGCTGGTTTAGTTGCATTCGTAGCTGTATCTCCTTTAAATCCTGGGTCTGTTTCTGTCACTGTCAACTCAACGAATAAAGGCGGTTCCACTCCAAATACATTACCTTTGTAAGACAATACTTTACAAACCATGTTTTCTTTCACAAATTTAAAGCCATCTCCTAAAATTTCTTTATTTATTGGCATTTGCTCATATGTCTCTGTATCCATAAAGTAATATAGATTGCCATCGTTATATAGATATTCCATCTCTTTACGCTCAATGAAAGCTGTAGGGTACTTGTCACTCGGATTAAATGTCTTTTCAGTAACACTTCCCGTAATTACATTTCTAATCTTTGTACGAACAAATGCAGCCCCTTTGCCCGGCTTAACGTGTTGAAATTCTATTATAGAATAAACATTACCATCCATTTCAAAGGTAATACCATTTCGAAAATCTCCTGCTGATAACATATAAAGTTTAGCTATTCATAGATAATTTCTTATCGAATAGCGCCTGCTACTCAAAATATGGACAAATACATCAACATCGAGAAATGAAAGTCTTTATAAACATTCCCCACTGCTCACTCGTGCATACTTTTTTTTAATTCAGGCCTATTAATCACAAGCCCCCTTGCACATCACAGTATCAAATTCTCGACTAAGTCACTAGTACGCACTTATAAAACCTTCGTACCCTTGACTTGTTTCTGAATACTTTGCCGAGTAACTTCTCCTTTCTTTCTATTCTTTTTGTTGCGCTTTTTTTAAGTCTTCGTATTTCCTCGATAGACAACGCTGTTCTTTTTTAACTATTTTGCTGTCGATTTTCACTCGATAGCATTAATTCCCCGCATATCTCACGGTTCCTCGTTATTGTCTGAACCTCCCACGACTAAAGTCGCAGGGTTCTTGGGAACTCTCTCCTAACGGAAAGATATTTACCAAGCTATCCCCGTAGTTCCTACGGTTCTTCCACTAACTCATTACTAAAGTCACGAGTGTGCGTGGTCGTTTCTAATTAATTTTATCAATTATTTTTCAATTTGTCAATAGTTAGAGAATACAATTTGTCATGCTTCTTTTGTAGCCAGTATAACATTTTTGATATTTTTTAATCACTCGCATACTATTTGGTCAAGAATGTTTGTCAATCTAAAAAACAGATCATTTACTTCTGAAACAACTCCCTTTAGGTAATCCAATCTTAAATTCTCCTTATACGATTCCGAAATCATTTGATTTATTAAGATCTTCTTACTTTTTAGCTTACTTGCTATTAACATAGCCTCTTTGTTTGAAGAAAATGCATCCGTCGTATCAACAAATGCGTAAGTATTATTTATAATCGCATTTAAATTTTTAAGGCAATTAACATCAAATTCCCCTTCAAATTCCAATTTCTTTATGTCATTTTTCAACAACTTGTCAGAGTAATCATAACCAATGTTATAAAAAAAGTCATCTTCTGCTAACATATTTCTAAATTCGTAGTCATCTGTCAGTCTTATTTCCTTCCTTTCTTTTAACTTAAAGTAATCCGTTTCAGCCAATTTGTATGAGAAATATCCTGAAATAGAAGCTATAAAGAAACCTGATGCAAGTACCTTTTTAGTCGTCCAAAACGAACTTCCATTGGAATGATTATATCCTCCACCCAATAGCATTAAAGTCATTGCTAATGTCAAACACTTTTTCACATGTGCACCTTCCAGTCATAATTATTTTTATACTTATTATATCATACAGTCAATCCATTTTACAATATTTTATCCTAAAATATTCATCCATGCATAAATTTTAATCTTTTTTTGTAGTAATTCGATATAAATTATTAATAACAATCATGTATTAATGCACATTATCCCAATTTTATTTTTTAGTAAGAAGTGACTGCTTGTAATATATGTATTTGTATGATATACTGATAAAGTTATAATTTTATATTAAAAATATTAGAAAAGGAAGGAAACAAGTGATGTTTAATAATGCACCGCAACAAGTACAAATGGAACAAGCTGCACAAGATCAGAATTTTTACATTGATAGGCATTCTCCGTATGAAATAATTGATAAAAATCATAAAAAAAACGTAAGGATTATTTGCTCAAATCTTGATGCATGCAGGAAAGCTCCTTCATTAAGCTTTGTAAGGCTACCATCCAATGAAAAAGAACCTCAGTTTTTAATAGCATATCCAACTATAGGCCAAGGAAAGTCTATGAATTTGAAGGATATCGACTTAAATTCAATGGAAACTTTAACGAGTATTGAAGGTATTGAAAATAGTCAAGTAAAGTTCAGAACTGCTAATTCTTTGAACTTAACGGATCTAGCAAACATTAGTATAATAACGGCTGCTTTAAAGAACCTAAACTCTAACGAAGGGCTTGAACAAATTCCAAGCATTTTAAAATTTTGGAATACTGAAGTCAAAATTTTAGACGGGTTATTTACAACTTATAAAGAAATTTTAGACCACAGCAAGAAGCATATAGAAACAGACGAAGAGCAAGTTAGGAAAGTTGTAAAGGGATCGAAAGATTTTGAAAACAAAAAAGAGAAGAAATACAAGATAATACTTAGCATTGTAAAAGGATTCGGGATCGATGTTAGAGAGTTAAAGTTTTTAGAATTACCAAGCAGAGACGGGGAAAAGGTCTACTTAGCATATCCCAGGTTAGATAAATTAATCATGGGGCAACGTTATTCTAGCAAGAATTTAACATTCCAATTAAAAAACATGGCAGACAATTGCATCAATTACCTAAGTAATTCAGACAATGAAGGCATGTTTATCGATTTAAGTTCAATAGAGGGTCAAAAAATATCAGAAGCACTCGAAATGCAAATAAAAAAAGACATTATGTCTTCCGACGGTAGAAATATATTACCATATGATAAGTTTTGGAGAAGCACAATTGAATTTAGATTTAAAGGCAGAGATAGTTATAAGAACTTCTTAATCAACGACATCCTATCGTCAGCATTTTTTGATATGCCTAAAGAAGAAGTATTAGCTAGGTATGGCAACTTAGACAGAAAGTTTGATTTCGTCATAAAGAGCAGCAGCATTTTTAATGATAACTGGAAATCAATTATCAATAGCAACTATAACTTTATGCCTACTAAGTCTTTAGAAGAATTTGATCCTGAAGACACTTCTCTAGAGAGATTTAAGTTCTATTTAATCGGTGGAATAACTAAAGAGAACTTCAAAGATATGAGAATATTAAAAGTGGATGATGAAACATACATACTATATCCAAGCATATTAAAGTTTTCTTGGCTTAATATTGGCAAAGTAATAAAAATAATTAGAGACGTATCAGAATATAAGAGAGCTCCTTCAATCAAGATAATGCACAGGGATGGGGAGATATATCAAGAAGTTCTCAAGCATTACATATCTGCACAGAGACTTGATGAATTCATGGACAACACATTTGAAATAGATAACCAACCATTTAAATACAGCTTCTTAATTTCTAAATATTATGATGAAAATTTAGATTTAGCTAAAACTTCGAACAGAAATGTAGTAATAAATGGAAAAATACAAGAACCTAGTGAGATACCATCAACAGAAGGTGACATGCAGGTATTAGAAAAGATATTTAAGGATGAATTTGCTTATTACAAATTAAAGGACTTCTTAAAAGATGGCAACTTATATCTTTGTTCCAATAAATTTTCTGCCCCATTCAAGAAACTAAGTGAATACCAAGCAAGAATGAAGAGAGAAGCAGAGGAAAAACATCAGCAGCAGAAAAGGCAACAGGAGCAAAGGCCAGCGCAACAGCCAATACCACAAGAAAGGCAACAGCCACCGCAAATGCAAGCTGGATATATACGACCAGTTCCCTGGCTTCAATTACCGATGATAGGTCAACAAGTAATCTTACCAGGGCAGGTAATTCAAATAATGGCACTACCCCCGATGATGGCACAGCAACAGCAAGGACAATTTGGGCAACCAATGCAATTAGCACAGCAACAACAAGGACAATTTGGGCAACCAGTGCAATTAGTACAGCAACCGCAAGGGCAGCTAGGGCAACCGGTGCAATTAGTACAGCAACCTCAAGGGCAGCCTGGGCAACCAATGCAACAAGCACAGCAGCCGCAAGGGCAGCAAAGGCAAGTGGTACGACCAATACAGCAATACTTAGGCCAACTTGGGCAAATGGCACGACCAGCACAGCAACAACAAGGGCAATTTGGGCAACCGGTACAACCATTAGGTCCACTACCAGGGCAAAACATGATAATGTTCCCACCAATGCAACAAGCGCAGCAGCCATTACCAGGGAACCCAGTACAATTAGTACAGCAACCGCAAGGACAGCCTGGGCAACCTGTACAACCAGCACAGCAACAACAAGGACAACAGCAAGGGCAACAACATAATCAATAAGGGCCGAATCAAAACTAATTAATAACATATATACAAAAACACATGCATAGCTAAAGATTAATCATCAAAAGCTATGCATATTTTATTAACTCTTTATAGCATTGTTATACAGGTCTATATAATTCTTTGCCGATACGCTCCAGTCATTATTTACTCTCATAATTCTCTTCTTTAACTCATTCCAATACATCTTATCTTCATACTTACTTAAAGAATATTTCAAAGTCATCAATAAAGCTTCTGAATTATAGTCCCAGAACGAAAAGCCAGTATTAAAACTTTCATCTCCAGTTTCAACGGAGTCATTTAATCCTCCCGTACTCCTAACCAACGGTACCGATCCGTATCTCATTGCAATCATCTGTGATATCCCACATGGTTCTCTTTCAGATGGCATCAAAAATATATCTGAACTTGCATATATTTTTCTTGCCAATTCATCCACAAAGCCAAAGCAAGAGGATACTCTTCCCCTATAATTCATCATCTTTTCTCTAAAAAATCTTTCATATCCTTCATTTCCGGAGCCCAAGACAACAAATATTGCATTAGTTTCTGACATAATTCTATCAAATACATCACAAACCAAGTCTATTCCCTTATGGGAAGTCAATCTAGTGACCATTCCGATCATTGGCAAATCGTAGTTATCCAGGTTCAATCTCTTTGCCAATTCTTTTTTATTGCTTGCTTTCATATCCATATTATCTACAGAATAATTATGATAAATCTTATCATCTGTAGCCGGATTGTAAATAAAGTTATCTATTCCATTCAATATTCCAACAAAATTCCCACAATGTCTTTCTATAACGCTACTAAGATTAAAAGACAGGTAAGGGTCTCTCAATTCATTTGCATACGTTGGGCTAACGGTCGTTAAAAAATTAGACGTTTCGATAGCGCCCTTCACAAAATTTACATTCCCATCGAATTCAAGTATAGGCAGATTGTCATAAGATATCCCCAAAACGTCTCCCAATATCTCTTTTCCGTAAACTCCTCGATATTGCAGGTTATGGATTGTAAATATAGTCTTAACTCCTCTAAACGATTCCTTAAACCTGTACTCAACATTTATATAGACTGGTATCAAAGCTGTCTGCCAGTCGTTGCAATGTATAATATCTGGTTTAAAGTCTACATTCATATTATCAATCATACTCAATACAGCCCTAGAGAAGAAAGCAAATCTTTCAGCGTCATCATAATATCCATATAGTCCTTCTCTATTAAAATAATACAAACTATCTATAAAGTAATAAGTAACTCCCTCATATACATATTTAAAGAGTTTACAATTTTGGTTCCTCCATGATAAACTCACGTTAAAATCCGTGACATATTCCATATTTTCTCTAAAAATGCTAGGTATATTCTTATACAACGGCATCACTACTCTACAGTCCACTTTCCCCGATCTTTGCAAAGCCTTAGGCAAAGATCCAGATACGTCACCAAGTCCTCCCGTCAAAGCAAATGGGCTAGACTCTGATGTACAAAATAAACATTTCAAGATAAAATCACCTATCCTTATCATTAGATATCCTTATATTACAGTTGATTTATTTATATAAATTGGAAATGATTCAAGACCTCTTATCGACTTATTCTCTCCAAATTTAATATTTTTATCTGCTATAACATAACTTAGATCACTATTTGATTCTATTATATCATTGTCCATCAATATACAATTTGATACTTTTGCTCCTTTTTTTATCTCAGCGCCTCTAAACAATATACTATTTTCTACACATCCATTTATTTTACAACCGTTTGATATAAGCGAGTTATTTATTATTGCTTCGCCTCCATATCTTGCTGGCATATCATCTTTAACCTTAGTATAGATTGGTCTATTCTTATCAAATATTTTACTTCTGACGTCTTTAGACATAAGTGCCATATTGGCATCAAAATACGTATCAACCGAGCATATTATATATGACTCACCTATCAATTCATAGCCAAACACATTATATTTATTTACGCTCGAATATATTATATCATCTCTAAAGTCAAATCTATTACTATTTATGCAATCAGTTATCAATTTTATTAAAAGGTTCTTATTGATCAGATACATATCCAATAAAAAGTTGCAAGAGTTATTGTAATCCGTCCCTATGATTATATCTATAACTCTATTGTCTTCGTTCACCAATGGTACCATAGGATTAACTAATTTCTTAGGCAACAAAGCTTTTTTATATATCAAAGTAATATCTGCTTCATTTTCTATATGATTTCTTATAATTTCGTCGTAGTTTATATTAGATATCACATCGCAATCCGAGATTAATACATATTCTTCTTTTGATCTTTCCAAAAACCCCTTTATTTCATAAAGCATTTTCACTTTGTTATCAAAATTTCCATTCCCCTCGCTAAAAGGAGGTAAAATAGACAAGCCTCCCCTTTGTTTTGACAGATTCCAGTACTTGCCCGAACCCAAATGGTCCATCAATGATTGATAATTTCTTTTAGTTACTATTCCAATCTTTCTAATTTTAGAATTTACCATATTAGAAAGTACAAAATCTATAAGCCGGTACTTCCCGCCAAATGGGATTGATCCAAAAGCTCTAATACCCGTCAATTCTCTCAATGATTCATCTTTAGAATTTGCAAATATTATCCCTAATACATTATTCCCTTTCACTTTGTCCACCTCCTATATCTTTATCAATAATAGAATTAGGCTTAATAACCATATTACTTCCGACTGTTCTTCCGCTCCCAACAACTACTAATCCCCAGTCATTTCTTACAGTTGATGGAGTGCCTCCTATAATGACATTATCTCCTATTACTGCATCCTCAGCAATTATTGAATATTCTATGACACAGTTCTCACCTATTGTAGCGCCCGGCATTAAAATTGTATTTCTCACTGTCGAATTCTTGCCAATTTCCACATTTGGAAAGACAACTGAGAAGTCTATATTTCCATATATATTACATCCTTCTGACACAATCGAGTTCGAAATCTTAGCTCCCGATGCTATATAGCTAGGTGGCACTACCGGGTTGCCAGAATATATTTCCCATGAGTTGTCGCTCAAGTCAATTTTTCTAGAGTCTGTCAACAAATCTATATTAGCTTCCCACAAGCTTTCTAATGTTCCTACGTCCTTCCAATAGCCACTGTATGGATATGCATATAATTTCTCTCCATTATGCAACATAAACGGTATTACATCTTTCCCGAAGTCATGACTTGACTTATCATTTTTATTATCTTCTATCAAATACTTTCTCAATGTCTCCCAATTAAAGATATAGACTCCCATAGACGCCTTTGTGCTTATCGGATTCTTCGGTTTTTCATAAAATTCTAATATTTTATCCAAATCGTCAGTCCTAAGTATTCCAAATCTACTTGCCTCTTCCTTTGGGACGTTTATCGATGCAATTGTACACGTTGCTCCTCTTTTCTTATGGAAGTATAGCATCTTTGAGTAATCCATTTTATAAATATGGTCCCCTGATAATATCAATACGTAGTCAGGGTTATATCTATTTATATAATCCAAGTTCTGATATATTGCATTTGCTGTCCCGCAATACCAATCTGCTCCCCCTATCTTCTGGTATGGTGACAGTATCTGTATTCCTGCATGCATCACATCCAAATCCCACGGTTGGCCGTTCCCGATGTATTCATTTAATACCAATGGCTGATACTGCGTCAACACTCCCACTGCTTCTATTCCTGAGTTTATACAGTTTGATAATGGAAAGTCAATAATTCTATACTTTCCCCCAAAAGGCACTGCCGGTTTTGCTACTTTTTCTGTCAGGATTCCTAATCTACTGCCTTGCCCTCCTGCCAATAACATTGCTACTACTTCTTGTTTCAATATCATAATTACAACCTCCTTTTTAAAAATATAGTTGATAAAGGTGGCAGAGTAATCTCAATAGAATTTTGATACCCATGCATCAAGACATCATCAGATAGTACTTTATCATTCTTTATACCACTTCCACCAAATAGTTCATCATCAGAATTAAAAACTTCCTTATAGGTCCCTGCACGTGGCACACCTATTCTATATTTCTCCCTTTTAACTGATGAAAAGTTACAAATCACTATCACTTCATTACCAGACTTATCTATTCTTCTAAAACTTATCACATTTTGCAAATAGTCATCATTAGATATCCATGCAAAACCATTCCAAGAGAAGTCTATCTCCCACAATGGGCTGTTGTCAAGATAAAATTTGTTAATCGATTTAAAAAATTCATTCAATTTTCTATGAGACTCATAATCAAATAGCATCCAATCCAATCCCTGTTTAAAGTTCCACTCACTAAATTGTCCAAATTCCGTACCCATAAACGTCAATTTCTTACCTGGATGTGCAATCATATATGATATAAACAATCTAACTGAAGCAAATTTCTGCTCATAGCTACCAGGCACTTTATTCAGCAGTGATCTTTTCCCATATACAAGTTCATCATGCGATATAGGCAGTATAAAATTTTCTGAAAAAGCATAAAAAAGCGAGAAAGTTATGCACTTGTGGTTATAGGATCTATATATTGGATCAGTCGATATATACTTCAGTATATCATTCATCCATCCCATATTCCATTTATAATTAAATCCTAACCCTCCACTGTACGTAGGTCCCGATACCATTGGCCAAGATGTTGATTCCTCAGCGATCATCAAAGCATATGGAAAGAATTTAAATATCACTTCATTAAGTTCTTTCAAGAAGTCAATTGCTTCTAGATTCTCTTTCCCGCCGTAAATATTCTTAGTCCAGTTCTCACTATTCCTTCCATAATCCAAATATAGCATCGATGCGACTGCATCCACTCTAAGCCCGTCTATATGATACTTATCAAATAAGAAAACTGCGCTTGATATTAAGAAGCTTTTTACTTCATATCTGCTATAATCGAATACAAGTGTCCCCCATTCCTTATGCTCTGCCTTATTAAAGTCTACATATTCGTAGCAGCATGTTCCATCGAACTTAGCCAATCCGTGACTATCCTTGGGAAAGTGTGCCGGCACCCAATCTACTATTACTCCTATGCCTGCATTATGGCATTTATTTATAAAATAAACGAAGTCTTCTGGTGTCCCATATCTCGACGTAGGTGCAAAGTAGCCTGTCACTTGGTATCCCCAGGAGTCATCTAGTGGATATTCTGTAATTGGCATTACTTCTATATGAGTATAATTCAATTCTTTCACATATGGCACAAGCTCATCTGCTATCATTCTGTAAGACATAAACTCTCCGTTGTCATTTCTTTTCCACGATCCCAAATGCACTTCATATATATTCATCGGGCTGTCATATTGATTCTTCTTTTCTCTCTTTCTCATCCAATCTTCATCATTCCAAATAAAGTCATCTATATCATAAATCTTAGAGGCGTTGTTAGGTCTTGTTTCAAAATGGTAAGCATATGGATCCGATTTTAAAAATACTTCTCCAATATTTGATTCAATGCTAAATTTATATAAAGAATATCTTTCCAATTCATCAGAAATGAAGCATTCCCAAACCCCACTGTCAGGGATTCTGTGCATTTTGTTTACATTTCTGTCCCAGTCGTTAAAATCTCCAACAACTGAAACACTTCTAGCATTCGGAGCCCAAACTCTAAATACAGTTCCCTTTACATCATTTCTTTCATATATATGAGATCCCATATATTCATATGACTTATAGTTTTTCCCGTGATTAAAGTTTAACAGTTCTTCATTTTCGTCGTCAAGCATTTTATTAAGTTCCACTTAAAACAACCCCTTAAAATATATTATACATTATAACAATTAAAATATTATTTTTCAATGCTTCTTTTTGAAAATTAGTCAAAATAGTAATCATATTAATATTTCTGCATTATTATATAAAGAATATATTATACTTTCTTTAACAGATTTATTTTTTATCTTTTCCAATGCATACTTATAGATGCTTAATTGTTCCTGATACTTATCAACAAGTTCTTCCAGATCATTAATTCTATCCGTTTTATAATCAACTATAACAAAACCGTCATCCTCTTCAAAAAACATGTCTATTGCTCCCTGGATGACGACAGTTTCTTGAGACATTTGTTCATCAAATTCATAACCCAGCTGAGACAAATTCATATCTATACTAAATTTATATTCACGATTGCAATTTTTAGACTTTATCATTCTGCCCACCAAATCGCTATGTAAAAACTTATTTAAACTATTGATATTTAATAAAGCGCCCTGCTCAACTGTTATAAATCCCTCGTTAATCAATCTATCTATTTCTCTATTTATATCAACGATTGCATTACGATAGTCAGCATATTGTAAAAACAAATGAAATGCCGTTCCTCTTTCTGTCGGACTCAACCTTCCCTCATTTCTTTTAAACCTGGGTCTTTCCAAGACACAAGCCTCCTGATTATTCTTTTTAGCCAACTCACCGGCTGTCAATTTCGATGGAATTCCTGATAAATCCTTCATATGATAATCGAAGTTAATTCTTTTTTCTATTTCAGCCACTACATTTTCTATTTCTTCCTTGTCATAATTCACATTTTTTTCATCATCTTCCAATAGTTCTTCAGTTATATCGTCGCACTTTACGATATTTATTTTAATTCTTCCCTTCGATGGAATGACAAAACTATCATCAAAATTAAAAAATTCCCTCAAATCCTCAGAATTTTCATGTCTTAGCAAGCACATTATTATCCAATCTGAAAAACTTTGCGCTTTCTTGACAGTATACGGCGATATTTTATTATTATCTATCAAGTCTGATTTCAATCTATTCAACAAATTACTTCCACTGCGCTTAATGCTCGTGACCATTATCAATTTATCCTTTGCTCTTGTCAAAGCCACATAAAGAACTCTTAATTCTTCTGAAAATAGTCTCTTTTCCTCTTCAATCAAACAAGCCAAGCGTGTAATAGTATCATATTTTATCATTCTTTCTATATCATTTAGTTTCAGGCCGATTCCTAGATTATCATTAATTATCATATCATTCAATTGTTTATTAAATTTTCTTGAACATCCTCCTAAAATACAAATAGGAAACTCTAATCCCTTTGACTTGTGGATACTTATTATTTTCACTGCATTAGTTCCACTTATCGATGAGCCTGAAGATAGTTGAGAAGTCTTGTAATTTTTCACTTTATTTATGAAAGTCAAAAAAGGACTCAACCCATTGTTGCCAACGCTTTCATAATTCTTAGCAGAGTCTATAAATAATCTTAAATTATTTATTCTTATTTCTTTATCTCCCATAACTTGTATAATTGACTCGTATCCTGTATTATTCAATATTTCTAATATAAGTCTGTATACAGACATGCGTTCACTTAAATCTTTATACTTTTTTAAATCATTTATAAACTTATTGCAATCTTCGTCACTGCTTGCCATATCTCTTATTGAAAAATATAAATTTTCGTTATCCATGTCCTTAATTATGCTTAATTTATCCGGAGAAAAACCATATATAGGACTCATTAAGATAGATATTATTGAAATATCGTCTATCGGATTATCTATTACCTTTAAAAATGATAATATTATATTTACTTCAAATGAATCTAAAAAACTCTTCGATGTCTTTGATACAACTGGAATACTATGACTTTTTAAATATTTTTCAAAAATGTCTGCATGTTCGTTAAAGTTCCTTAAAAGTATACAAAAATCCCCGTAAGTAACTGGTCGATATTCGTCGCCACTCTTTATTAAATATTTATTCTCTATCATTTTTTTTATCTTGCTGCATACGTATTTTGCCTCTACTTCATCCATGTCATTGTCCTGCATTTCTATTAAAGAAAACTCTACATCGCTTTCATCAGATTGACTCTTGGACAAACATACAAGCTTTTCTTCGTCTGTATAATCTATGTCTCCCACTTCTTTAGACATTATCTGAGAAAATATAAAGTTAACTGCGTCTATTATATTCTCCTTACTTCTAAAGTTTCCATCAAGTATTATCTTAGATGGGTAATTGTCATTCATTTTATCATAAAGTTCATAAGAGTTCTTTCTTGCCAGAAATAGTCCCGGTTCCGAATTTCTAAATCCATATATGCTTTGCTTGACATCCCCTACCATAAATAAGTTTTTTTCACCATTTGACAGGGCTCTAAAAATAGAATCTTGAATCTTGTTGCTGTCCTGGTACTCATCGACCATTATTTCTTTAAATTTGCTAGATATCTCTCTAGCCTCTTCTGACTTTACATACTTATTCTCTTTTTTATCTATCAATATGTCCAATGCGTATCTCTCTAAGTCTGAAAAATCTAAAATATTCTTATCATCTTTCAATCTATTAAACTCTTTGTCAAATAATAAAGTCACTTCTAATAATTTCTCTATCATCTTAGATAAATAAGATATATCCTTTGCATTGCTATACTCATCCTGTATAAAAATTTTCTTTAATCTTTCTATCTCGTCTTTTATTATCTTCCTGCCGTCACATATCTGATCTTTAATTAAATTGTCATCATATCCCCTTAATGCTTTCAATGGTAAAAATTTAAAACTTATTAGCAAATTGTGCACATTGTCCCATTCTTTATTCTTTATAAATTGTAAAAGATTCGATAACATATGCTTGTCCGAAGTAAATGATTCGTAATATGCGCATTTAATCTCATAACTTTTGCATATACTTTTTATAAATCTTTCATTCATCTTAATACAATTTTCAACTACTTCTTCAGCATATGAAAAAATTATGTCCCCCCATTTACTTTCTTTTATACTTTTAAATGAACTATACATATCTAGTTTATTCTTTATCCATTCCTCTTTAAATGGTATCGATAATAAAAATTCATATATCATAAACAAAGTCTTAACAAATTCTTCATCATTCCTTGATGGACTAAAAAATTCTACTACTTCGTTAAATAAATCATCATGCTGGCTATACAAGTCTTCCAAAACGTTATTAATCGCTTCTTCTTTAATTATATTTAATTCAGATGTCTCTGCTATCCTAAAATCTGGCGATACATTTACCTTATAGAAATATTCCCTTATCAAATCACTACAAAAGCTGTGGACTGTGCTTATGTGCGCATTGTTAATCAAAATCTGTTGTCGCTTTATATGTCTGTCCGTTGGATTTTCGTCTAATAAGTCTGATAACTTCGATAAAATTCTTTCTTTCATCTCTTCTGCTGCTGCATTTGTAAATGTTACTATCAATAGCTCATCTGCATCAATTCTATTATTTTTATCTATAAGTCTTCGTATAACTCTCTCAACCAAAACAGCCGTCTTCCCCGATCCTGCTGCCGCTGAAACAAGTACTGTCCCATTCGTTGACTCTATTGCATCTTTTTGATCCTTTGTCCATTCCATTTTAAATCCCCCTCAAAATATTACAATATAAGTCATTATACTACATTAAATTTTTAAAATCAAAAGCTTAACCTTTTTTCTCTTCAGGCTAAGTTTTTCTTACAAATAGTTAACCGAAGTCATCTTCTGATAACCTCGGTCATTCATTTACTTTACCAGTAAGCCAATTTGGTCACTGAAAGTCTTATATATTCTCTATAGGGATGCTATCAATATAACAACTGTCTGGACAAAGGTCAACTTTGTTATTCCATACCTTACTGCTGTCAACATTCGGATCAATATCCCATGATATGCAATGGGTGTCATCTAGATAGACACGGCGGAAGTCCTCCAATTTAATAAAAGGCTCAAATACTGTCCCTTTTTTTAGCAATGGACGCATATCGTAAAGCCTCTTTTCCCCATTGTCAAAGCTAATTGTTAAAGTAAAATCATCGTTTGGATTAACCTTTGTAATCCTTTTTCTACCGCCTGCAAAATATTCAGCAGTTTTTCTGTCAAAGCCTTTAGAGAGATAATATTCTAATGTATTCGCCATATTGTCACCTCCAAGAAAAATCGTCTGTTCTTTTAGCTCAATTATTAATAACTCCTATCGTTTTCTTACAACTTTTCTTGATGAAAAGTCTCTCAAGCCAATAGTCTCTTTAATTATTTTGACTGCAACATATCCTCTTCCTTTGGATCCAATTATATTATAACAAATTTTTTATTAAAAATATATAAGTCTCTCACTATTTTCCGTCCCTGTTCTTAAAAAAAGTCAACCGAAGCCATCCCCCTTGGATAACCTCGGCTTTGATATTACTTATTTTCTTTAACCATTGCTTCTATTTTCCTTAAAAGTTCCTCGTTATTTCCTGCCGCTTTGACTAGTTCTCTTATTCTCGATTCCATTTCAGCTAGTTTTGCTTTTTTCTCTTCAGCCTTGTCTATTTCTGCTTTCAACTTTAATTCACCTTCGGTCCATTCTACTTCTTTTTTGCCTTCGTTTGGTTCTACATGCTTTAATTCAATTGTTCCAATCTTTTCCTTTAACTCATCTAATACTTTATTTTTATAATAAAATTCAACGATATTTCCCATGGAATATTGAGACATATCAAAATCATTTAAATCCTCACGAAACTTGTCCACAGCTTTTTGCAATTTATCCTTTTCAAATTTATCACCTTCAAATTCATCAACTTGGGGGCCTGTAAGTATTTCATAAATCTCTTCAATCGTTTTCCCTCTGAATACCTCCAATTCTATATCATCATATTTATAATCATTCTTTGCTATGATAGCCGCAAAAAGTTTTGCTCCTTCTTCTCTAAAATCATCAAGACTACTATTGATATTGGCCCTATCCAAACCAATTCCTTTTCCAGTTATAAGTTTACTCAAGCCATCTACCAAAAATGCTGCAAGATTAATCGCTACAATTCGATCAACAATGCATTCCATTAAACTTCCTACAAACGCCTCAGTCATACTATTCCTTTTTTTATATCCAGTTGGATCATCTTCAATGCTATTGTCAGCATATGCTTGTTCTAAGGTCCTGTTTCCTAATTTTTCCTTTATTTTTTGTAATTTTTCATTGTTATAGTTAACAATTTCAAACATATGTTCTTGGCACTTAGTCAATAATCTATCAAATACAAATTTAAAAGCATCCTTTTCGTCAGAGTCAATATACTCTTTGACTAAATTCTCCAAGCAATTACCTGAAGCCGATTTGATTCCATCATCAATTTCAGTCTCAAATACCTCTCCTATAATGTTTTTGTCATCCTCGCTCACCCAATCTGGTTTAAAATTTGACATTTCAATCCTCTCCTTTTATTAATAATTTTAATTTCATAGCACTTGGCTATAGTTCTATTATACTCTTTTTTTTTTTTGTCAAGTCTATTTTGTTTAAAATTACAACTTTTTATTCTTTTAGTCTTCCAGTCCCTTATAAATTCCAATCAATTCTCAATCATATCCTAAAAAAAGTCAACCGAAGCCATCCCCCTTGGATAACCTCGGCATTGATATTACGTATTTCCTTTAACCAGTTCTTCTATTTTTCTTAATCATTTTCTACCGCTTCATTACTCTTTATTCGATATCAGCTGGTTTTGGTTATTTCTCTTCATCATCCACTTTAAATTTAGATTCTAATTCTTTCATAACTTCGCCTTTAAAAAACATTGTCGTGAAATCACTACTATTTTGTGCTGCTTTTACTACCTCTTCTTCAAACGCTTCCATGTGATCTTCGATATCGTCTTCAATTTTCTTTGCACACTCTCTGAATTTTTCACCCATAACGTCGTTAGAGTCCAGTTTTCCTACAAAAGACTCAAAGTTATCTTTATCAATTGTCACTCCCTTAAGTTCTTTACTTAGGTCTATATCCCCATATTTATAGCCATTCTTTTCAAGAACAGTAAAAACAATCTTAAAGTCCAGAAAACCTTTTTCAATAAAGCCAAGTTTTTCTGATACAATAGTAGGCGATCTTTTCCATAACATTTCTCTAATACAACCGATTAAAATTCCTGAAAATGCCCCCTGAATACTTAATTTTTTTTCCTCATCTGTACTCACTTTAGGATTAGAATATACTTCTTCAATTGATTTGCCACCTAGTTTGTTCTTTAATTCATCTGATAAATCATGAAAGTTTTTTATCCTGGATATCATATCCTTTTCTATTCGATCTTTGAGATAGGTTTTTAAATAATCAACATAGAAAATACCAAAATCCTTTTCATCAGATTTCTCATATTTTTCTACAAAATCTTTAAGTTCATCTACAGGTTTCGTCTCTAAGTCTACAAAAAAGTCTTTCAATTCACTTTCGAAGATATTTTCTAACACTTCTATACCTGATTCTGACACCCACGAGCCACCATATATATTCATTGGTTCCATATTAAATCCACTCCTTTATTAATAATTTTAACTTTGTAGCATTCGACCACAATATACATTGTATCATTTTTAGATATAATTGTCAAGTTTATTCGTTCAAAATCACAGCTTTTTACTCCCTTAGTCTTCTAATTCCTTATAAATTCCAACCAATTCTCTATCATATCTTAAAAAAAATCAACCGAAGCCATCCTCCTGGATAACCTCGGTCTTAATATCATCAATCAATCTCATTCGCCGTCTTCACCCTTGTCTATTTCTTCTTTCAATTTTAATTCATCTTCGGTCCATTCTACTTCTTTCTTATCTTCATTTGTTTCTACATGCTTTAAAGTTTTTGCCATAATTTGTCCCATATCCATATTCTCGAATTTAGACTCTATATCATTAACAAGCTCCTTTTTAAAATACATATCTATAAGATCATAAATATCTGCTTCTCTTGTCATTTTCAATATTTCTTCCATATAATCCTTCTTTGCATTACTTATTATATTCACGAAAAGATCCCCTATCTTACCGCATGTTTCAATATTTTTATTATTACATATTTCATTATTTTCAGCTTCACAGAGTTCAATATTTTTAGCTTCATCTTCCATTAATTTAAATATTTCATCCAATGTTTTTCCTTCTAATTCCCTCAAATCTATTCCATCATACTCATAATGATTTGCCCTAAGAACAGCAAAAATATATCCCAAATTGTTATTAATCATCCTGCTAATAAACTCATCTAAAGAAGAACAATTGGAAGACAGAACTTTTTTTCTTACCATTTCATTATAACTATCAACAAAAATTCCAGAGTATGCTCTTCTAATAGAATCCGCTCTATCTATACCTGTCTCTGCCTTAGGATTCATACAAATTTCTTCAATTGTCTTTCCTTCAAGCATACTATTTATTTCACCTAGCCTACTTTCAAAGTCTTCTATTCTCTTTATTATATCTTTTTCTATAACTGTTCTAATAGAATTTTTAAATCCATTGATAAAAAAAGTTGAAAGATCAGGGTTATCAGGCTCCTTATTCCCTTCTACAATTTTCCCCATCTCTTCAAAAAAATCTTCTGCTGTTAATGGTTTATCTTCTAAATATTTTTTAAAAGCATTCTTCAATAATCTTTCATTAGAAGGTTCCACCCATTTCTTATACTCATCAATAGAATCAAATAACTTTGCCATATACAATCCTCTCCTTTTACTAATAATTTTAATTTTATAGCACTTGGCTATAGTTCTATTATACTCTTTTTTTTTTTTTGTCAAGTCTATTTTGTTTAAAATTACAACTTTTTATTCTTTTAGTCTTCCAGTCCCTTATAAATTCCAATCAATTTTCAATCATATCCTAAAAAAAGTCAACCGAAGTCATCATCTCGATAACCTCGGTCTTAATAATATTAGCCATTTCCCTCAACTACTGTTTCTAATCTCTTCAAGATTTCTTCAATTATATAAAATATGTATAACTTTTTCTTAAAATTCATTGACAAATACGTATTAGAGGCGTATAATAGTAAATATAAGGAGGATGACAGGTGAAAACAAAGGACCTTATCGAACTTTTAAAACAAAATGGCTGGAAATTTAAGCGTCACGGTGCAAATCATGATATATATGTAAAAGATGGGCAAAGAGAAAGCATCGTAAGGCACAGAGAAACAGACGAAGAACTAGCAAAGGCAATCATCAAACGACGTAATCTGAAGTAAACTCATTGCAAATGACAAAAACAATACAGGGGGAGTGAAAATGAAAAAAGCATATCCAATAATTATGACGCAGGGAAAAGAATTTATTATAGTATTTATTCCCGATTTCAATATCAACACACAGGGCAAGAACGTTCCGGAAGCAATCGAAATGGCACGGGATGCAATAGGACTTATGGGAATTGACATGCAGGACAGCGGTGAAACCTTGCCGGAAGCATCAAGTATTGAAAACATACAAAAAGAAGTCTCAAAGGATGCAATTGTTTCGCTAGTTGACATTGACTTTACAGAGTATCGTAGAAAAAATGATACCCATTTCGTAAAGAAAAATTGCACTATCCCTTCATGGCTTAACTTTGAAGCAGAACGAGCTGATTTAAATTTCTCTGCCGTCCTACAAGCAGCGCTTAAAAAAGAATTAAATATTACAAACCGATAATAAAAAAAGACAAAGGGTAGCAGAAAAATGCTACCCTATTTTAATAAATTCTCAATCATATCCTAAAAAAAATCAACCGAAGTCATCATCTCGATAACCTCGGCCTTAATATCATCAATCAATCTCATTCGCCGTCTTCACCCTTGTCTATTTTTTCTTTCAATTCTAATTCATCTTCGGTCCATTCTACTTCTTTTTTGCCTTCGTTTGGTTCTACATGCTTTAAAGTTTTCGCCATAATTTGTCCCATATCCATATTCTCGAATTTAGACTCTATCTCATTAATAAGCTCCTTTTTAAAATACATATCAATAAATCCATAAGAATCTGATTCTTTTATTATTTCCGATATTTTCCCTACAGAATTTTTCAGGTCATTTACCACTTTTTCCATAGCAGCTTCTACTTTCTTACCTAGTTCACTATCTTCAACTTCATCTTCCTTCAATTTAAATATTTCATCCAATGTTTTTCCTTCTAATTCCCTCAAATCTATACCATCATACTCATAATGATTTGCCCTAAAAACAGCAAATACATATCCCAAACAGTGACGAACCATCCTCTCAAAAACCTCATCAGGAGAACTAGCAAAAGACAGAACTTTTTCTTCTGCTAATTCAATATAACTAGCCATAAAAATCCCAAAAGATGCTTTTTTGATAGAAGACGCCCTATCTATGCCTGTCTCTGCCTTAGGGTCCACACAAATTTCTTCAATTGTCTTTTTTCCGAGCATACTATTTATTATCCCTAGCTCACTTTCAAAGTCTTCTATTCTCTTCATTACATCTTTTTCTATAATCGTTCCAACAGAATTTTTCATTACATTGATCATAAAAGTTGGCACATCAAGTTCACCAGACTCTTTATATTCTTCTGCAACTTTCTCCGCCGCTTCAAAAAATTCTTCTCCTGTTAACGGCACATCTTCAAAACGTTTTTTAAAAGCATTTTTCAATAAATTTTCATTAGAAGGTTCCACCCATTTCTTATACTCATCCATCAATTCAGGTAACTCCATCATATTCAATCCTCTCCTTTTATAAATAATTTTAATTTCCTGGCACTCAGCCATAGTTCTATTATACTCTTTTTTTTTTTTGTCAAGTCTATTTTGTTTAAAATTACAACTTTTTATTCTTTTAGTCTTCCAGTCCCTTATAAATTTCAATCAATTCTCAATCATATCCTAAAAAAAATCAACCGAAGTCGTCCTTTTGACAACCCCGGCCTTAAAAATTTAAGTATTTCTTCCATATAGCTCAGTTATTTTCTTCAATTTTAGCTCCAGTTCCTCATTTATTTCTCCTTTTTTCATCCTCCATGTCCAATTGCCTCCAATTGTCGATGGCCTATTTATTCTTGCTTCGCTTGAAAGTCCTAATACGTCCTGCATTTGCACTATAGCTAACTCTGACACGCTTGAGAAAACCAATCTTATTAGGTCCCAATTATTTACGTCCCGTTCACCTACGTCAATATATTCTCTAATCAATTTCAATTTATCTTCAGTCAAGCTGTTCAGCCATCCAACCGCCGTATCATTATCGTGAGTGCCTATATATGCAATTGAATTAAATTTATGATTGTATATCATGTGCGGATTAGACTTATCCAAATCAAATGCAAATTCTAGCACCTTCATCCCAGGGAATCCTGTCAATTCTAATAATTCATTGGTATCCTTACTAAAGCTTCCTAAGTCCTCTGCAATTATGTTGCCTTTGTCATCTATTTCATTCCAAAACTCAATGCCTGGTCCTTTTTTCCATTCTCCATTCTCAGCCGTAGCTGCATCGCAATCTATTTCATAATATGATGCAAATCCTCTAAAATGGTCTATCCTTGTAATATCAAACAAATCAGAGGTAAACTTTATCCTATCTTTCCACCACTTATATTTTGTCTTCTTCAAGTAATCCCAGTTATATATTGGATTTCCCCACAGCTGACCTGTCTTAGAAAAAGCATCCGGCGGGCAACCCGCTACCTTCACTGGATTAAATTTTTCATCAATTTTAAATACTTCTGGATGTGCCCATGTATCTGCGCTATCCATAGAGACATATATCGGCAGGTCTCCTATTATATAAATATCTAATGAATTCACATATTCCTTTAATTTTCTCCATTGATCAAAAAATATATATTGCATATACTTCCAAAATCTTATTTCCTCGCTTAAAATCTGCTTATATTTATTCAATTCCTCTTCCTTTCTCATTTTAATATCATCCTGCCATAATGAAAAGCTTATCATTCCAAACCTGCCCTTAAGCGACATAAACAAAGCGTAATCATCAAGCCAAAAGTCGTTATCTTTTATAAACTTTTCAAATTCATCTTGTTCCTTACTCTTAAATCTTTCAAAAGATTTCCTCAATATATCAAACCTATTGCTATATATTTTAAAATAATCTATTCTTTCTTCTCCCCAGTTTATATCTTTATACTCATATTTATAAAGCAATCCCTTTTCATAAAGCATATCGAAGTCAATAAAATACGGATTGCCCGCATATGATGAAAACGATTGGTATGGCGAGTCGTGCATACTTGTTTGTCCTATCGGTAATATCTGCCACACTTTTTGTCCCGAATTCTTAAGAAAGTCTGCAAATTTATATGCTTCCTCACCCAACGTCCCTATTCCATAATCAGATGGCAAAGAAAATATCGGCATTAGTATTCCGCTCGCTCTAGAATTAATCAATTTCAAACAAATCACCTCTATTTTATATACAATTTAATCATAATATCTAATTTTGTTAAAGCAACTTTTGATCAGTATATCATATTTACATCCCCTGCGTCAATAAATTATTTCCCTTTATCGGCTCGTTTCATAAATTTAAATACAAGAAATAAGTCAATATCCAGCGCCATGCTTTCAATCTTCCAATGTTTTCTTAAAATGGCAAGTGACTTTTTTGTGGGAGCCTTTGAATTGGAAATATAATAGCTAGTCTATTCAATTGCTTTGTCTTTATTTTTCACTATCTTTATACAGACTCTTTTGATTTTCTTTAAGCCCGAACACATCCCATTCTTTCACTATTGCCCTTTCACAATGTAATACATTGCATCTGCTATGATAGTCTTGCCTTTCGCTTTCAAACATCCTAACATTTCTTGAAATACTGGTATCCCATTGGTCTTCTCCCGTATCTTTTCCTTCCTTAAAGCAACTCCGTTAGATGAGCTATCACTGTTTGAAGTGTTGGGGATCTTTATTTGGGCTTTGATGGTATCTTCTCTATCCCAGTTCCCTCTTAAAAAAAGCTTCTTTATTATTGGCAAATGTCATCATATTACTTAATTTATGCTTTACATATCCCTGATATTTATTTTCTTTCTATGATCCCTTTTTATTTTTTATGAAACGAACGTGTCCCTTTATAAACAGGCTCGTTTCATAAGCTCAAATGCAAGAAATAAGTTGCAATAAAGTGTGAGCATTCAATAAACAGTTTATGATCAATTAGGCACATAATCTAAGACCATTCTTGATACTTCCAGCGTTGACATTGTATCATCGGTCTTGATTACGTGCCCCTTTATTTTAAAGTGTACTCCATGTCAAGGATATTTTAATAAAGGATTATAAATTTTCTACCAGTAAATAACTATATGTTATTCTTTAATCTGCTTTTTCATTATTGTCAGTAGTTATTTTGCGCCTCTATGTTTATATAATCTCTGCTGACTTTATTAGTTATTCAAAACAACTCATTTCACTATCTCCTTCACTATATCAAAGTCTTAATATATTTCAATTCCAAATATGCTTTTTGAACGATTCTTCAATTAAGCCCTTCACATTCTCATCTACATACTCTTTATTCTCGAAGAGTTGCAATAAAAGACTATCAAAAAAGCTTCAGATCTGTCAATCCTCTGAAGCCTTTTCTTTTAATTTTATTATTAATTTTTAAATTAAATCTACTTAGTTTGTAATGGTTCGTACTTCTCCTTTAATTTTAAAAACGTTTTTTTGTCCATCTTTATCATTTCAATTGCTTCGTCCAATTTGTTGCCATTGATCGACAAAATGCTTTCTACTGCACGAGCTTTACCCTCTTCAATTCCTTCTCTTATCGTATCCCCATGTGCATACGCTGCTTCTCCTTACGTCCATTTATATAGATCCCTTCTTCTTTCTGTGTCTATCTTATAAGGTATAGTTTACTTCCGGATCTGTTATTTTTCCCACTTGCTTTCTTTTTTCTATTTTTTTATAAACCGAACGTGTCCATTTATAAAAATTTTGTACCAAGATTGAAGTAACATTACAATTCTTGGTACTTTATTGATATCATTTTTTAATAATATTTATATTTTGCCTTTATTTCGTTCCATAGATAGCACTTCTTAGCATACTTCCACCATACATTTCCTGCCCTTAACTTCTTTACAACCCATGGTTTTCTACCTGTATAATGTATTATGGCATGGTTTTTCTTAGTTTTCTTAATCTCTGCCAAGCTGTAATGGTATCTTAAGTTAGAAGTTGCATATGCTCTGTTTGGTTTACACATCATGCTCCTTAATATGCCATACTTGAGTGGTAACATTTTTATATGCCCATAACATACTACGTTTAAAACCGTTTGATCATGCATATACAATCGATATCTATTATTTCTAATAAAATCACTTACTTTTCTATTGAACTTATCTTTTCTCATCTTGCCAATGTTCATTAACATTACTCCGCTACATATTTCCTTCGTCGTGTCTCTTAAAAACATACTCAAGTATAGATGTCTGTAGTCCGGTATTGCCGCTATATAATATTTCGACATATTTATGTTAAACATCGCCGTGAGGTCCTCTGTTACTATTGTATCGCCATCTAAATATATTATTTTCTCTACTTGTTTCGGTAAAATCATAGGTAATGCTAACCTATAGTAAGCTGGAGTCGTTATCCTGTAGTCTGAATTCAATTCTTTAAACTTTTTCCTCATATTTATAATATTTATCTCACAATTCTTATACCTATCCTTCAATTTCATTATCTTCTCTCGATTTGACTTTCTAAATTCCCCTGGGACCAACATATAGAAGTCATACTTTGTCTCCTCTTTGGCATTCTCTAGTATAGATGTCATTGCCACTATCGTCGGATAAGTATAATTGTCGTCTAATGACATTGCTATCGGAATTGTATTTTGATCATCTGCTGAAACTTTTTGATAATTTATAGATGCAGTAATCATGAGACTAAATATCATAATTATGTTCGTGAGTATTCTCCTACTGATCTCACTTAATTTCTTCCTACTTCTCATAAATACTCTTCCTCGGGAATAGCTTCTTCATCCTATTCTTTGCATTTTTTCTCTCCCAGTTACTATAAACTCTTCCTCCAGCTGTATTTATACAAAAAAGCTGACGATTAAAGTTAGCCCAGCCTGCTGTGCCCATATCTATGTATGCACAATCAATTTTACCTATCTTTCTATTCTCTTTATTTAAGAAATAATTGTTATATAATGCTTTGTTCGTTAACTGACTCTTATGCCTATAAGTAGATCCCAAACATTCCTTAGCATATTTATACCTCGAGTTAACCAAGTCATATAATTCTTTTGAATCTTTTAAGTTATATCCTTCCGCATTATGAGATGTTGATATAACTAGCCTTAATTTTTTCTTATTGAAGACTTTATATAGGAACCTGCATGCTTCCCATGTTTGAAACCTGTACAAGGCTGATGTCTGTGATTTTATTGCTGAATTATCCACTATGTTTCTCAAATATGAGCATTGATTTAAGATTGTATTGTAGTTTACAATTGTTGCACTCTTTTTGCCTCTAGTAAATATATAAGGAACTACCTTCCCCTTATTGTTGACATAGAAAAAGTCTGACTTTTTTAACGGCTTCCCTATAAAATAGTCATCATTTAAATAAATAAAGTTCTCTGAACATCCAAAATCTTTAAGTCTCCAAAAATTAAATTCAAATGTTATTGACGATGCTGAATCATATCCCAATAAATCTTTGTCTTTTACATATA
The DNA here is from genome assembly GCA_934489735.1 of uncultured Eubacteriales bacterium. Classification (GTDB taxonomy): domain Bacteria; phylum Bacillota; class Clostridia; order Oscillospirales; family Acutalibacteraceae; genus CAKSSR01. The sequence continues at coordinate 13,952 of CAKSSR010000003.1, read as the reverse complement.
CTATTTTATCATTAATTTCATCAGGTTCTTTTAAAAATCTAACTTTTTCATTTGGCATGATTATATATATTTTACGTACCCATGGTATATTCTTAAGAACTGATCTTATTGAATACCTTAGCTCTTCGTTATCAAGATCCTTTACAATTTTCTTCTTTCGATTTAATGCTTTATCTCTCAAGTCTATATACTTATATACCACATCTACTGGTGCCTTATCTAAAATATCCTTATCAGAGTCTGCGGCATAGCAATTAATCGAAAAAATAATAAATAATAAACTGATTATACTTATAATTTTATACTTCATTTCTCTACCTCCTTAGAATAAAATATTATTTATTTGTAAACTTCACCACCTATCTAATATGATATTCATAAAAATTAGTAATCATACATTCAAAAATTTAAATTTCATAATATGAACCTTGCTTTAGATAATGTAACTTTTGTATATAATAAATTTATATACGCATAATTAATATATGCATATTTTAATCCATAGCCTCATAAATGTCAATATATTTTTTATAATAAATAAACATTTGTATATCTGTACAATAAGCTGGTTTCCCATTTGTATAAAAAACTTTCAAAAATCTTTTCATTTTCTCTTTTATACTTAAAAATAAATTAATTTTGTTTACTTATATAAAAGTGCCATTAAATAATCTTTAAATTTATAATCACTTCACTTATTATTCTAAGAAAATAGTTAAATTTGTATAACAATTTCTAACAGTTGTATTACTTGCAAAAAACCACTACAAAAATCTGTAGTGGTTCTTCTTACTAATCTATATTATTACCTGATTCGTAACTTTCTTTTATCTTCATATACTTTTCATATTCTTCTTCTTTTGAACTCTTGTACTCATCTACTGCCTCTTCAGGCTCTACTAATTCCTGATCGTTCTCTTCTACATCTTCTTCATCTAAATCAGGCACCTGTTCTATTTCTGGAATAGTATATGATTTTTCTATCGATACATCGCTATATCTCTTCATTCCTGTGCCGGCCGGTACTAACTTACCAATTATAACATTCTCTTTTAATCCTACTAATGGATCCATCTTACCTTTTATTGCAGCATCCGTTAAAACTCTTGTTGTTTCCTGGAATGATGCTGCCGACAAGAACGATTCAGTTGCCAATGAAGCTTTTGTAATTCCCAAAAGGACTGGAATTTTCTTTGCTAAGGTTAATCCTTCTTCGCCATTATTTATTCTTCTCTGCACTTTTTCATTCTCTGTTATAAAGTCTGTTATGTCTACTAAAGAATTTGATAACAAATTCGTACTTCCTGCATCAGAAATCTTAACTTTTCTCATCATTTGTCTAACTATTACTTCTATATGCTTATCGTTTATATCAACGCCCTGCATTCTATATACCCGCTGCACTTCTTGAATCAAATAATTCTGAACTGCGCTTGTACCTTTGATCTCTAAGACATCCTGAGGATTTACAGAACCTTCAGTTATCAAGTCACCTGCTAAAATTTCATCGCCTTCTGAGACTTTTACTCTAGACCCAAATGGAATTAAGTATGATCTTTCTTCCCCTGTCTCCTGGTTGTAGATCACTGCATGTTTGTTTCTCTTTATATCTTTAAATGTTACTCGTCCACTTATTTCACTTATGATTGCTAAATGCTTCGGTTTTCTGCTTTCAAACAATTCTTCTATTCTCGGTAGACCTTGAGTAATATCTTCTGCACTTGCAACCCCTCCCGTATGGAAGGTTCTCATTGTCAGCTGCGTACCCGGCTCTCCTATTGACTGTGCTGCTATAATTCCAACTGCTTCTCCTATCGATACCGGTAATCCATTTGCTAAGTTAGCCCCATAACATTTCTTACATACTCCGTGCTTTGCTCTACAATTTAATATAGATCTTATAGATATGTTCTTGACTCCTGAATTTACTATGATATCTGCATCTCTATCGTCCATCATTTTGTCTTTTGATACAATTACTTCATTTGTCTCTGGATCAATAAAGTCTTCGCATAGGTATCTTCCTATTAATCTTTCATGCAAGCTTTCTATCAACTCGTTACCATCTTTAATTTCAAATATCTCTAATCCATCAGTTGTTCCACAGTCGTCTTCCCTTATGATAACTTCTTGTGAAACGTCTACAAGTCTTCTAGTCAAATAACCAGAGTCAGCCGTTCTAAGTGCTGTATCTGCCAGTCCTTTTCTTGCACCTCTCGATGATATAAAGTACTCTAAGATATTTAATCCTTCTCTGTAGTTCGCTCTAATTGGAATTTCAATGACTTTTCCTGACGTATTCGCTATTAGTCCTCTCATTCCTGCCAATTGTCTAATCTGGCTCATCGAACCACGTGCTCCTGAGTCTGCCATCATAAAGATCGGGTTGTATCTGTCTAAGTTTGACTGTAATGCTGCTGTTACATCGTTAGTAGCCTTGTCCCATATCTTTAATATATGAGTACTACGCTCATGTGCTGACATCAATCCTCTTCTAAATTGCTGCCTTATCTTGTCTATAGCCAACTCTGCTTTTGCCAGTATGTCTTTTTTCGCTGGAGGTATGACTGCGTCACAAACTGCCACAGTGATTGCGCCTCTTGTAGAATACTTAAATCCCTGCGCTTTTATATTGTCTAAAACCTCGGCCGTTTTTTGAGTCCCATGAACTCTTATGCACTTCTCTATGATCAATCCTAATTTCTTCTTGCCTGCTAAGAAATCTATCTCCAAATTGAACATGTTCTCTTCTTTAGATCTATCAACAAAGCCTAAATCCTGTGGAATCGGTTGATTAAATATAATTCTTCCTACACTTGTATCTATTATTTTAGATACTAGCTCACCATCCACTTCAAATGTCCTTCTGACTTTTATCTTAGCATGTAAACTTACCACTTTTGCATCATAAGCCATTAGAGCTTCATTGAAGTCTCTAAATACTTTTCCTTCACCTGGCTCATTATCCTTTTGCAATGTCAAGTAATATGAACCAAGTACCATGTCCTGAGTAGGTACTGCCACTGGTCTTCCATCAGATGGCTTCAATAAGTTGCCCGCTGCTAACATTAGGAATCTTGCTTCTGCCTGAGCCTCTGCCGATAGTGGAACGTGCACAGCCATTTGGTCCCCGTCGAAGTCTGCATTGTAAGCTGTACATACCAATGGATGAAGTTTCAATGCTCTACCTTCTACTAGTACTGGTTCGAAAGCTTGTATTCCCAATCTATGAAGTGTAGGTGCTCTATTCAAAAGAACTGGATGCCCTTTAATAACTATTTCCAATGCGTCCCATACTTCTGATTTAGCTCTATCTACAGCTTTCCTTGCTGCTTTGATATTGTTCACTGCCCCTACTTCGACTAGTCTTTTCATTACAAATGGTTTAAATAACTCTAATGCCATTTCCTTAGGCAAACCACATTGGTACATCTTTAGTTCAGGTCCTACTACTATAACTGAACGTCCTGAATAGTCTACTCTCTTTCCCAATAAGTTTTGACGGAATCTTCCTTGCTTTCCCTTTAACATATCTGATAATGACTTAAGTGGTCTATTGTTCGGCCCTGTAACTGGTCGTCCTCTTCTTCCATTATCTATCAATGCGTCAACGGATTCTTGAAGCATTCTTTTCTCATTTCTAACTATTATATCAGGCGCTCCAAGTTCTAATAGTCTTTTTAACCTATTATTTCTATTTATAACTCGTCTGTATAAGTCATTTAGGTCACTGGTGGCAAATCTTCCTCCATCCAATTGTACCATCGGCCTTATGTCAGGAGGGATAACCGGAATCACGTCCATTATCATCCATTCCGGCTTGTTTCCCGAAATTCTAAATGACTCTATCACTTCTAATCTTTTTAAAAGTCTAATCTTCTTTTGACCTGCAGCTGACTCTAGTTCATGCTTCAATTCTCTTGATAATAATTCTACATCTACTTCTTTCAGAAGCTCTTTTATTACTTCTGCTCCCATACCTGCTTTGAATGTATCTCCATATCTATCTCTCATGTCTCGATACTCTTTTTCAGATAAAGGTTGTAATTTACTTAGTTCCTTTGCCTCGCCTGGATCTGTCACTATGTAAGATGCAAAATATAAAATTTTCTCTAAAATTCTTGGTGATATATCAAGGACTAAACCAATTCTCGATGGTATTCCCTTAAAGAACCAAATATGAGATACAGGTGCAGCTAATTCTATATGACCCATTCTTTCTCTACGTACTTTTGCTTTTGTAACTTCTACTCCGCATCGGTCACATACCTTACCTTTGTACCTAATTCTTTTATACTTTCCGCATCTACATTCCCAATCCTTTTGTGGCCCAAATATACGCTCGCAAAACAAACCGTCTGCTTCTGGTTTAAGAGTCCTATAGTTGATGGTCTCCGGCTTCTTAACTTCCCCATGTGACCAGCTTCTTATTTTTTCTGGGGAGGCAAGCCCTATTTTAATTGAATTAAAAGTATTAAATTCCACAATCGGATCCCCCTACATATCTTCATTTTCTGATTTAAATTTTAAATTACTCGGTCTATCCAGATCACTTAATCTACCTAAATCGTCTAAACTTACAAGGCCTTCTTCAAGATTTTCTAAAGCATGCTCATCTAATTCATCTATATCATCATAATCGTCTTCTAATTCTTCATCATCTAGTTCTTCATCGTCTAAGTTTTCACTTATATCGTCTGAAATATCGCTATATTCTTCATCAATATCGTCTAAGTTTTCTTCATCCAACTGTAAATCTTTATCTTCATTATTTTTCTTGTTGATAAATTTTTCTTTAGTATGTGAGAGGCCTATTTCATCATCATCAAGATCTTCTTTTAGATCTATTTCTTTTCCTTCGTCATCTAATATCGACATGTCAAGTCCTAATGACTGTAACTCTTTTATCAATACTTTAAATGACTCAGGGATGCCAGGTGTCGGAACATTTTGACCTTTTACTATGGATTCGTAAGTTTTAACTCTTCCCACTACATCGTCCGACTTAACGGTTAGAATCTCTTGCAAAGTATATGCTGCGCCGTACGCTTCAAGTGCCCAAACTTCCATTTCTCCAAATCTTTGTCCTCCAAATTGGGCTTTACCTCCAAGTGGCTGCTGCGTTACCAATGAGTAAGGACCCGTTGATCTAGCATGAATTTTATCGTCCACCAAGTGATGCAGCTTTAAGTAATACATGTATCCAACTGTAACAGGATTGTCAAAGAATTCTCCGGTCCTACCGTCTTTTAATATAGTCTTACCATCTTCTCTTATTCCTGCATCCTTAAAGCATTGGAATATGTCCTCTTCGTGAGCCCCATCAAAGACCGGCGTCATTATTTTCCACCCAAGTGCTTTCGCTGCATATCCTAAGTGAACTTCCAATACCTGTCCGATGTTCATACGTGAAGGCACGCCTAAAGGATTTAAAACTATATCAAGAGGAGTTCCATCAGGTAAGAATGGCATGTCTTCTACTGGTAATATTCTAGATACTACACCCTTGTTTCCATGTCTTCCTGCCATCTTGTCCCCTACGGAGATCTTTCTCTTTTGAGCTATATAGCATCTAACTACTTTGTTCACGCCTGGCTGTAATTCGTCTCTGCTGTCTTCTCTTGTAAATACCTTTACGTCTACTATTATTCCATACTCGCCGTGCGGTACTCTTAGTGAAGTATCTCTCACTTCTCTTGCTTTTTCTCCAAATATTGCTCTCAATAGCTTCTCTTCAGCTGTAAGTTCGGTTTCTCCTTTCGGCGTCACCTTTCCTACTAAAATGTCCCCAGCAGTTACTTCTGCCCCTATTCTGATTATTCCATTCTCGTCTAAGTCTCTCAGTAAATCTTCGTTTACATTTGGAATGTCTCTCGTTATTTCTTCTGGTCCTAACTTGGTATCTCTTGACTCTATCTCATATTCTTCTATATGAATAGATGTATATACGTCATCTCTTACTATCTTTTCGCTTATGAGAACTGCGTCTTCGTAATTGTATCCTTCCCATGTCATAAAGCCTATCAACGCATTCTTGCCCAGACTTATTTCTCCTCCACATGTCGATGGTCCGTCTGCTAAAACTTCTCCAGCTTTAACCCTTTGCCCAACTGACACAATCGGAATCTGATTTATGCATGTCCCTTGGTTAGATCTCATGAATTTTAGCAATTGGAATCTTTCTTCCCTATCCGAATCATAAACAACTGTTACATAATCAGCACTTACTTCTGATACATATCCATCTTCTTTTGATAGTACGCAAACCCCTGAGTCTACTCCTGCTTTATATTCCATTCCTGTACCAACTATCGGCGATTCAGTTTTTAATAATGGAACTGCCTGACGTTGCATGTTTGATCCCATTAGTGCTCTGTTTGCATCGTCATTTTCAAGAAATGGTATCATTGATGTGGCTACAGATACAACCATTCTAGGCGAAACGTCCATAAAGTCTGCTCTGTCTCTCTCAACTTCAACAAATTCATCCCTATACCTACCATTTACTTTCTCATTCTTGAATCTGCCTTGCTCGTCTAAAGGTTCGTTCGCTTGAACTACTATGTAGTCATCTTCGACATCAGCAGTCATATATACTACCTCAGAAGTTACTACTCCTGTCTCTTTGTCTACCTTCCTAAACGGTGCTTCTATAAACCCATATTCATTTATCTTTGCAAAAGTTGCTAAATATGATATCAATCCTATGTTCGGTCCTTCTGGAGTCTCTATAGGACACATGCGCCCGTAATGGCTGTAGTGTACGTCTCTAACTTCAAACCCTGCTCTGTCTCTCGATAATCCTCCAGGTCCTAATGCTGATAAACGTCTCTTGTGAGTCAACTCTGCCAAAGGATTTGTCTGGTCCATAAACTGTGATAATGGTGATGATCCAAAGAATTCCTTTATTGAGGCAACTACAGGCCTTATGTTTATCAATGCATTCGGTGTCACTACTTCTAGGTCCTGAGATTGTAGTGCCATTCTCTCTTTTATTACTCTTTCTAACCTTGCGAATCCAATTCTAAATTGATTCTGAAGGAGTTCTCCAACAGATCTAATCCTTCTATTACCAAGATGGTCAATGTCGTCAATAGATCCTATTCCATAATGAAGACAGTTCATATAATTTATAGATGCAAATATGTCATCTATTATAATATTCCTTGGTACTAGTTCATCCATTCTACTCTTAATCGTTCTTTTCAATTCCTCTTTCGACTCACATGACTCAAGAATCTCTGCTAGTACGCTAAAACGTACTCTTTCTTTAACTCCGCACTCTTCTCTTGCATCAAAATCAAGGAAATCATTTATCTCTACCATTCCGTTGGAGATAATCTTCACTTCTTTCTCCCCTACGGTGACATATGCAATACTAACACCAGCATCTTCTATTTCTTTGGCTTTCTCTTTCGAAATGCTTTCACCAGCTTCAGCCATAATCTCTCCAGTTAGTGGGTTGACTACCATCTGAGATAAAACTTGCCCTGCAATTCTCTCCGAGATCCCTAATTTTTTATTGTATTTGTATCTGCCCACTCTAGATATATCATATCTTCTTGGATCAAAGAATAACATGTTGATATGAGCTTGTGCACTTTCTATGGTCGGAGGCTCCCCAGGCCTTAACTTCCTATAAATTTCGAATAAAGCTTCCTCCATATTCTTACATGAGTCCTTCTCTATTGTAGCCCTCATCTGTTCATTTTCCCCAAAATATTCTAATATCTCGCTATCAGATCCTAATCCTAGGGCACGTATAAAAACAGTCATCGGTATCTTTCTGTTCTTATCTATTCTTACATACAAAACATCATTTATATCATTTTCATACTCAAGCCATGCTCCCCTATTCGGGATAATAGTAGAAGTAAACATTTGTTTCCCGGTCTTATCATATTCCATCCCGTAATATACTCCCGGTGATCTTACTAGCTGAGAAACTATTACTCTTTCTGCACCATTTATTACAAAGGTCCCACTGTCAGTCATTAATGGGAAGTCCCCCATAAAGACCTCTGACTCTTTTATCTCACCGGTCTCTTTATTGAGTAATCTAGCTGTCACTCTTAGGGCAGCTGCGTAAGTAGTATCCCTAATCTTACACTCAGTAATCGTGTAGTTAGGCTTGTCTATATCCAAGCTATAATCTGTAAAACTCAGCACTAGATTGCCGGTATAATCTGAAATCCCAGACATGTCATCAAAAATCTCTTTTAATCCTTTGTCCAGGAACCATTGATAAGAATTTTTTTGAATTTCAATAAGATTAGGCATTTCTAATACTTCATCAATTTTAGAAAAGCTCATCCTTTGATTTCTTCCAAGCTGCACAGGTTTGACATTCACCATTGAATTTACCACTCCATTCATCTATTTACGGCTTGTTATTGGCTTTTAATTGCTCGATAAAAATTAACTATCGCCTAAATGCATTATTATTTTCAAAAAAGTATTGATTTCTAATTAAAAATATGTTAACATATCCACAGTTAGAGATACTTTTCTTTCTAATAGTGCAGTATATTATTATATAATATTATAGTAAAAGTGTCAATAGTTACTTTAGATTTTTTTAATATTTTTAACCCATGATATATTAATTCTTTCATTTTTTAAGATGAATAGCAACAATATTTAAACTAGAATATGTTATATTTATATATTTTTTCAAGACATTAAGTATCTGAGTTAAAATATTTCAAAAAATCGTTAAATAATGACGAAGTAATTGATATGTATTTCGACTTTACGTCAATTTCTATCACTTTGTCGAAGCAACTAGTAAAAATCTATTTTCAGAAAGCGAGGTGATGCGGGCATTTCTCTGAAAACCTGAGTACTTTGCCCGTATTTTATGAAAAAACTGTTAGGAATTATCTTTTTGATGTTAGTAGCTCTATTAGGAATTATATTTCTAGTTGGCAAAAGTCTATCTTTTCCAATGATTACAGCTATTATTTTACTATTTTTATCTTCTTCACTTGTACTTATTTATTCTCATAAAAAAGGTGATGAAAAGATTGACGTATCATTTGTAAGCAATGGCAAATGCAGTAGTCTATGCGTTCTCATGTCTCTCATAATGCTGGTGATAGGCATATATGACTTGATCATGTCCATTGTAAGCAAGTCGGGTCCCTTATATATAGTTTTGGCAGCCTTTACTATGCTAGCCGCTGGCGTGTTGTTCTTTATGTCAAGATGTCATGCAAAAGGTGAGAACGTTTACGAACTTCATCCAATCTTTGCTCTATTCCCATCCATATGGGCATTTCTTAGGTTAATAGTAGTTTTCAATGAATTCTCAACCGTTTCATTAGCTCGAACAAATCCTGTTTACTTTATTGCAGTCATTGCTTTACTTTTATTCTTCTTTGAGGAAGCAAAAATATTAGTTCCAGTAAACAGATTGTATTATCCTTATAACAAGTTAGTGATTTATGGCATCTTCTCGTCAGTATTTATCATATCATATTCAATTCCAAGCATCATATATTCATTCATTGAGACATCTTATTCTTACGCTTCCGTGGCATGGACCACTTGTATAATGGATATATCAATTGCCCTATATATAATTTCAGTCATATTTGATACGACTAATAGACTCAAGGCAAAAAATGCAGAAGTTGCCTCTAAAGCGAGTGAAGAAAACCAAGATCAAAGTAATGAATCCGATGAAGGACCAAATCTTATTTAATCAAAATTCAAAGACTATCGCAGATTTTAGCGATAGTCCTATTTTTTTTACTCATCTTTCATCATATTCATTTCAAGCCATTGATTATATGTAATAATAACTTGTCTTGGTTTTGATCCCTCATGCGGTCCTACTATTCCCATTTGCTCCATTTGGTCTATCAATCTGCCAGCCCTAGCGTAGCCCAATCTCAACTTTCTTTGTAATAGCGAAGTCGATGCTTGACCAGCTTCTACCACGCACTTAATAGCTTCCTTTAACATTGGGTCCTCATCCTTATCATCATTATCCTTATTGCTATCTTTTTTCATTGCATTCCTATCTATTTCATCAATAATAGTTCTATCGTACAAAGCCTCATCTGAGGTTTTTACTTTTATGAAGTCTATTACCCTTTCAATTTCTTCATCAGTAACAAAACTTCCTTGAATCCTGATAGGTTTTTGTGATCCTATAGGTGAAAACAGCATATCGCCCCTTCCCAAAAGCTTCTCAGCCCCACTCATATCCAAAATAGTTCTTGAGTCTATGCTTGATGAAACTGCCAAAGCTACTCTACTTGGGATATTCGCCTTTATTATACCTGTTATGACGTCCACAGATGGTCTTTGAGTTGCTATAACCAAGTGCATACCTGCGGCACGTGCCATTTGGGCAAGTCTACAAATTGAGTCTTCCACTTCATTGGGTGCCACCATCATCAAATCAGCAAGTTCATCTATGATTATAACAATTTGAGGTAATGGCTTTACTTCTTCCTCTCCTTCATTAATTATTTTTCCTTTTTCGAACAACTTGTTATAAGACTTTATATCCCTGACATTATTGTCTGCAAACAGTTTATATCTGTTAAGCATTTCATTGACAGCCCAATTCAAAGCGCCCGAAGCCTTTTTAGGGTCCGTCACTACAGGTACCAGTAGATGCGGTATCCCATTGTAAACTCCCAGTTCAACTACCTTAGGGTCTATCATCAAAAGTCTAACTTCTTCTGGGCTAGACTTATAGAGCAAGCTAATTATGAAAGAGTTTATGCAGACCGACTTACCTGATCCTGTAGATCCAGCGATCAATAAGTGTGGCATTTTTGACAAATCTGCTATAGCCACGTTCCCGGATATATCCAATCCCAATACAACTGTAAGTTTGCTCTTGGCATTTATAAATTCCTCTGAAGATATCAGTTCCCTCATCCTAACGACGCTTGTAAGTTTATTTGGTATTTCTACTCCAACTGCTGCCTTGCCTGGTATAGGTGCTTCTATTCTCACTCCTGCAGCAGCCAAATTCAAAGCTATGTCATCAGAAAGTCCAGTTATCTTACTTATTTTGACGCCTGATGCTGGTTGTAGTTCATATCTTGTCACAGTAGGGCCCCTACTTATATCAACAATTTTAGTCTTAACCCCAAAGCTTTCCAACACATCCACTAACATTTGCCCATTCTGTTGCAACTCTGTCTTTATGTCCTGCTCTTCAATTTCAACAGATTCTTCCATCAAGTCTATAGGCGGATAAACATATCCATATTCATTTTCATTTTCTTTCAATTCAAATTCTTTATTCTTTTTAAGTTTTTTACTTTTTACTTCTATATTCTTATAAAAATCATCTACCCGTGATGATTCTACTTCTTCCTCAGAAGGGTCCACTGATATATCTATATCAATTTTTCTACTTCTGTTGATTCTTTTCTTTTCCAAGTCGGTATCGATTCTAGGTACTTTATTATTAGTTTCATTAATTATTTTATTACTTTTATTGTCTTTATCAATAGTTTTCTTATCTTGCTCAAACCTTTTCTTAATGGTTCTTACAACTTCTCTAACATATTTACATACATCTGTTAAAGATTTGTCCATCGTTATCATTAGTAGAGCACATAGAGATATAATACTAATTATCCTAGCGCCCACTATCCCAGTTAGATAAATTAAGGGAATCCCAACGAAACCACTGAAAAGACCAGTGCCGAAAATGCCATTATTGTATAATTCGATTAGCTTCCCGAAGAAATTTTCATCATTATCGAAGAATTGATTAGAGCAGACGTACATACAGGCATAAAATAGGCATACTATAGCAATAATAAATCCACATTTTACTTTGAAATACTTGCCGAACTTTCCCTGCATATACGAAATATTAATGAAAAACATGACAACGGGAAGCAATAAAGAGCTAATTCCAAAGATACCTAACAAAAATTTATGAGCTGCATACCACATGTTTTCCCCAGGTATGACAATTATAAAAAATAATAAGATAGATATAAAGAAAACTATTATCGATACTAACTTTGAGTCAATACTTCTTTCCTTTTCCAATTCAAACTTCCTTTACTAAATCGTTGCGCCAACGAAAATATTTACATTATTGATGACTTCATATATACCGACGCCTATAGATATCAAGCCAATGATTAAAGTGTATATAATAAATATTGACATCTTATTAGTAGAAAGCAACCATTTGAATAAAATAATTGCAAAAATTCCAACAACGGCTGAAACAATTATGCCTATAAGTATTATATTTAAATCTAAGTCTAATGCGCCCTTATGTTCAACTACCTCTTTGATTTGAACTAATGCGGCAGCGAGCATAGCTGGCATCCCCAAGACGAAAGAATAATCGAGAGCTGTTTGTTTATCTATCTTTCTCATGAGGCCGATTGACAAAGTGGAGCCCGACCTGGATAACCCTGGAAATATGGCAGCGATAAATTGCATAAATCCAATATAAATTGCATCTAAATAAGTAACTTTTGACTTGCTCTTTACATTTTTATTCGTATGCAAGCCAATGGATAAGAGCACGCTTGTAATTATTAAAGCAATGCCAGTAATAATCATAATATACTTGCTGTCATGTAGCCTCTCTACAAGGTCTTTAATGTTTTCTCCAACAAAAGGGATTGGAACAAATAATAAAAACAATGGCAACAGACCAATAATTACAGCTATCAACAGCCTTTCGTCATCATCTACTTTATCAAGTTTAAACTTGGATTTGATAAGTTTATGGGACAAAGAGAAAAATGACTTTATCAACTTAAATACTGTCTTGTAATAGACTGCAAAAATAGCAATAAGTGTGCCTAAATGCAACATGACATCAAAAAAAAGATTATTGTTATTAAGCCCAAGGATGTGCTGGGCCAGCGCCAAGTGACCACTGCTTGAAACAGGTAAGAATTCAGTCAGTCCTTGGACAATTCCTAGAATTATGGCATTTAAAATATTCAATATAAAACCCCCTATTAATATTAAAATAAAGCCAAACTAATTTAAAATTAAACCACCTCTAAAAAAAAATATATATCAATTCACAATCAAGAACTGATTAGCACAAAATAACTGCTTTCAACTAATGATACTATGCATTTTGGGAAAAATCAAGAGAGAAAACCTTTTCAAATTTGAATAAAACTTGACGAAATCAAGTAAAAGAAGTAAAATATTATTAAACAAATCAACAATTATGCATGATAAATTAACTGGAGGCGATTATTTGAAAATACTATTCGTATGTACTGGCAATACTTGCAGAAGCCCTATGGCAGAAGGAATTTTAAATAAAATGATAAAGGATAATAAACTAGAAGACATTTCTTGCTCAAGTGCTGGTATCTATGCAGCAAATGGATCAAAAGTAAGTCAAAATGCTGTGCTGGCTTGCAAAGAAATTGGAATTGATATTTCATCATATGCTTCTAAAAATATATCTATTATAAAAAATTTAAATTCATTTGAATATTTTGCCGTTATGAATGACAATCATAAGGATATTCTTAAAACAATTGGCATAGACCATAATGTCTATATCCTCAATGAAGAAAAAGGCGGAATAAGTGACCCATTTGGTTCTGACTTGAATACTTATATCAAATGTAGAAACGAATTGTCAGCCGCAATTGAAGATTTGATAAGTAAATTATTAAAAAAAGAGCCAAAGTAAAGCCATGGAAAGACAAATATATAATCCAATGGTTTTAAGCGAAATACAAGAGCATGATATAAAATGTATAGCAGATATAGAAAGGTCTTGCTTTTCTGAGCCCTGGTCAGAAAAAATGATCAGAAATGCTCTGGAAGACTGTAATTATAAGTTTATAGTGATAAAATCCAACAACGATATACTGGGCTATATAAATATCAATATAATACTTGATTAGAAACGACCACGCACACTCGTGAATTTAGTCATGAGTTAGTGGTCGAATATAGTCAGCATATACGGAAAC
>CAKSSR010000002.1 GCA_934489735.1 uncultured Eubacteriales bacterium | reverse complement strand
ACGATACCAAATGAAGTAGAAAGTATAGGAAATGCAGTATTTGAAAGATCAGGAGTAAAAGAGATAAAATTTGAAGGAGGGGCACTAGGTTCGGAAGGGAATCCACTTGCAGGAGTAAATGGAGCGACAATATACTATCCACTATCGGAATTAAATAGCTGGGGGGATGTAACCAAAGGGACAAGTTATGCAGGAGCAACGAATTTGAAGTGGACAGGATATAAATATTGTGGGGAAGGGGAAAATGAAAAGAAGTTAGTATGCCTGGTAATGAAAAATAATATAGGGACAGACACTTACGATGTAGAGATAAAGAGATCAGAAGGAATAACTGAAGGTAAATTTAATATGAAGGGAGATAGTGATGCAACAATTCCAGAAGAGATAAAAAGCAAAGTGACTTCAGTGAAAATAGGAGACGGAGTAAGCAATATAGGGAAGAATACCTTTAAAGGATGTAGTGCATTGGTTGAAGTAAAATTTTCAGATTCAAATGAAGTGACAAGCATAGGAGAGGGAGCATTTAATGGATGTACAGGTTTAATTTCTATTACGATACCTGACAGTGTGGAAAGTATAGGAGCGAATGCATTTAGTGGATGCAAGGGACTAGCGGTGATAGAGATACCAAGCGAAGTGAAGAGTATAGGAGCGAATGCATTTGATGAGACAGGGATAAAGGAGATAAAATTTGAAGGGACTGTACCAGATATAGATGATAATTTGCTTTTAGGTCTTGGGACGGAAGAGAATCCGACAATAATATATTATCCTTTGAAAGAAAGTGGCTGGAATGAGTTAGAAAAAGATGAAAAGTATGCAGGGGCGAAGAATATAAAGTGGATAGGATATAAGTATTTTGAGTATTGTGGAAGGAAAGATCAGAACTTCGGAAAGAATTTGAAGTGTTACATAGGAGAAAATGAGACAGAGGTAGAAATTTCTAAAACAAGTATAGCAAATGAAGATGGATTTGACATAGCGGACTACAGCGACGACAATTTATTGATTCCAACAGACTTTAGAGATGAAATCATATCAATAATAGTAGGGAAAGAAGTGACAGGCATAGGCAAGAATGCATTCAAGGGCTGTACGAAGTTGAATAAAATAAAATTTGAAGGAGGATACATTTCGAACATAGCAGATGATGCTTTTTCAGGACTTGGGACAGAGGAAGTGCCAACAAAGATATACTATCCAAGAGGAAAAGGTTGGGAAGAGGCTGTAATAAATGAAGGTGAAAAGGTTGTAAAACAGACAGACTATGCAGGAGCAAAGAATTTGGAATGGATAGGATATAATATTGAAAGCAATAATAGTGGATCAGGAGTTAATTCTTTATACTTATATTACGAAAATTGTGGGGATGAGGAAGAAAATAGAGGAGAAGATGTAATATGTTTGATAAAAGATAATCAAGGTAAGTACGAATTAGAGTTAAAGAAATCTCCTACAGCATCGGACGGCAGCAGCTTTAAAGTTAAAGATGGGAATTTAGTTCCGGATTATTATCGTGATAAAGTGGATTTAATAATGATTGAAGAAGGAATAAGTAATATAGGGGATGAGTCATTCGAGGAATGCACGGGGGTTAAGAAAATAGAGATACCTGCAAGCATAAATAGAATAGGTCAGAGAGCGTTAGCTGACAGTGGCATAGAGGAAATAAGTTTTAAAGGCAAATTTCCGAAGCTTGGAATAGGCGAAGGAGCTTTTGAAGGACTTAGTGCAAAGATATATTATCCAATTGATAAGTGGACGAGCAGCGATATTGAAAAGTCTGAGAAATATGGAGGGAAAATTGAATGGATAGGCTACAAATACTGTGGCTATGATAAACAAAATGATGGTAAGAATATATTATTAGAAATGAGATCTATAGGAAATGGCAAGTATGAGATAAAAATTTTAAAATCAGTAGAGGCAGACGACAGTGGTTTTGATATGAAAGACTTTGTTGATGAAGGATTGATACCAGATGAATATAAGAATAAAATAGAATCGATTGTAATTGATAAAGACGTGAGTAGAATTGGGAAGAAATCATTTGCAAATTGCTTAAATGTAAAAAGTATTAGGTTTGAAGGAGATTTTCCGAAGAATGGAATAGGGAAGAGAGCGTTTTTGAATTTGGAATCAAATATTTACTATTTGTCTAGTAGCGATTGGAACAAGATAAGAGAAAATGGCAAAAAAATAGTCGGTAATAAGAATTATAAAGGCGCAAAAGAACTTATATGGAAGAACGAATTGGACTCAGTTGACGATGAAAATGAAAAAAATGAGATCGAAGAATGTGATGCAAAGCAAAAGTCTAAAACTGATGACGCTTTATTAAGCAATTGTAAAGAAAAATGTGATAGTACATATAGAATTTGTAATGCGATGAATCAGTCATTGAATACAGGCGATAACTGTTTAAAACCTATTGGTATGCTTGGGCTTATTCTTTCATTCTTTGCTGGTATTGTAAGGCTGAATAAACCTAGAAAAAATATAAAAAAAGATGAAAAAAGGTAAAAAAATTCAGACTCATGGAGACTTGATCTCTGTGAGTCTTTACATATTTCTTAATTTCTACTACTTTTTTGCTACTTATGACAACATCCGCATGACCCAGAGTTGGGGATGTCATTGGATTCTATTACTTTTGGTGGAAAGAACTCATCCGTTGGAAAGTCTAGCTTACTAAATAGTTCGCAAGGATTATCAGAAGTTGTAACACATTCTTTATGAGGAATGCAAAAGTCATAAGTTGGTATCAACATTTGAACATTTCTCTCCAGTTGGACAATCGTAAACAGTCCAATTGATGCATATACTACTGCTCCGTTAGTGTCGCAACAGAAATCTCCACCAAATCTATGACAAATACATTCAGGAATCCTACATTGCGCTTCTTGTCTGTTAGGACAATCGTAAATTTTTGCTGATAATCCTATTGGGTCTGCTACTTGAACCGTGGCTCTTGGTAAATTTCTTATGCAATGGTTATGAACGTCCAAGTCGTCTTGATCAGATTCTGAACTGAATATCTTTACGTTGCCTTCACTTCCGAATAAAATTACTTTTTTTCTGTGAATTGACAAGCCACAGACTGACACAGGGGCACCCGATGGTGACATGAACACATCCAATGTTATCTCAAAGAAAAAAGTCATGTCAATGGAGTAAAATCCCTTATTAAATGGTACTGGTTCTAAGTCTGTATAAACATTCAGTACGTTTACGTCTTTTATTCTTAAACTACATGCCTGGTTTATTATTCTTTGTCCTGCCTCTGTAAAATATATCCTC
The DNA here is from genome assembly GCA_934489735.1 of uncultured Eubacteriales bacterium. Lineage (GTDB taxonomy): Bacteria > Bacillota > Clostridia > Oscillospirales > Acutalibacteraceae > CAKSSR01. Next base: position 167,892 of record CAKSSR010000002.1, on the reverse strand, counting down.
ATGTTTTCTAAACAGTCCTTGTCAGCACAAGAATCGTAAACTCTGTATGCATCTATGCACACTGCTTCTTTAAATTCATCAGAGTTTTGGCATTGTTGTTGTGATGGCTGATCTTGAAATGTATTATAATTTTCTGACATAAAAAGCCCCCTTCAATAAAATATATGACAAATTCAATATATATTATGATAAAGGGCAATTTTATGTTACGTGACGGTGATTAATATTAGATTTTTCTTACTTTGGCTGTATTTCTGAGTAACTTTTTAGTTGCCCCACTGTCGAATTTTATTTCAAGTAAAGCATCATTTGCTGTCTTTTGAACGTCGACTACTAGTCCCTCGCCAAATATTTTGTGACTTATTCTGTCTCCTACTTCCACATTGTCATAGACATTGTTTGTAAAATGTATTCCTATCGTACGTGATGACACTATATTTCTATCTCGGCTATTATCGTTCTTATTATGTTTAAGCTTTACGTTGTCACTACATCTGTCAAGTATCTTTTGATTTCCTAAAAGTTTTAATAGTTTGTCAGGAATTTCATTCAAGAACTTGGACGATTGATTTTTTGTTTCACATCCGAATATAGTTCTCTTCTCTGCATGTAAAATAATTAATTTTTCTTTTGCTCTTGTTATTGCAACGTATGCAAGTCTTCTCTCTTCTTCTAAGTTTTCTTCGTTATTCATAGACATACGGCTTGGAAATATTCCGTCTTCAAATCCTGGTAGAAAAACTACTGGAAATTCTAATCCTTTTGAAGAGTGCACAGTCATTAATACAACGTAGTCAGCTGATTCATTATACTTATCTATATCAGAAAGTAAAGAAACTTCTTCCAAGAATCCAGACAGAGATGCATTTTCTTTATTTTCTTCTTCATATGTCTTAATATTAGATAATAGTTCCATAACATTTTCTATTCTTGTCTCACTATTATCTTTTTCTTCTCTAAGTTCTTGTAAAAAATCCACTTTTTCTAGTAACAAATTGTAAAGTTCGGAAGCCTTTAGTTGAGAGTTGCTTAAATATGATATCAAGTTCGTGAATTTTATCAACTTTGTTGCAGCTTTTTTCAGTTCGCTGAATTCGTTTGCCTTCTCCATTACTTCAAACATGCTTATTTCTTGATTCTCTGCAATCTCTTCTACTATTGATATAGTCTTCTTGCCGATTCCCCTCTTTGGATAATTTATTATCCTTTTTAATCTGACTGAATCATTATGATTACTTATCAATTGTAAGTATGCCATTATGTCTTTTATTTCTTTATGGTCATAGAATCTGAGGCCGCCTATAATTTTATATGGTATTCCGGTTCTTGTAAATACTCTTTCAATTGTATTTGATTGGGCATTAAGTCTGTATAGTATTGCAAAGTCAGAGAACTTTTTCCCTGCCTCTACTTCATTATTGATTGTATTTGCTATGTAATTTGCTTCGCCATATTCATCTGATGCATTATATACTGAAATCTTTTCGCCATTGCTGTTTTGAGTCCATAAAGTCTTGCCTTTCCTTTTTAAGTTGTTGCCTATGACGCAGTTTGCGGCCTCTAAAATGGTTTTAGTTGATCTATAATTCTGTTCTAGCCTTATCAATCTCGTTTCTTTGTACTTTTTTTCAAAGTTCATTATATTTTCTATATTTGCCCCTCTGAATTTATAAATGCTTTGGTCGTCGTCTCCAACTATGCATATGTTTTTATGTTCACTTACTAATAGATTTACTATCTGGTCCTGAACTAAGTTTGTATCCTGGTACTCGTCTATCATGACATATTGAAATTTGTTTCTATAGTACGTCAATACATCTTGGTTGTTCTTTAATAAGATCACAGTATAGACTAAAAGATCATCAAAATCCATTGCATCAGCAAGTTTTAGCTTGCGTTGATATAATTTATATACGTCTGCGATTACTTTTTCTTTTGGATCAAATGAGTTGTTTGGAACGTATTCGTCTGATAGTATCATTTTGTTCTTTGCATTAGAAATCTTTGATGAAATTTGTTTTATCGGTATTAGATCATTATCTATTTTCAAATCTTCTAAGCATTCTTTAATTACTTTCTTACAATCTTCTGGATCGTATATAGTGAAACTATTAGAAAATCCTATTTTGTCTGCATTCCTTCTCAAAATGTTTAAGCACATTGAATGGAATGTTGATGCAAAGACATCTTTCCCTGCATCTCCAAAGACATTATATAATCTTGTCTTAAGTTCGTTTGCAGCTTTGTTTGTAAACGTTACTGCAAGGATATTCCATGGCTTGACGCTGTCAACTGACATTTTATGAATGATATCAAATGATAGTTCGACTTCATCATTATTTAAAAAATTATTGAGTTCTTCTATATCTTTCTCATCTATATCGTGTTGGATTTCACTACTGTTATATGCATTGCCAAACTTTATCATGTTAACTATTCTATTTATAAGTACAGTTGTCTTACCACTTCCCGCTCCTGCAAGTACAAGTACAGGTCCGTTGATGGTAAATACGCATTTTTTTTGCATATCATTCATATTTTTAAATTCTTTTTCAATTACTAGCTTCCTTAGCCTTAAAAATTCGTTTTCAATAATATTATTAGACATATCACTCTTATTGTACTATTTTAATTTATAAATAGCACATTCCCTTTCTTTTACATTAGTTTACTGGTTTTTGTCATACAAATCGTGACTTTTCTCAACCAAATTCTAAATTATGTATCAGTTTTTCTTATATAATATTATATATTTTGACATCATTATGTGCAAGCTCAAATTAATCGACAATTAGATTAGAAATTAAAGTTTTAAAGAAATACTTGACTTTTTTAAGGGAATGTTGTATAATATAGGTTATAAAGTATTAACTATTGTTATATATTTTATAAATAAAGTGAAGAAAAGGTGATGATTATGAAGGTGTTTGTACTAAATAAAGATATAGCAGGTACTGATGAAGAATCATTAAGATCATTAAAATTAAATAAAGATTGTATTTTGGTATATCCAGCGTTAGCAAAAGATAAGTCTGTTGAAAGTTTACCTGAAAAATTTAGAATTATATATTCTATAATCAGGGCATCTAAAGGAGAGTTTGAAGATTTTAAAGAAATTGGTGAAATGTTTGAAGATTGTCATGACAATTTTGCCTTTGAAGAAAGTGAAGTGGAATCTGGGTATGATAATGAGAAGGTTATGTCAAATGTAGCAGATAATATGGGGAGTATTATTAGTTATAATAGGTTTATTTTGAGACCAATTTCATGCTATTTTGAATAAAACTGAGGAGTGATTAATATGAAAGTATATGTAATGAAAAAGGATGTATTAGGCGATGAAAGTGCATTAAGGTCATTAAAATTAAATGAAGATTGCATTTTAGTATATCCAACGTTAGAATGTAAGTTTGCTGAAAGATTATATGAAGTTGCTAAAATTATATCGACTATAGATAAGGCAGCTGGAAGCAATTTTGACGATTTTGTAAAAATTGGAGACATCGAAGAAGATCAACAAGGAAAGATGACTGCCAATTACAACGGAGCTGAATCTGGATATATTACTAATGATGAAAAAATTTTGACAGATGTGATAGAAAACTTAAGTAATATTATTACTTATGATGATTTTATGTCAAGGAAACTCAGGTATTATTTTGAAGCAAATTATGAAATTTTAGGATCAACAGAAGAACCACAATTGCGTGATATAAATTTTTTAGAAAATAATGTACGAACTAATGCTTATCGTACGGAGGCTAGAAATTTTATAGGAAAAGAAGAAGCTTTGAGAGAGGTTTGGAGAGAAGTTTTCGAGAAGAAGAAAGAAGAGTTAGACAAGATGATAATAAAAGGTACAATATTTATAGAGTAGTAAGAAATTAAGGTTAAGGCTTGAAAAATTTGTAATTATATTTTATATAGTCAATGTAGCTAAGTGAAATTTGGAGGATTTTTGAGAAAATGGGGAAATATTTGAATGATGTAATAAAAATTTTAACAAATAGACTATGAATATTAAAATATAAATTGCAAAATGAAAAAAAATACTTGACATTCAATAAGAAATGTTGTACAATATATAATATAAGATACAAACTACTATGTTGTATTTTATAGATAAAATGAAGGAGTGATTAATATGAAAGTATATGTAATGAAACAGGAGATATTGAAGGAAGAATCTGAGGAAAACTTAAGGTCAATAAAATTAAATGACGATAGTGGTGTTTTAGTATATCCAACATTACAAGGTAGGCTTACTGAAAAACCGTATGAAGTTGCTAGAATTATAACAAATATGAGGGCTGCTGCTGCAAATATAGAAGAATCGGATAGATGTGTGTGTATTGGAGAAGTAGAAGATGGAAAGTATGAAGCAAACGGAGAAAAATCTGGATATAATGATGCAAAAATCTTAGAGACAGTAGTGTATAATTTAAGTAATATGGGTACTTATGATAGTTTTATGTCAAGAGAACTTAGATACTATTTTGAAGAAAATAATGAGGTTTTACAAGGAGAGAAGAGAGGTAATACAGGTAGAAAAAAGGTATATATTGAGCGTGACATTGGTTTTACAGGAGTAAATATTTATTTTGCAAAAGCTGAAGCATTCTGTGACAAAGAGGACGCTTTGAAAGACGCTTTTGAAAAGCTAAAAGAAAGAGCAAACTAAAGGGAAGCGACAAGTAACTAAGTATCAGATCAGTAAAAAAATTAAGGTTAAGGCTTGAAAAATTCAGTCTTAACCTTTACTTTATCTATCTAAATGTGTCTAATTATAAATTTCTACTTCACTTTCTGTTATTCTGGCATAAACATATTTCTCTTTTTGCTCAAACTTATCACTTAATTCAAATGAATCGATGACATCTGGAGAAACTTCTTTACATTTTTCTATCGAACTTGAATATAAAGTCGCCAATTTGTCTCCTTCGTTGATAAAATCTCCAACTTTTTTATTCAATATTATTCCTGCGCTGTAATCTATTTGATCTTCCTTCTTATTTCTGCCTGCCCCAAGTCTAACTGAACTGTAACCAATCCTTTCGCTATCTATTTTACTTACGTATCCAGACTTTTGAGATATTATATCATATTTTGCTTTTGCTTGATCAAATAATGAATAATCATCCAATACATTTGGATTTCCACCTTGGGCCTTAATCATTTCTTTAAGTTTTTTCAAGGCTGATCCATTTGAAATGGAACTAAAAGCATCTTGTTTGCATTTGTCCAGGTCACCATATTCTGCTAAGTATAACATATTCGCAGCTACTTCTATTGAAATGTTAAGCAAGTCTTCAGGTTTCCCAGTTTTAAGTAGTTCAGCTACCTCTATTATTTCAAGTGAATTTCCTATGTTATGCCCTAATGGTTCGTCCATATTGGTTACTAAAGCTATTACTTTCTTATTTGCCAATTTCCCTATGTTTATCATTTTCTTTGCCAACTCTATAGAGTTATCTAATGTTTTCATGAATGCGCCTGATCCAGTCTTAACATCTAGAAGGATTGCGTCAGCTCCTGATGCTATTTTCTTACTCATTATACTAGATGCAATCAATGAAATCTGATCTACGGTAGCGGTTACATCTCTCAAGGCATACAATTTTTTGTCAGCAGGAACTAAATTCCCGCTTTGTTCTATTATGCTGAAGCCAACTTTGTTGACTATGTCAAAAAATTTCTCTTTATCTATTGAAGTTGATATACCTGGGATTGATTCTAGTTTGTCGATCGTACCTCCAGTGTGGCCTAGTCCTCGTCCAGACATTTTAGCCACTGGTACTCCTAATGAAGCGACTATGGCTCCCGCAATAAAAGTTACCTTGTCGCCAACTCCTCCTGTGCTATGCTTATCTACTTTTATTCCTTTTATTGATGATAGATCAATTATGTCACCCGATTGTGCTATATGCTTAGTCAAGTAATATGTTTCTTGATCAGTCAGTCCATTGAAGTATATAGCCGTTAAAAAAGCTGATACTTGGTAGTCAGGAACGTCATCGTGTACATAATTATCTATTAAGAATTTTATTTCTTCTTCAGACAATTCTTGATTATTTCTCTTTTTTAATATTATATCGTATGCTCTCATTAAAATTACCTCCCTCTCTAAACAATTTTATAATATCTTCAAATAGTTTGCAATACCGCTGCATATAGAAAAGGCAATTTGATTTTGATAGTAGTCACTACACAGCCTGTTTAATTCATTCTGATTAGACATAAATCCACACTCGACTATTATAGCTGGGTTCTTTGCATTCTTTAATATAAAGATATTGCTTCCTGCAGGCTTTATTTCTCTTTCATTATTTGGTTGGATTAGCTTGGTGATTGCTTCTTTTATATGTTCAGCTAAAATTTTACTGTTAGGATTGTTAGTGGAATAAAAGACTTGCGATCCATAGTATTTACAATTAGAAAAATTATTTTGATGTATGCTAATAAATATTGAATTTTCGTATTTGTTTGCCATTTTTAGTCTGTTTTTTAAGTCCGAGACCTTCTTTTTTCTAATTGTTTTTAAATTATCGTCACATGTTGAAGAGTCATCCTCTCTAGTCATTTCAATTTTGAATCCAAATACAGTCAAGATGTCATATATTTTCTTTGAAATTTGTAAATTTATATCTTTTTCTAAAATATTTCCTTCGCCTACTGTGCCGCCGTCAAAATCTCCATGCCCTGGATCGAGAATTATCACCGGTACGTTTTTATATTCTTTATCTATGGCATTATTATTGACAGTTATATAAGCATTGGACATAAGGCATAAGAAAGAAACAAACAAAATTAATATAGATATACAAAAAAAGATACTTTTTTTCACAGAATTATTACCTCCATATGATAAATATTATAATTAATATTTATGAGTTATTTTAATTATTAATTACTTTATGGTTTTTAGTGCTGGATTTTATCTAGAAGAAAGAAATTTTAGATTATATTGACAAAATATCAACAGCGCTTAAAAGGAAGAATATATTTCAGAGAGATTTTTTAAGATTTTTTAAAGGGAGGATTAAAATGTGAAAAGAATTTTTACGAGAAGAAAAAAGAGTAAGCTATCTATTATAATAAAAGTAATATGTATCATATCGATGATAGCATGCACGAGCATATTACTTATAGGATTTAATATATCAATGAACACGCCCAACAGATATATTATTACAGATACAAGTGGATTTTATTTGCCGAGTGGAATAAGTATTAAAGAAGATAATAGTAAAATGATGCTAATGGATGTGATTCCGATAAAAAATATAGAAGTAATTGAAGGAAAGACTCAGAAAGTAGTACCATCAGGCAAGCCGTTTGGAATTAAGATATTTACAGAAGGAGTGGTTGTGGTAGGAATAGACAGCATTAAGTCAAGCGACGGGAAGGTTCATTCACCGGGAAAAGAGGCAGGAATAAAAAAAGGTGACGTCATAATAAAGATAGATGAGAATTATGTAAATACAAATGAAGAAGTATCAAAGATATTGGGAAGCAATACTGGGAAAGAGGTTAACTTATTGATTAGAAGAGACAATTTAGAATTTAATACTAAATTGAATCCTATTTTCTCGCAATATGAAAATTTATATAGAGCAGGCATATGGATAAGAGATAGTTGCGCAGGGATAGGGACAATGACCTTTTATGACATGTCGAATGAAGTATTTGCAGGACTGGGCCACGGAATTTGTGACTCTGATACCGAGGAGTTACTTCCATTATCACATGGGGACATAGTTCAAGCAAATATAAACGGAGTGATAAAAGGAAATAAAGGAATGCCAGGGGAATTAAGAGGAAGCTTTGACAATTCTCAAGTGACGGGCAGTATTTATGCGAATACGAATCTAGGAATCTTCGGAAAGATAAATAATAATATAAAAAAGGAAGAAAAAGACTCCAAATGCATTGACATTGCAACGAAACAACAGGTGCATCAAGGAAATGCAAAGGTTCTTACGACAATATGTGGAGAAGAGCCACGATATTATGAGATTTATATAGACAATATAAATTACAACGAAAACAATCCGACGAAAAATATGATAATAAAGATAGTAGACCCTCAATTATTGAATCTAACGGGAGGGATAGTGCAAGGAATGAGTGGCAGTCCTATAATCCAAGACGACAGATTAATAGGAGCAGTCACGCATGTCTTTATAAATGAGCCAAACAAAGGTTATGCGATATTTGCAGAGAATATGATAAATAAACTTAATAATATGGTTGTAATAGAAAATAACATAGCAAGTTAATGATTATGGCACGATATAGAAGAAAAAAGCTATCTCGTGCTTGGATTTTTTTATTTGCCATAACTAGAAAATTGACAATTTGCTGTATATGTGTTATTATATAAATAAGATTTTTATACAAAGTGAGGTTGAATTTTTATGGGGACAAGAGATGAATTAAAAAAAAGCTTCAATAGGCATTTTAGAAAAAGTAAAGACTTAAATTTACCTGAGACAATCGTAAGAATAGAACAGGGAAAATATAAAAATGGGACTAACATAAAAACGTTGACAGGTATTAATGTTGAAGAGGTAGAAGACAGTGCATTTGAAGGATGCGAGGAATTAACATCAGTTGAATTAGAAAAGGTTACAAAAATAGGGGAGAATGCATTTAAAGGGTGCAAAAAATTAGAAAAATTAGAGATACCAGAGATTAAAACGATAGGGCAAGGGGCATTTGAAGGATGTGACAACATAAATCATGTAGTAATTAACAAAATCGAAGATTTTTATAAGATATGGGATGCTCTAACTGATATATCAAGAGACAAAGTTAAGGCATATATGAAGAATGGAGAGGAAGTTAAATATATTAAGACTATAATTGATGAAGAAAATGTATTGCATCTGGACAATATTGTATCAATAGATCAAGAAAAATTGAATCTTGATGATATGAAAAAGGCAAAAGCAATAAAGGGCCCGCATTTAAAACAGATAGATGATAATGTTTTTGAAAACTTTGAAGATCTAGAATATATTGATTTGCCAGAGCTTGAGATAATAGGGAAGGGTGCATTTAAAGGATGTAAAAGATTAGAACAACTGAACATACCTGAGGTTAAAGAAATAGAAGCAGACTCATTTGAAGATTGTGATAACATAAAGACAATGTTTATTAAAGATAAAGAGAGATGTTATATGATTTGGAATGCTTTACCGATCAATGTAAGAGAAGAAGTCAATATATATACTGGTGGAGACAAAATTAATGACAGATGGTCGCCGTGGATCGAAAGATACGAGGATGAGACGATATATTTGAGGGATATTGTCATAGTAATAAAGGGAAATATGTTGGATGATTATAAAGACAGAGTAGAAAAGATAGTGGGAGAAGAAGTAAGACAAATAGATAATAATGCCTTTGAAGGCTTTAGAAAGTTAAAGGCCATCGATTTTCAGAAGCTTGAAACAATAATGGATGGAGCATTTAAAGAATGTGGTGAGATGGAAAATATATTTATTGGGAAAGAGAATAATTGCGAAAAAATATTTGATGTCTTGCCGAGTTCGATAAAGAGAAAGGTTAGTATATATATTGGTAAAGATACAACTGGAGAGAAATGGTCTACTAATTTTATCGATTTGTCTGGCTTTATTAAAAATAATGGAAAAATAATTACCTTGCCGGGAGAGTTTGTTACTATAGAATCTAATCTTTTTGATGAATATAAAGATGTTGTAGAGAAAATAGAAGCAAGTGGTGCGAGAATAATAGAAAATAATGCATTCGAAGGTTGCAAAAAGTTACGATATATTGATTGTCAGAATGTTAATGAAATAGGAAGAGAAGCATTTAAGGAATGTGCAGTATTAGAATATCTAGAAGTTCAGAAAGTTGAGACAGTGGATAGTAACGCATTTGACGGGTGTGAAAGGAAAATGAATATATATGTCGAGGAAGAAAAGAATGGTGAAGCAATATGGAATAGTTTGTCGGAGGATATGAGGAAAAAAGTAAATATAATAATGATAGGCAAGGGGATGTTTTTCTCCTATAATGATATAGCTAAATATACTAGTGATGGAGGCGAAATATTTAACTTAGAAGGAGTTTGTGATATAACTTATCTCGGAATACTTAACTTATTTAAGCGATATAAAGACAAGGTAAAAGAAATCAATGCGCCAGAAGTGAAAAAAATAGATAGAAATATGTTTAAAGATTATCGATATTTAGAATCAGTTGACTTCCAAGAGGTAATCGAAATAGAAAGTGAAGCATTTTTAAATTGTACTAATTTATCAAATGTAAATATTATGAGAGCAGAAGTGATAGGTGAGAATGTCTTTGCGGGATGTGATAATTTAAGGGAATTGAAAGTAAAAAATGAAGAAATACATAGCAGACTATTAAACGAGGTCAAGGATGATGTGACATTTATAGTGACTGAGTAAGAATATATTAAAGGGGAAATAGTATTTTTTATGCAAAGTGAGGTTGAATTTTTATGGGAATTAAAGATTTTTTAGAAAGGTATTTTGTTTCTAGATATACTCAGGATGAAGGGGAGACTTTTGATTTATCGGAAAGTATAGAGCAAATAAAAAAGAATACATTTAATGGATATAAAAATGTTAAAAAAATAACTGGACCTAATGTAAAAAGTATAGATGATGATGCTTTTAAAAACTTTGGAGAACTAGCAGTAGTTGATTTTCAGAATCTTACATCGATAGGTAAAGGGACATTTAAAGGATGCGAGAATTTGGAAATAGTAGATATACCGAAGGTTCAGAATGTAGGAGAGAGGGCATTTGAGGGATGTAAAAAAATAAGTATGATATTTATTGAAAAAGAGGAGAATTGTAGAGCAGTATGGAACAATTTATCAGAAACAGCAAAAGAAAAAGCTAATATATGCATCGGAGAAGGAGGAATAAACGGGAAATGGTTTTATTTCGTTCAAGAGTATGTTGATGGGACGTTGTACTTGACAGAAGATATAGAAATAATAAAAGAAGGTATGCTGGATTATTATAAAAATGAATTAAAAATGGTAGTAGGAACATCTGTAGTCAAGATAGAAAGCAATGCATTTAAGAATTATGCTGAACTTGTTGATGTGCTCTTCCCAAACGTTCAAGAAATAGGCGATAATGCATTTGAAAATTGCGAAAATTTAAGAGGAATGCAAGAAATAATTGTTTTCCCGAAGGCAACTAAAATAGGAAATGAAGCATTTATTAACTGTACAAACTTAGAACAGTTGCAAATTCAAGAAGCAGAAACTATAGGAGACAAGGCTTTTGAAGGATGTGATAAATTAAGTGACTTAATTGTAAAGAATACTGAAGTATGCTTAACAATGTATGATAAATTTTCTGAATATTTAAAGATGAAAGTACGTAATAAGCAATTTAAAATAGCTCTTGATAAGGAACAGACTTTGTTTAACGACTATGATTTTGATAAATCAGAAGAATCTTTAGATAAATATATGCTTTGCTCTGATCCAACTCTGGGAACTAAGTATGCATCATTACCGGAGACATTTACAGAAATAAAGAGCAATATGATGAATAAATATAGAGGCGAACTTACAATGATATCATGCAAAGGGACAGTGAGAATTGACGAAGGAGCGTTCAAGGAATGTAAAAAGTTATTTCATGCACATTTCCCAAGTGCTATATTTATATGTGATGAGGCATTTAACGGATGTGAAGGATTGATTAGATTGACTCTTGGAGATGTAGAGATTATGGGAGAAAATGTTTTTGCCGGATGCGAAAAGTTAGAGAAAATAACTATAGCTAATGAAGAAAAATATGATTTAGTAGTCAAAGGATTGCCAGAGAATCTTAAAAATAAAGTGAGAATATTTGTTGGTAATGAAGAAGTATTAAAAAATACAGACATCGGACAAGAAAATAATGCGGGCTGGTAAAAGAAATTTGAATTTGATTGAGATTTGAAAGGAGAATATTGAAAAATGATTACCTATATTAAGTAGAATTTAAAAATTTGTATATAAGTGAGGTTTGATTTTTATGGGAATAAAAGATTTTTTTGAAAGAGAAGTTAGTGAACATTTGAGAAAAGAAAAGCCTTTGGTCTTTACTAAAAGAGATTATATAAAGAGCGAAGAGTATAAGAATAGACTCGATATAACAAAATTAGAAAGCTCTATTGTTGGAATAGTTGAAAACAGTGCATTTGAAGGGTGCGAGAAGTTAGAATCAGTTCATCTGGAGAATGTCAGAAGAATATATAATAATGCATTTAAAGGATGTACAGGCTTAAAAACGGTATACATACCTGGAATTCAGATAGTATATGAAGGAGTATTCGAAGGATGTGAAAATTTGGAGAAAATATTTGTTAGCAAAGAGGAAGAATGTGAAATTGTTTACAAATGTTTACCGATATCTATGAGAGAAAGCGTCCGTATGCTTATAGGTGAAGAGGATAGTGCAGTGGAATGGAATAATTTTATCCTAAAACATGATTATAGAGCAATATATTTTAAAGAAAGTCTTAGTGAAGTATTAGATGGGATGTTTAAGGGAGATAAAAATGAGATAAGACTGATAGGAGGTAAATGTGTAGAAAAAATAGGTGATGGTGCCTTTAAAGATTATCAAGAACTTATTGAACCACGCTTACCAAATGTTCAGGAAATAGGTAATAATGCATTTGAAAACTGCGCAAAATTGCAAGAAGTTAATTTCCCTAAAGCAACTAAGATAGGAGACGGAGCATTTATTGGATGTACTGACTTGCGGAAGATAGATATTATAAGCGCAGAGATTATAGGAGATAATGTTTTTGATGGATGTACTGGCTTGAAACTACTAAAACTTAAAAATGAAGAGAAAGCATTAGAGGTATATAATAAACTTCCTACGGATTTAAAGGAAAAAGTAAATATTAAGGAAGGCGGTAATAGACTAGCAGTGTGTGTTGGTGAAGATCAAAAAGAGGTTGATTTAGATACTTTGAAAAGGTCTTATGAATGTGATTCTAGTAATAATACATTCGAATGGTCTGACCATACAGAGTTACCACAGACAATTACAGAAATAAGAAAGGATATGATTAATGGACATGAGGATAAGATTCAGGTAGTAAAAGGTGAAAGTGTAAAAGAAATAAAAGAGGGAGCATTTAAGGGATGTATGAGTTTGGTTGCAATTAATTTTCCAAATGCTATAAGAATATGTGATGAAGCATTTAGAGACTGTAATAATCTAAATCTATTAATATTGGGAGATATAGAATGTGTCGGAAACGATGCTTTTGAAGGATGTGATGATTTAGAAAAAGTACATATAGCAGGTGAGAAAGGTTATGATTTGATACGGGACAAGCTGCCAACTGAAAGTAAAGTATTTGTTAATGGTAAAGAAATGTCAAAAGAAATTAATCCGAGTGTAGCAGAATTAGAAAATGGTGGACCAGTAATATTGGCTGAAGGAGAAGTAAAAGAAATAAGTAAAGATTTGTTTAAAAATGTTGATAATGTTTCGGATATCACTTCAATAATATTTGGTAGCCTAAGTGATGACTTAGTAATAAAAGATGGGACCTTTGAGGGACTTGAAAATTTAAGTTTGGTTATAGTAGACAACGATCCAGGAGAAAGAAATTATAGAGAATTAGAAAAAGAATTAAAAGATATGAAGCAAAATGTTGAAATAAGGATAGATAATCGGTCATGATTTAATATTTATTTATAAATGATAGGAAAGTTTTAGAATATGTGAACGTTGAGTGAGAAAATAATTATAATCGACGAGAAAAAGGGAGTTGAATTTTTATGGGAATAAAAGATTTTTTTGAAAAAAGTATCAATAAGTATCGGAGAGGAGATAATTATTTAAATTTGAATGAATCGACAGTAATGTCAGGAAAGTATAAGAACAGAACTGCTATAAAATCAATAAGTGGTGATAATGTTCAAGAAATAGAAAGCAGCGCATTTGAAGGATGCGAAGAGCTAGAAATGGCATATTTAATGAATGCAAAAAGAATAGGTGAAAATGCATTTAGGGGATGTAAGAAGTTAGAATCGTTAAGTATACCGAGGGTCGAAAGTATACAATCAGGAGGGTTCGAAGGATGCAAAGAATTAGAAATGGCTGATTTGGGAAGTGTTACAGAAATAGGTGAAAATGCATTTAAAAGATGTAAGAAGCTGGCAAAGATAACAATGCCGAAGCTTGAAACAATACGGTCAGGAGCATTCGAAGAATGTGAAGAGTTAGTAACAGCTGATTTAGAAAGTGTTACAAAAATATGTAGAAATGCATTTAAGGGATGCAAAAATTTAGTAAGTATAAATATACCGAAGCTTGAAAGGATAGACCGGGGAGCATTCGATGAATGTGAAAGTTTAATTTCTATATATGCTAAAGAAGAACATTGTAGAAATGTATGGGGAGTATTACCTAAGAACATGAGACCAAAGATTAATATATATACCGAAGGAAAAAAGAAATGGTCTTTCTTAAGTCAATTTACTCATGATGAAGGAAGAACGTTTGATTTGACAGGACTTAAGGAAATAACTAAAGATATGTTTAAGGTTATGTCAGAGGCAGAGGTGATATTTGCTGACGATGTTGAAGAAATATATGATAATACTTTTGAAAATTGTAAAAACTTAAGTTCAGTTTCTTTTGAAGGGGCAACTACAATCGGGGAAGCGGCTTTTCGTGAATGTGAGCAATTGTTCACGACTAACTTCCCAAAGACAACGATAATTAAGGACGAAGCTTTCTATGAGTGCGAGCAGTTACTTTCAATTAACCTTCCAATGGCGACTACGATAGGAAATTACGTTTTTTGTGGATGCAAGAACTTATCTGATGTTAATATTATAAGTGTGGATTCAATAGGAGAGAACGTATTTGATGGTTGTGATAGTTTGACCAGCTTGGTTGTTAAAAATCAAAAGATGGCTTCAAAGATATATAAGGAACTACCAGAGGAATTAAGGGAAAATGTAAAGATAATTTGTGACGATGCACCGAAGGGTAACATGATGCTTAAAGTGAGTCAGAAAGAGGGAATTGACAAATATGTTAGATTAAATAATGGATTAATGACTGCAAGTCTACCAAGTGACTTTACCGAGATAAAATCTAGTGCCATGGATAGACATAGTAAATCCATTCAATCAGTTAATGGTATAGGTGTAGAGAAAATAGAAGAGGGGACATTTAAAGATTTTAAAGAATTAGTTGAAGCTTATTTGCCAAAATTGACAGAAGTCCCAGGTGGTACATTCAGTGGATGCGAAAAGTTAGAAAAGTTGACATTAGGAGACGCAAAGTTTATTGCAAATGATGCACTTGAAGAATGCAATGCGTTGACTAGCCTAACAGTTAAAAACGAAGAAGCAGCTTTAAAGGTATATGAGAGTCTACCAGAAAATTTAAAAGGAAATGTTGCAACAGGACGATTAAAGATATTATTAGAAAAAGAAGGGACCAATTGGACCATTCCAGGAGTTAAAGAGGAGACTGAATCTGCAAGCGAAGAGTCTGATGAAGGATGTATTGATAAAGCATGGGTTAGTTACGGAGAGTATGATTCGCATATTGATGGAGCTACTATAGAATTACCAGATGTTTTTGCTGAGATAAGTAATGAAATGCTTGGTAAATATAAAGATGAGCTTGCTGTAATAAAAGGTGAGGGCGTAAAAGTAATAAGAGAAGGTGCATTTGATAAATGTCCAAAGTTATTTGAGGCTGATTTTCCAAATGCTCAGGATATATATGATGGAGCGTTTAAAGGATGTGAGAAGTTAGAAATAGTATACTTAGGGAATTTGAATTCCATTGGCAACGATGTTTTTGATGGATGTACTGGCTTAAGAAAGATACATATTGGAAATGAAGCGCAATATGATTTGGTTTATGATAAACTACCACAGGGTTTGAAAGACGAAGTTAAAATATTTGTTAATGGTCAAGAAGTTTCAAGAAAAATTAGTCCAAGTGTGGCAGAATTAGAAAATGGCACACCAGTGATGTTGACCGATAAGGAAGTAGAAGTGATAGATAAAGAGCTTTTTAAAAATATTGAAGATAATGTTTCGGATGTTACTTCGATAACATTAGGAAGTTTAGGCGACAACGTAGGCGTACAGGAAGGAATTTTCCGAGGTTTTAGTAAATTAACGTCTATTAAAGTAGAAAATAATCTAGGAGATGAAAATCGTAAAAATCTAGAAGACGGAGTGAAAAGATGTTTAAATCGCGATGTTAAAATAGGCATGGTTGGCGAATCATAAGTTAAAAGACATCTGATAAAAAGAGAGTATGTTTTGATAGCATACTCTTTTTCATATACAATATTGACAAATAAGCGTAAGTGTATTATTATTTAAATATGAATTTTGTAATAGAAAGGATGATTTTTTATGGAAATTAAAGATAAATTTAAAAGAGGTATTAATAAATATCTTAGGAGTGAAAAGAAAGAGTTTGCTGTACCTGGAGAAAAAATGGAATCAGGACAATATAAAAATAGATGCGACATAAGGTCGGCAGAAGGTGAGAATATAAAAATAATAGAGGAAAATGCGTTTGCAGGATGTGATGGATTGACTGCTGTTAGATTTCCTCAAGCAAAGTGTATACTCACATATGCATTTAGTGAATGTAAGAAGTTAGAAAAAGTTGAGTTGCCGTTAGTTGAAGAGATAGGTGAAAGAGCATTTAATAAATGTGAAGGATTGGTTGAAATCAATATTCCGGAAGCTACAAGAATTCACAAAGAAGCATTCATTGACTGCGAAAATTTAACTGAAGTTTATTTCCCTAAAGCCACTGAATTAGATGAATATGTATTCAAAGACTGTAAAAAATTAATAGTATTAGATTTTCCAGAGCTTAATAAGATAATAGAAGGAGCATTTGAAGGACTTGAAAGCTTAAGATCTGCAGAATTTGATAAAGTTACAGAAGTTGGCAGCAATGCATTTAAAGATTGCAAGAGCCTGAAGATGATAAGTATGTGCGGGTTACAAAAGGATGGTATAGGGGAAGAGATTTTTGAAGGATGTGACAATCTAAATAATATTTTTGTCAAAGACAGTGATATATGTTTAGAGATGTATAATAAATTTTCAGAAGAATTTAAAGCCAGAGTCGATGACTGTAAAATAAACATGTTTTATGGAGGGAATATACCATGGAGGAACATCAATTTATATACTAAAGACAATGGAAAGACATTTGATTTACCTGATAAGGTTAAAATAATAAGGCAAAGTATGTTTAATGGATTTAGCGAATGCAAAGATGGAATGAAAGCGATAAATGCCAATGAAGTTGTGAAGATATTCGATAATGCATTTGAAGGATTTACTAGACTAGAAAAAGTTAATTGTCCGAAGTTAGAAAGTATAGGTCAAAATGTATTTGACGGATGTAAAAATTTAAAAGAAATATACGTTCCGGCAGAGCCATTATGTTACGACGTATACAACAGCTTGTCGCAGGAATTGCAAGAAAAGGTAAATGACAAGTCACTTAGTATATATTATTATGATGGAGATGCGGCTAAGTTATTTGAAAGTAAGAATGTAATTAAAAATTATAATGTTAATGATAAAACATTTAAAATATTGCAAGAAGATGGATGTTCCTTTATATCGCCTGTTATGCTTAATGAATTCAGAGAAGAGGTAGAAGTAATAATTGGCGAGTGGGTGACAGAAGTAAGGGACAACACATTTAGCGGATGTAGTGCATTAAAGTCTGTTTATTTACGTAGGCTTAAAGAAGTGGGAAACAATTTGTTTGAGGGATGTACAAGTTTAAGCAGGATACATGCAGGTACAAGTGAAGATATATGTAAGTCAATATATTATAAACTACCGGATGATCTCAGAGAGAAAGTGAGGAATAAGGACGACAAGCTCATTTTGAGTTATTATATTGGGGGTGAGGAGACACAGGGCTGGAACTATATGAATGCTTATACAGAGAGTGAAGGAAAGATATTTGTGCTACCTGAGGAGATAAAAGAAATAAATTTTGAAATGTTTAACGATTATAAAGAGGTAGTAACGGAGGTTTATGCACCCGGAGTGACTGAAGTAGGGAAATTTGCATTTTATGACTGCGAAAATTTGAAAGTTTTAGAATTAGGCAGAGTAACATCACTGGACATAGACGCATTTGAAGGGTGTAGTAACCTCGAGAGAATAAGGGCATGCAACGAAGATAAAGAAATATATGAAATGTTACCAGCATATTTGAAGAAAAAGTATGATGATAAAGAATTAAAAATAAATGGCAAGGATTGTGAGGGAACATTAGAAGATTCGATAGCTGCATGTACTAAAGATGGTGGAATTAAATTTGAATTGACGGAAAGATTTAGAGGAATAACATCAGAAATGTTTAATTTGTATAAAGATAAAGTAGAAGTAGTAAAGGCAAATTACGTTACGAATATAGAAGACAACGCATTTAGAGGGTGCGAGAGGCTAACTGTAATATATTTGAAAGAAATCAAAGAAATAGGTAACAATTTGTTTGAAGGATGCAATCAATTAAAAGAGATATATGTCATAGATGAATCAGTTTGTAAGAAATTATGTGATAGTTTATCTGACACTCTTAAAGAAAAAGTGAAAAATGGAGAACTCAGTTTAAATTATTATGCTGATGATGGAAAAATGAAGACATTTGATTGTAAATATTATGATTTAGGAAATAAATTTACTAAGTATTATGACATGAGTGGAGGAAATGCCATACTTAGGCTGCCAGAAGGAATTAATGAAATGACATCTGAAATACTTGAGGGATATAAAGATAAAATAGAAGAAATATACGCTTCAGAAGTGAATAAAGTGGGAACAGGAGTATTAAGTAATTGCAACAGATTGAGAATTGTTGAACTAGGAAATGTAATAGAACTTGGCAATGATGCATTTGCTGGATGTGAAGAATTAGAGGAAATTAAAGTAAAAAATGAAGAAATAGAAAAATTCGTATCAGAAATATTACCTGATGATGCCTTATTACTATTTAAGAATAATAAATTTAAAATAAATGGCAACGATTATGATGGCTTGAATAAATAATATATAAAATATACTAGATGAAATTCGAAAGACCTGAAGTCAATAATAAGTGATAATATTAAAAAAATTACTGTCGAATATTCAAAAAGAGATAAAAATTTGCAATTGGTTATGATATTGGAAGAAATGATGAGAGGGGGATGATGTATCATATGGGATTAGGAGAGCATATTAAAAGAAGATTCAGCAGTATTTCAGAATATTCTAAGGACAGAGGAAAGACTTTTAACTTACCTAATGAGATCGAAAAGATAACATCTAGCATGTTTGATGGATACAGAAGCAGAGTGGAAGAAATTTTTGCTCCGAGTGTGACAGAGGTAAGTGATAGGGCATTTGCCGGATGTAAGAGGCTAAAGATAATTAATCTGATGAGAAGTATCAGTATAGGAAATGATGCATTTGATGGGTGCAATATGTTGGAAAAACTAATAGTTGGCGAGAAAAAATGTGAATCTACATATAATGAACTATCAAATTATGGCTTGGACAATAAAAAAGATATAATATATTACTATCCAGGTAATTATGAATTGAATCCATTGAAGAAATTTAATTGTCTTGGAATGAGTTTAGAAGATGGCAACATTATATTGCCAGATTATATTAAAGTCCTTGATAAGTCAACAATTGATGGCCTAAAGGATAAAATTGAGTCAATAACTGGTACTGAATTAGAGGAAGTAAAAGAAAATACGTTTTTTGATTGCTCAAAGTTAAAACTGGTTAACTTTCCTAAGGTAAAAGTGATAGGCGACTACGCATTTGAAGGATGTGAAGACTTAAAGCAAGTATTTATTACAAATATTCAATCTGTGGGAAAGGAAATATTTAGTGGATGTGAAAATTTAAAGATTGTAATGGCATCGGATTGGAAAGTGTGTGGAGAAATATATCATGATATGCCAGAAAACTTAAGGGCAAAAGTAACGATTAAATCACAAAGTGGAAAATGGACTAATATTTTTGAAGAATTTGAAGATGGATTGAAAATAGTTAAGCTAAAGGATGAGATCGAAGTAATAAATACAAATATGCTAGAAGAGTATAAGACAGTTATAGAAGAATTAAGTGCTATTGGAGTTAAAACAATAGAAACTAATGCATTTGAAGGATGCCACAAGTTAAAAAGAGTATTACTATTTAAAGTCGAAAATATAAAAGAAAAAGCATTTAAAGGGTGCGTGTCTTTGAAAAATGCTAATTTTGGTAAAGTGGTTGAAGTGGGAAGTAATGCATTTGACGGCTGTAAGGAATTGAGAAAGGTTTACTTGCCAAATGTCGATAAACTTGGGGAAAATGTATTTACAGGTTGCGAAAATTTAGAAAATATAATTGCCAAGGAAGAAAAATGTAAAGATATCTATAACGACTTGCCTGAAATACTTCAGGAAAAGGTTAAAAATAATGAACTAAAAATTTGTTTTTATGAAAATAATAAAGCTCTAACTAAATGGAATTTTGTTGGACAGGATGAACCAAATAAGATTGATTTGATAAATACTGATGTCGCAGAGATAAATTCTAGCATTTTTGATGAATATGTAAATAAATTAGAAAAAGTATCTATCAAAGGATTGATAGAAATAGAAGATGGGGCATTCGACGAATGCATAAATTTAAAAAGTATATGCGTTGATAGTAAAGAAATGTGCAAAAATATCTATGACAGTCTGTCTGATGAACTTAAAGAAAGAGTTAGGGAGGGGTCGCTTAAAATTTTTGACAGAGATGAGCCTTGGATTGACATATATATGTATGGCGAAAACAAAGGTAAAATTTTTTTCTTGCCGGATGATATGAATGTAATAAGGTCAGACTTGTTTGATGAATACAGAGACAAAGTAGTAGCTATAGAAGCTGATGAAGTGACAACAATAGAAGATGGAGCATTTAAAGACTGTAAGGAATTAGATAGTGTAATTTTACCCAAAGCCAGTCATATGGGAAGTAATGCTTTTGAAGGATGTGAAAAGTTATTGACAATGTCTATTGTAAAGCTTGATGAAATAGGAGACCATGTGTTTGATGGATGCAAGAATTTATCAGTTCTTCATGTCGCTGATGAAGAAGATGCAATTAAAATATATGAAGTCCTGGCAGATGATTTGAAAAGTAGACTGAAAAGTACATTGTCAGATGAAGAAAGGTTGGATATACGTATCAATGGCGAAGAAAATGGATTAAACTTTGATAATATTTTAGATAAAAAAAGATCGATGAAGTAAGGTCATCGTCAGATTTTGAGCAAAATAAAGCTGAACTAAGGATGGCCTTACGGGATTGATTTAATATATTAATAAAAATATAAATTTTGTAAAAGAAAGGTTTTGATTATTTATGGGAATGATAGATTTTTTTAAAAAATATTTCGGAGGGGATAACTCCAATACCAAAGACGGAGATAAGACTTTTGATTTAGGTGATCTTAAAGAGATAGAAAGTGGTACGTTTAAGGATTGCAAAGATAGAGTTGAAGAAGTAACTGCCGCAAATGTTACAAAAGTGAATAATGATGCTTTCAAAGGATGTGTTAATTTAAAGAGAGCATTTCTGTTCAGTGCCAAAAATATAGGAAATAATGCATTTCAAGGGTGCGAGTCTTTAGAAGAAGCCAATTTTGGAAATGTTGAAACGTTAGGCAATAACGTATTTGATGGATGCGTAGGATTAAAGAGGGTTTATTTACCTAGTCTGAAGACATTAGGAACAAACATATTTGAAGATTGTAAAGAACTGGAGAGCATAGTTGTTAAAGAAGACATGTGTAAGAAAGTATATGATAGCTTGCCAAATGAAATGAAAGAAAAGGTTAGAGAAGGAATAATTGAAATATGGGATACAGATAAAAAGTGGGACTATATTTGTGCATATAGCCAAGATAATTGTCAAGTCTTTTATTTGCCTGATGATGTAGATGTAATAGGGTCAAATATGTTTGATGAATATAGAGATAAGATAGTCACTATAAAAGCTGATGAAGTGACAACAATAGAAGATGGAGCATTTAAAGACTGTGAGGAACTAGGTAGTGTAATTTTACCAAAAGTCAGTTGTATAGGAAGTAATGCCTTTGAAGGATGTGAAAAGTTATTGACAATATCTATTGCAAAGCTTGATAAAATAGGAAACCATGTGTTCGATGGATGCAATATGTTATCTACATTCTACATTTATGATAAAGAGGATGCTATAAAAATATATAAAATCTTACCGGATGACGTAAAGAAAAGGCTTAATAGCAAAACTGGATACAGAGAAATTGTAAACTTCTTTATTGAGAATGCTGGAGTCGATGAAAGATTGAATTTTGATAATATTTTGAAGAAAAATAATATGGATGACATAAGCGTGGCGGACTTTGAATAGAAAAATTATAAAACGGACAAACAGGAGATAAATGATACAAATTTATCGACGAGAGCAAAAGCTGCTTTACAAAATGATTATGAAATAATTAAAATTTTTTGAAGTGCGACAAGTCTAGTTGTACTTTAAATTGTATAAAGTAAAAATGAAATGTAATTAATTAATAAAAAGCAATGATATAGTAATAAAAATGTGAAAACGGGAATGAATTAAAGGTAAAATTTAGCAAAGATGAATATGTAAAGGGAGGGAAAGTAAGTATATGGGTATATTAGATTTTCTAAAAAGAAGTTTTTTTGGCAATGATGGACCGGAAGCTATGCATTTGCAGGATGCGAGAATCTAAAGTTGATTAATTTATCTTCAGCTAAAGAAATAGGTGGAGGCGCATTTAAAAATTGTAAGAGTTTGCAGATGGTTGACTTAAGTTTTGTAGAAAAATTAGGGGCAGAAGTGTTTTCTGGTTGCGAAAGTATCAAAGAAGTAATATTAGGGGACAGTTTGACTGAGATTTTTATGCATACTTTTAATGATTGTAAAGATCTAGAGAGGATTAATTTAGAAAAAGTTGAAAAAATTCATACGGGTGCTTTTAGCGGTTGCCAAAGTTTAAGAACTATTGATTTATCTTCTGTTACGGAAATATGTGACGACGCATTTGCGCAATGTATTAATTTAGAGGAGATAAACCTGTACTCAATTGAAGAAATATCAACATACAATCCATTCAGGGGATGCGATAACTTAAAATTAATAAGAACTACCAAGGAAAAAGAAGAAATGATAAGAAAGATGATTCAAAGTAATGATGTGGATATTATAACTGACTGAAAATATTTAAAAAGGATGTGAGTTTTATGATGAATAGAATATTTAAAAGAGAAGATGTTCATAAGGTTGAAGAAGGAATCTATAAAACATCGAGAAGAATCAGTAAAATAAATAGTGACACATTTAAAGAGTACAGTGATAAAGTTAAAGTAATAAAGGCGCCAGGTATAGAAGAAATAGATGATGAAGCATTTAAGGATTATAAAAGTCTGGAAGAAATTTATTTAAATAATATTAATAAAATAGGCGAAAGAGTATTTGAAGGATGTAAAGAATTAAGAAAAATTAAGGTATCGAATAAAGAAAAGTGCGAAATGATATATGAAAAGTTGCCATACGAATTACTAAATCAAGTAAAGATCTATTGCAAAGAAAGTAGATTTTATGAAATAGATTCGGAGGGGACATTGTCTACATATGAAAAGGAAATTGAACCATTTGATAATTATGAAGATGTAAAGACTTTAGCTGCAGGAGAATTGATTAAAATTGATAAGGAAATATTTAATAGGCTTAGCAATTTGCAGAGCTTGGGAGTCACTACTGATGCAGCATTAGAAATAGATGAAGGAGCTTTTGATAAATGTAATGATTTAGTTGAAATAATATCGAATGGAACTAGGAACTGTCAGGAAATTCTTAGGAAATTGCCATATGAATTAAGGAAACAAGTGAAAATTTATGACAAAGAAAAGCTTTATTTAAGCGCAGATTTAAATGGTTTATGCATTATTCCAGAAGGAGTAGGGGAAATTTCTAAAGATTTATTTCAAAATACGGATAGAATAAATGGAATTGAGATCTATTGCGAAGACAAGACAGAAGAAATATGTGAAATAGCTAGAGAATTTGTAAAATTGAAAGCAATTTTAGTTGACGAAGATATTGATGAAACTGATATTAAAGAAAAACTGAGAAATAAAACTGTTATGATATTAAAAGATAAAGAAGAATTTGATAATATATTTTATGGAATTGATTTGCCAGATGAGCAAAAGGCTAAGTTAGATAAGTATATTGATGATAATGGACTTTGTAAAATAGAAAATGTTAATACAGTCCCATGGAGAATTTTTAGAAAGAATGAAAAAATAAGAGAAATAGAGATATCGGACATTGGTTATTTAGAAAGCGAGGCATTCGCAGAATGTTATAACTTAGAAAGAGTGAAAATGAATAATATTCAGGATATGGGAAAAGGAGTTTTTAATGGCTGTGAAAGCTTAAAGGAAGTAGAAATTAAAAATATAAAGACTCTGAAAGCAGAAACTTTCTCACTTTGTAGAAAATTAGAATCTTTTCATGTAGATGACAATATTTTAGAGGAGATTTGTGAAAACGTATTTTATAATTGTAATGCTTTAAGTAAGATTGATTTGCCAAATGTAAATATAATAGGTATTGGTAGCTTTAGAAATTGTAATAATTTATGCGAAATATCTATCCCTTCAGTAATAAAAATTGGGAAAAGTGCATTCGAAAACTGCGTGGGGTTAAAACAATTGTCTTTGCAAAGTATAGAATCAATAGGCATCGATGCCTTTAAAGGATGCCAAAGCTTAGAGCGGATTACTGTATATAGCAAAGAATCTGCAGATGTAGTGAGAAGAACGTTAAAAGATTTAGATAATCAAGACATAAAATTATATGTTTTTGAACAGTTGGACAGCGATAATGAAGGAGAGTTAATAGAAAGTGAAGAAGGAAGTGAGTATAGTTCGAGCTATGGTAGCTCTTCCCCAGAAAGTAAGGGATATGAGGGAGGAAGTGAGTGGAGTTATAGTTACGATAATTATTCTTTGACAAGTGAAGAATTTGAAAAAGAAATGGGGTATAATTCGAATTATGATAGTTCTCCTTCGGGAAGTGAAGACTCAGAAGAAGGAAGTGAATGGGGCTCGAGTTATGTTACTTCTTCTTCGGGAACTTATCCAGAGGAGGACGAGCTTATAGAAAAACTTGTGAGTGAGGAAGACGAAGAAATGCATGAAGATAATGCTATAAACTATAGAAATGCCATTACGATTGTTTTAGAAAGAGCTAGACTTGTAAAAGAAAATGCATTCAAAGGCTTTGATAATTTAAGAGAAGTTAAATTCTTATCAGATCAAGAAATTGTTATAGAAGATAATGCTTTTTCAGATTGCACAGTATTAAGAAAGGTTACTTTAAATAAAGTAAGCAAGGTGGGACATAACGCATTTGGAAATTGTAATGACTTGGAAGAAATTATTGTTGGAAATGAAGAGAGCGAAAAGATAATGGATGACGCTTTGAAAGAAAGTTGTTTGCAAAATTACAAAATAAATATAGAAAATTAAAAATGATTATTATATTTGACAAATGTAATTATATATGTTATCATATAACTGTTAATAATTTTAAAAGGAGGAGAAAGAAATGGGTATTAATAGAAAAAAAGCAGTAGAAATGGCAAGTGGAAATAGCAACGTAACAATTACTAAAGACACAGGAACCATAGAAGCGGGGGCATTTTCAGGATTGTCTAATCTAGCTACTGTTACAACAGGAAAAATAACTAAAGTAGAAGACGGAGCATTTTCAAACTGCCCGTGTTTAAGGGAAGTTAAACTAGAACGTGTAGAAGAAGTAGGTCAAGGATTATTTAATGAATCTGTTAATTTAGAAAAAGTAACTGTCAAGGAGGATGGCCCCAAAATTGCATATCTAATTGCAAAAGACTTAATATGTAATGGACCGATGCAAGCAATTGATATATATATGGGTGAGTCATTTTATAAAACTGTTTCTCAAAGACGTCCTTGCATTACTAAAAAACATGCAGCTGATTTTATTTTGCTTGGATTTGTAGACTGTGAAGTTACTGATCGCTTTAGCCCTGATGATGAAACTAAGATTAATACTATAAAAAAAGGAGCATTTGAAGGGATAGACATAATAAATGAAGTTGATGCAACAAAAATACTTTACATAGAAGACGAAGCATTTAAAGGATGTGAAAATTTAAAAAATATTTCCTTAGGGAATATAGAAAAAATAGGAGAAAATGTATTTTCCGGATGTACTAGCTTGGAGAGAGTATCCGTTGCCGATGAGGGGCAAGTGGAATTAATTAAAAAAAGTCTAGAAGCTTGCGGACTTACTCAGAAAATAGACATATGTATTGGAGATGAAGTAAAAGTTTCAATAAATAATACAGAAAATGATACAGAAAATGATGGGGCACCATTAGATGAAGCTGAAAAGACTGAAGATCCTGCAGCAAGAGGTAATGTAAGACAAATAGAAAGTGAAGATGCTTTAAGTAAATTGATAAAAAGAATTAACTATGAAGGGAGAAGGATTCAAAAAATTGAATTGGGAAGTAATATATCTGAAATTCCCAATAATGCCTTTAAAGAAAACGAAGTATTAGATGAGATCAATTTAGATTCAATAAAAAGAATAGGTAATTACTCGTTCTCTGGTTGTGAAAAATTAAATCATATAAGACTTTCATCTATAGAAAGTATAGGGAAGGGAGCGTTTTCTGGTTGCAGTGAATTAAGTAAAGTCGAAGAAATGTCTAAAAATATTATAATAATAGAAAAATTTACATTTTCTAGGTGTCAAAAACTTGAAAGTATTGATCTATCAGGAATCAAAAAAATATGCGAGCGTGCATTTAGTCTGTGCAGTGCTTTGACTGAGATAAATTTATCATCGATTGACGAAATTGAGGACGACGCATTTAAAGGATGTAATTTCACAAAAATTATTACAAGTAATGAAGACCAAAAGCTTAAGATAAAAGAAAATTTACGAGCAAGTGGAGTGATAGAAGACTCAACTGACGTTGATGCATTAATTATAATAGAATAAAGGAGGAAATGATTAAAATGTGGGATTCTATTAAATCAAATTTCGTATATGTAGATATTGATAAAGCAAGAGCTGAGAAGTTAGCGGAAGAAAAAAATGAGATCATAATTCCAAATGCTTATGAGAGAAAGATAAATGAAGAAGCTTTTGCAGGACAGGACAGCATATCGATAGTTGATACTAATCGAATAACTGAAATAGGGGATAGAGCATTTAAAGATTGTGAAGGATTAGTTGAAATCTTGTTGCCAAATGTAAGAGTGATAGGGAAAGAAGTATTTAATGGATGTAATAATTTAAGCAAAGCGGTAATCGAGGGTGAGGGACAAGTGGATTTAATTAAAGAGAGCTTAGAGGCTTGTGAACTCACTCAAAAAATAGATATATGTATTAATAACGAAGTAAAGGTTTCGATAAATGATACAAAATCTGATGATGAAGCGCCATTAGATAAAGAGATTGAAAAAATTGAGGATTCTGCGGGAGAAGATAGTGCAATACAGATAGAGAATGAAGATGACTTAAAAAAACTGATGGAAAAATTGAAATTTGAATATGGGAAAGAAGTAAAAGTTGAGTTAGGGAGCAATATATCTGAAATCTGTGACAAGGCCTTTAAGGAAAACGAAGTATTAGCTGAGATCAATTTAGATTCAATAAAAACAATAGGTGATTACTCGTTTTCTGGTTGTAGAAAGTTGAATTATGTAAAACTTTCATCTATAGAAATTATGGGGAAAGGGGCATTTTCTGGTTGTTATGGGTTAGTTGAAGTCCAAGAAATGTCTAAGAATATTGAAAGTATAGACAAATATACATTTTCTAGGTGTCAGGAACTTGAGAGGATTGACCTATCAGGAATCAAAGAGATATGCGAGCATGCCTTTGGGATGTGCAGCGGTTTGACTGAGATAAATTTATCATCAATTGAGACAATTAAAGAAGATGCATTTAAAGGATGTAACGGATTGATAATTTCTACATCCAATGAAGAGCAGGAAAGGATGATAAGGGAAAATTTAGAGAAAAGTGAAGTAACTAATTTTCAAATAAATGTTTTGTAATTGATAAATTATTTACAGGATAAAGACATTGATAACAAAATGTTGAGAAATATAACGATTGAGTAAGGAAATGGCGGACTACTGTTTACAGGAAGAAGCCATTTCTTGTTATAAATAAATAATATGGAGGCTGTGGTTATGGAATATGTAGGAGATTTTATATGTGATGAAGGGATTTTAGAACCATTAGATGATAATATAAACGAAATAAAAGCTGGAGAGTTTGAAAATAATAGCGATATAAAAGAAATAGATCTATATTCTGTTACAAAAATAGGGGAAAGAGCGTTTGCTGGATGCAAAAACTTAGAAAAGGTTTCATTGAATCCAAATGGGAATGTAATTATTGATAAAGAGGCTTTCTCAGGCTGCCAAAATCTATCAAATACTTGCTATTTCGGAAACGTGACGAGTATTAAGGATGGCGCATTTAAGAATTGCTCTGGTTTAAAGGAGTTACTGTTATCATCAACTCAAGAAATTGGAACGGAGGCATTTAAAGGATGTGAAAATTTAGATAGCGTTGTCTTACCGGAGCTAGAAAGTATTGGAGAAGGGGCATTTGATGATTGTAATTCTTTATCGGCAGTGGACGTTCCTGATGATGTAAAGGAAATGGTAAAGACAATTTTGCCGGAAGGGAAAGAAAAAGTTTTACCCATTGATGACGAATTTAAAGACGAGAAACTGATAGATTGCAAAGAAGAACGGCTTTGTTCTGGAAATGCTCCAATTACTATCATCTATAGCGAGGCCGATGGTAAGTATGATGTAGGGACAGAATGTGATGAAAGAAGTAGTATACTTACTAAGGAAGACTTCGGGGACGATTCATATATTAATAAGATTAAGATACTGTCTATTAGCAATATAATAGAAGTAAATGAAAGTCTATTCGAAGGTAGCTCAGTTTTAGAGGAATTGAGATTGAGTAGAACATTTATAATAAAAAGTAAAGCTTTTAAAGGATGTACTAATTTAAGGAAAGCAGATTTATTTGATGCTGTAGTCATAAATAAAGAGGCATTTAGAGGATGTAGCAGCTTGGAAGAATTGGATCTTGGTTTGATTAAAGATATTGGGGAATTTGCATTCGCATGCTGTAAAAACTTACGATCGGTTACATTTGGAAGAGAGTTAGAAGAGATAGAATATAGCGCATTTAGAGAATGTGATAGCTTGGAACAAATAAATCTTAGATCGATTAAAACACTTGGACAACATGCATTTGAATTTTGTAAGAATTTGCGATCGGTTGAATTGGGAGATGAATTAGGAGAAATAGCAGATAGTACGTTTTGCTTTTGCAATAATTTAGAAGAGATTGATTTACAAAATATAAAAGTAATAGGGAAGCTGGCATTTGGGTCATGTGCATCATTAAAAAGCATTGACGTAAGTGCAGCAAATTTGATAAACGACGCAGCATTTTCCCACTGCAGTGAGCTTGAAGAAGTGAAACTTGGTAGTGAATTGAAAAGTATAGCCTCAAATACGTTCCAGGAATGCAGAGAGTTAAAAAATATTAACTTAGAAGGAGTAGAGAAAATAGGATGTTCAGCATTTAGAGCTTGTAGTGCATTGACCGAAATAAATTTATCTTCAATTGTTGAGTTAGAAGAAGGAGCATTTGCAGAATGTGACAATTTGAGAAAGATTATTGTCTATACCAGCAGGCAGCGTGAAATGATAAAAAAGAACTCAATAATGCTTGGATTGAAAGACGTAGATGAAATTAAATTTGATATAACTAGATTGAAAAGGAGAAGATACATTTAAAGTATGTGGGGGATTGATAATAATTAAGAGCAGGAAAAGATGATAAAAGAAAATTTAGAGAAAAGTAAAGTAATTAACTTTAAAATCAATATTTTATATTGACACGTTATTTACGGGAGAAAGACATTGGTAACAAAATGTTGAGAAATGTCACAATTAAGTAAGGAAATGGTGAACTGCTGTTTGCAGGAAGAAGATATTTCTTATTATAAATAATGATATGGAGGCGGTAACTATGAAATGTTTAGGAGATTTTGTATTGTATGATGATGGGCTTTTAGAACCAGCAGATGATAATATAAAAGAAATAAAAGCTGGGGAGTTTGAAAATAATAACGATATAAGGGAAATAGATCTATATTCTATTACAAAAATTGGAGAAAGAGCATTTGCTGGATGTAAAAGCTTAGAAAAGGTTTCATTGAATCCAAATGGGAATATAATTATTGATAAAGAGGCTTTCTCAGGCTGCCAAAATCTATCAAGTACTTGCTATTTTGGAAACTTGACAAGTATTAAGGATGGCGCATTTAAGAATTGTTCTGGTCTAAAGGAATTAATGTTATCCTCAACCAAAGAAGTTGGAATGGAGGCATTTAAAGGATGTGAAAACTTAGATACCATTGCTTTACCGGCGCTAGAAAGTATTGGAGAAGGGGCGTTTGATGATTGTAATTCTTTATCGGTAGTGGATATTCCTGATGATAAAAAGGAAATGGTAAAGACAATTTTACCAGAAGGGAAAGAGAAAGTCTTACCTCTTGATGACGAATTTAAAGACGAGGAACTGACGGCCTGCAGAGAAGAACGACCTTATCATAAAAATGCTCCTATTAGAATTGTTTCTATTGATGATAAATATGATGTGGGAACGGGATGTGATCAAAAAAGTAGCATACTTATCAAAGAAGACTTCGAAGATGATTCGTATATTGATAAAATTAAGACATTGTCTATTAGCAATATAGAGGAAATAGATGAATGCTTATTTGAAGGTAGCTCCGTTTTGGAAAAATTGAAATTAAGAAATGTATCAACAATAGCAGATAAAGCTTTTAAAGGCTGTACTAACTTGAAGGAAGCAGAGTTATTTGATGTTACATGCATAGATAGAGAGGCATTTAGAGAATGTAGTAATTTGGAAAGAGTGAACCTTAATTCGATTGAAAAAATTAGGAAATTTGTATTCGCATGCTGTAAAAGCTTACAATCGATTGAATTGGGAGGAGGATTGGAAAAAATAGAGGATAGCGCATTTAGAGAATGTGATAGCTTGGAACAAATAAATCTTAGATCAATTGAGACACTTGGGAAACATGCATTCGCATTTTGTAAAGGTTTACAATCGGTTGAATTGGGAAATAAATTAAAAACAATAGAAGATAATACGTTTTGCTTTTGCAATAATTTACAAGAAATTGATTTACAAAATATAGAAGTGATAAGGAGACTGGCATTTGGCTCATGCACATCATTAAAAAGTATTGATATAAGTGAGGCATATTTGATAGAAGACACAGCATTTGCTAACTGCAGTAAGCTTGAAGAAGTGAAACTCAATGATAAGTTGAAAAGTATAGCCTCAAATACATTCCAGGGCTGCAAAGAGTTAAAAAAGATTAACTTAAAGGGAGTAGGGGAAATAGGATATTCAGCATTTAGAGCTTGTAGCGCACTAACGGAAATAAATTTATCTTCAACTTTTAAGTTAGGACAAGGGGCATTTGCGGAATGTGACAATTTGAGAAAGATTATTATTTCTATCGAAGAGCAGCGGGAAATGATAAAAGAGAATTTAATAAAGAGTGGATTGAAAAAAGTAGAGGAAATTACATTTGAAGTATCGGATGAGTAAATAAATTATATTCGAAGTGGACTGATTAATTAAAATTTAATTGGTCCATTTTTATGTTTTTGCCTAAAAAGGAATTAAAACTGTGGATATAGATATGTAAAATGGAGTTGAAATGTTAAAGTTATGTTAAATTCAAGCAATTTGGATTAAAATATGATAGAATATTATATATTATCATTATTTAGAATTGATAAAAGTATTTTATAGAAAGGTAAAAGGGAAGTTTTCTTAATCATAGAGATTAAAGAAATTTTGACTTCCTGAATAATATTATGATAGACTTAAGAAAAATGATTAAAATTTCGACGTGCGTATTGGGATTGAGCGTCATGATTGTTGGATTTAACACGTTTGCAACAGAAAATGGAGAGAATGATTTGGAACTTTTAAGTTCAAGTGATTCATCTGGTTTGAATCAGGCAGAGAGTTTGAAGGAAAATGTTATCGATAGTAAGATAGATGAAGGAGAAAGTGAGATTTATTCGAAATATTATGCGCATTTGTTAATAGATTGTAATGTAAGTGAGGAAAATGCTAAAAAAATTGCAGAACTTTATGAGAGCTACATAAAAAAGAATAAAAGCGAACTCTATGCAGACTATTGTAGTAGACTGGTTATTGAAAGGAAAGAAAATATAAGAGTGGCTGAAAAGTTGGCAGAGAAATATGAAAAAAATATTAAGAGTTCGAAGGATATAGAGTATTCTAATTATTCTGCATACTTATCGAATTGCGTAGGAATTAAAAAATTGAAGAAAACTGATGTGTTACATATATATGAGAAAAAGAAAATACAAGGCCATAGCGATATATACTCAAGATATTTTTCCAGCTTTATGGATAATTCATCTTTATGTGAAGAAGAGATTGATAAAAAGTGTAGAATTTATGAAGAAATATATAATCAGCAGATAATTTCAGGGAAGGGCAAACATTATGCAGAACATTATGCAGACTTAATAGCAAAAGGCAAGGTAAGTAAAGAAGAAGCTGACAGTAGGGCTACAATATATGAGAGAGAATTAAGTAGCGGAAATAGTGAGCTTTATTCTGAATACTATGCAAAACTAATAGTAAATGAAAATAAAGATGAACGATCAGCAAGGATACAAGCTAAAGGATATTTGAATATTATTGAGCATTTTTTTAATTTGGACTTGGATTCATATATGTTAAATAGTAAAAAGAAAGAAAAAACAGAATATATATTAGATCATATAGCGAGGTTGTATTTAAGTGAGAGCGAATTTTTGGAACGTATGTTGGCAGATGGTAGATTAATTGATGATTTTTTCGGAAGTTTAGAAGCACTTTATAACAAAGATTATTTCTCGATAGATAAGATATTTGATATTGTTTTTCATAGCCGTTCGAATTTAGTGATGAATAATATGGATGGGCTTATTCAAGATACCTATTACTTTGGCGACGGTTATGAAGAACTTTATAACAGATTGATAGAAAATAATGTAAGCAAAAGTAAAGCAGACTATATGGCGAGAATGTATTTACAAATGAAAGATAGAAAAGGGAAAATGTATGCAAAGTATTATCTTGGATTGATATTGGGAGGTAATATTGAAAGAAATGTTGCAGAAAAGCAAGCAAATTTATACGTAAAGGAAATAGAAAATGGGAAGGGGGAAGGATATGCTGACTATTATGCTAGGTCATTGATGAGAAACTTTAAAGAAAAAGATGCTAGAGATATGGCAGAGGTTTACGAGTTAGAATTAGATAATAGCGGGGACAAAGATTATGCTGATTACTATACTATGAGCGTATTTGAAAAAATATTTACAAGAGACGAATCTGGTTGTAAATTAGAAAGAAAAATAAAAGCTTATGATTATGAGAAAGAACTCAATCCAGATGAAAAGAATATGGATTACTATGTTAATTTATTAATAGATGAAGAAATAGATAGAGATAAAGCAAAAGAAATGCTAAACATGTACAATGAAGAGATAAGATTAGGCAAGAGTAAGCTTTATGCTGATTATTATGTTAGATTAGTCAGTGAAGGCGAAAGAAAAGAGCTAGCAAGAAGGATGGCTTTGACTTATGAAAGTGAAATTCAAAGGGGAAAAGATGAGATTTATGCTGACTATTATGCAAGACTGATAAATGAAAGAAATTTAAGTGAGATCAAAGCAAGAATAATGGCAGATAAATATAAAAAGAAAGTAAATGAAGGGAAAAGTAAGGCTTATTCAGAATGTTATATTGCACTCACAGAAATATCAGACCTAAACGAACGAGAGGCAATAGAAAAATTAAAGGAAATATCAGCAAAAGGCAGGGAATATTTAAAATATGTTAGCTCGGCAGTGGACGAGGATATTCCGTTTACAGCCACAGAGGCACAGGTTGACATGTTTTTTAGACAAAGTAAGGAAATGGGAATGAATTCAACCCTTTCAGACATATATGCTTTCTTTTCAATATATTTGGATGCAAGTAGAGAGCAAGCCGACCTTTTTGTAAAGGAACATGGAAAAGAACTGCAGGACAAGGACAGAGGATATATAAATATTTATATTAAGTTGATTGCAAAAGGATATAGAAAGAATATAGCGAGAATGATGACAGAAATAGTAGTAGACCAGATGAAAAATGGCAGAGAGGAACGATATGCTATATATTATGCATCATTAATCATAAATGAAAGAAAGAGCAAGGAGGATGCAGAAAAACAGACTAAAATTTATAAAGAAACTATTGACTCACATAAAGGAATAGATTTTAAATTTGCTGATGTTTGTGCAACCTTTTGTATGAAATATAATAAAGATGTAGATGTTATGGAGCAAGCTAACGCATTTATGAGAAAGTATTATGAATCAGAGATGAAGGAATGGAATCGCATTAGAAAAGATTTAATCGACAGATATGACATAAGTGGAATAGAAGCAGAATTTTATACTGACAAGTATATGATTGAAGAATTTTTATATGGGGAGAGAATTGCAAGCTGTTATATTAGAGAATTATTATTGACGAATAAAAATGATAAGGAAATAAGAGAACTATTGGACTTTTATAGCAACGGTGATGACCCAAGATACTTTGATCTTTATAAAAAGTATGGCAAAGAGTACGGAGAAAGGTGGAAGAATGCTTACGAAGGTAAGGTCCGTAAAGGAAATAGTGAGCAATATTCAATGTATTATGCCGACATAGTGACAGAATTAGGCATTGATGAAGAAAATGCTAGCAATATGGCAGCAATATATGAGGCGGAGTTGCCTTATGGAGGGAAAAGCTATGCACATTATTATGCTTTTACAAGAGTGATAAATGGCATAGATGAAGATAAAGCAAGACTTCAAGCAGAAATATATGTGAAAGAGAGAAAATTTAACAAATATTATTGCGAGACAGAATATTTGTCTATAGATGAATTAGCAAATGAATATGCATATCGTAGAATTAATGAGGGAATGAATGAAGGTGAAGCTAGACTTAAGGCACTTTTAGAAGAACTATATACATATAGAATATTTTTAAATGTTAAAAATGGCCGTAAAAATGATTTTATTTATGACAACTTATCGAAATGCAAGCTTATATCAATGAATAATTATAGATTTATGAAAAATTATATTTCGGTTGAAGATCGTATAAAAATTTATGGAGACTTTTTTAAATATAAATATAACCAATTGATTTCAGATGACAAAATGGATAAAATATCAGCAGAAAGAGAGGCAAATGTATACGCTCGTGAGATTGTAATGAGAGATAAAGACGAGGTAAGATCAAGTTATTATGCAGATCTTATAGTGAAAAATGGCATGGGGAATTGGAAGGCTATTAAAAAGGCAGAAGCATATTGCGATTTATTTAAAAAAGAAACGGAAACTAGCAAACTGCCAGAAGAATGTATAAAATATTATGCTAAATTAGTAGTTGGCAGGAATCTTCCGGAAGAATTAGCAAGAAGGCAAGCAAATGTATACTACGAAAAGTTAACATCTGGAAGGAGTCGAGTATATTCTGACTGCTATGCTTATCTATCGGTAAATGAAAACATATCTGGACAAGACGCTGAGAGAATTTCGACAATATATGAAGAAAATATAGCAAGGAATTGGAAGTATAATGTCAATGGTGATACAAATTTATTTATGAAAGAATTTGCGAAAAGCTATGACCAGCATTATGCAAATTATTATTCTGATTTGATTTTGAAAAGAAATTTGACAGAGAAACAAGCAGATATTCAAATTGGTTTATATAAAGGTGAAATTGAAAGACATAAAAGTAATAATTATGCTGATTATTATGCCACCTTAGTTGCAGAAAGAGGATTAAATGAAGCAGAAGCTAGGAGAATGGCAGATAAATATGAAGTGGAGCTAGAATTGAGCAATGAAGATTTAGCACATTATTATATTGAATTAGTAATTGAAAAGAAGATGACAAATGAATTGGCAGAAGAGCAACTGAAAGTATATAAGGACGAACTTAAAAGAGGTAAAAGTAAAGAGTATGCTAAATATTATGCAAATTTAATTGTAAAAGAAAGACTAGACAAGGCATCAGCAAGACGTCAAGCAAATATATATTATGACTTGTTACGATCAGGAGAAAACAAACAAATAGCAAATTGCTATGCAGTATTCAGAGATTATAAAAAGTTGGAGTTAGTAGAGAACCTAGTTGAAGAATGCAGAAAACAAATGGAATATAGAAACTTGGATGAAAAATGCATATCGGTTTCAATAAGAGCAATTAGCGAATTGATGAGAAATAATAATTACGAACTGAATCCGGAATATTCAGAAACATTTTTTAGGAGTGATGTAGCACTGGCTAAGGGCAAAAGCGAGGAATTTGCATACTTCTATAGCAAATTTTATGCTAGTATGGATGATCATAAAGATGGACTTTGTAGCTTGAAAGAATCAGCACAGATGTATGCAGGGGAACTCAATAGAGGTAGAAGTCAGGCTTATGCAGAATGCTATGCAATAAGTAAGTATCGTTATGGAAATGAAGAACTATCTAGAAAGATAGCAGAGATTTATGAAAAAGCGATATTAGAATTTAAAGATACTTTTAAAGCTTTTTACTATGCAACATCGTTATGTTTGAATGACATTGACGAAGAAATAGCACATCATCAAACTGATGTATATATAGATATTGCCTCAATTGAGTTTAGCGAAGAAAGAAGAGATTTTTCTTTGATTGATCATAAAATTGATTACGCAGCAAAGGTATCCGCAGAAAAAAATATCAAGAATTATGATGAGTATGGACAAATAGTAAAAAGAATTGAATTAAAGAAAGAAAAGGAAGAAAGAGGAAACTATAGCGAGGTATTTGCAGATTATTATGCTTACTTAGTAACAGAAAAGGGAATTAAGAATAAAAAAGCTGAAAAACTTGCAAAGATATATGAAAAAGAAATTGAAGCGGGAAGAAAGAAGTTTTATGCAGATGGATATGCTCACTTAATATTAGAAAAGAATTTAAGCAATAAAGAAGCAAGAAGCAGAATGGAAGAGTTCCAGGCAATATATGATAAAGGAATTGAATTAGGTAAGAGCAAGCGTTATATGGACTATTATATCGGATTAATGATTAAAGAAGGACTGGATGAAGAGAAGGCTGAGCAAATGACATCGCACTTTATAAATATGATAAAGAGAAGGGAATCATATTTTTACTCAGACTACTATGCTAGATTGATTACAGATTTAAAATTAGACAGAGATGAAGTATTGCAAAGGACGAAAGAATATAATTTGAAGATTAGGGAAGGAAAAAATAATAATTATTCACATTGGTATTCATACTTTTTAGTAACAAAAGGGACATCGATAGAAATAGCAGAAAGATTAGCTCAAGAATTTTCAGATACTAAGGCAAAAAATGAGGACTATTTGAATTATTTTATGATATTAGCATCGGAAGACGAGATTGAGTTTGAAAAAATGAGAAAATTAGCTGAAGCATATCAAGAGGGAATGGAAAAGACTAAAGATCATATATATTCGGATTATTATGCCTTTCTAATTGTAGACAGAGAGATGAAAAAAGAGAGAGCAGAAGAAGTAGCAATGAGATATGTTAAAATATATAATGACGAATTAGGAAAAGGAGAGAGTGGGTATTACTCTGAATACTATGCTGATGCCATTTTGAATGATATGGGCGAGAAAGATGCAGAAATTAAAGCAAAAGAATACGAAAGTATGAGAATACAAGACTTTACTAAATATTATTCTTTAAAATATATCGACCTAAGATGTAACTACTTAGCTGAAGGAAGATTGAAGAAGTGTTTAGATTTATTTGGGCAGATGATAAGAACGAAATCTTATGCTTATGCATCATATTACTTGGATTTAATGAATTATGACAGATATGGAGCAAGTGAAAAGAAAAAAGCAGTTGATTTATATATTAAAATGATTAATAATGAGAGCGATGAATATTCTAGATATTATTCAAAGTTGGTTGCGCTTGACAATATTAATGAAGAAGATGCAAAAGTGCAAGCAAAAACATATATAGCTAAATTAAAAAGTGGAAAAAGCTATCAAATTGCAGACTGTTATGCTAAACTTGTATCGACATGGAACATATCTCCTGAGAAAATTGAGAATATTTTAAAGATATATGAAGAGGAACTTACAAAATGTTCATCGGACTATTATGCACTTTATTATGCTAAGCTGATAGTGAATAATGACATGGATAAAGAAAGAGCTAGACTTCAGTCAGAAGAATATAAAAAGATGATTTTATTAACCAATGATCATCATTATTCAGACTATTATGCAAACTTAAAAACAAATAGTAAAATATATGAAGAAGATATAATACGTATGGCTAGGATTTATTCTGACAAGATTAAGGATGGTCAAAGTCAACAGTATGCAGAGTGCTGCAGTATTTTAATGGTACTTAAAGGACTAAATCCAAGGCAAGTGGATGAGGTTTCACGGATATATGAAAAAGCTTTAAAGAAATATAGAAATAGTGAGTATGCTTTGAATTATTCCATGTTTATGTACAGAAGAAACCAGAATGATGAGACATCTATTAGAATGGCAGAGAAATATGCAAATAAAATTTTACAAACAAACAATCATAATTATGCTTATTATTATGCTATGATAGAAGAATGTGGGACAAAAGATATAGAAAGGCAACAAATAGTATATGAAAAGAAAATGGCGGAAGGGAAAAGTGCTGTCTATTCTTATAGCTATGCTTATTCCGTAGTGAAAAATAGCTTAAATGATAATGAAGCAGATGAAATAGCATCAGAATGTGAGAAAAGAAGATTAGAAAATCCAAGATATATTGTTCTGGTTTGTGGAAATTTATGCGAACAGATGAAAACTCATTCAGCTTTCAAGAAAAATAAGATGTAAGACTGAATTTATTAATTGATTTTTAAGAAATGGGATGAAAAAAATAGGAAGGGGAAGTAAATATATTTGGTGGTAGTAGGAAATGAGACAAATATTTAAATGTATTTTGATTATAAGTTTATTTAGTACTGGAATAAATGTACTTGCAGTAGACAAATTATCTAATTTAGAAGAGATTTGTATTCCAAAATTAATGGCAGGTCAAGATTTGTCACAAACAGGTCAAGATTTGCCACGGCCAACTAAAAAAATTAAGGTATCATTAGAAGAAGAGCAAAAGAGAATATATGATCTATGTAAAACCCAAGGAAAAAGTGATATATATTCAAATTATTATGCTGATTTGGTAGTAAATAGGAAAGTACAGAAAAAAATAGCAAATATAAAGGCTTTATTATTTGAAAATTTAAAAAAAGCAGGAAAAAGTGATATATATTCAGAATATTGTGCGTTTTTGGTTGTAGATATGAATTATGACAGAGAAATGGCAGAAAAAAAGGCTAAATTTTACGAAGAAATGATAGTTGGGGGAAAGTCATATTACTATGCTGATTACTATTCGACTATAATATTAGGAAAAAATATTAGTGAGGAAGTAGTAAAATTGAAATCAGAAGCATATGAAAAAGAAAAGTTAAAAGGTAAGAGCGATATCTATGCAAATTATTACTCAATTTTAGTTGTGGATAGAAATTTGGAAGAAAATATTGCAGAACGTCAGGCAAAGATTTACGAAGACTTGGTGGTTTTATGGAGAAAGAGTAGACTTTATGCAGACTATTATGCCAATTTAATATTGAATGACTTAATTGATAGAGACAGAGCAATGCAACAGGCAACGATATACGAAGACTTGAGAAAAAAAGGGAGTAGTGACCTTTATGCAAACTATTATGCTACGCTTGTTACAAAATACTATTATTCAAGAGAGAAAGCCAGGCTTCAGACTGATTTATACGAGAAATTGATATCCCAGGTAGGAGTTAGTACAGTTTTTGCAGATATTTATGCAAAACTGATTGTAATTGATGAAATTGACGAAGAATCAGCGATAAAAAGAGCAAAAATATGCGAGCGTGTAATGATTGAGGAAAAAAAGACATATATTTATGCTAATTACTATGCAATGCTAATTGTAGAAAGAAATATGGAGGAACCATTGGCAAGGAAACAAGTTGAAATATATCAGAGACTTAGAGTAATTGGAAGGGAAGACTATTATTTTTCAGATTATTATGCAATGCTGGTTGCGACAGGTAAGTGTAGTAGTGAATTGGCATATACTCAGGCAGGAATATATAAAGAAATGATGAAAGTAGGTACGGGACCTTATTATGCAGATTGTTATGCTAATGCAATAGTAATGGAAAATATGAACGAATATCAAGCAAGAGACAAGGCTGGGCTGGTTAGTAAATTAGTAACTATGCATGGAAAGAGCTATATTTATGCAAAGCATTATGCTTATTTAATTTTGACTAAGGGAATAGATAAATTTGCAGCCGAGAAACAAGCAAACGTTTACGAATTTCTAAAAATTAAAGAGGGAAGGACAGATATTTATTCGGACTATTGCTCTATGTTGATGATAGAATATAATTTAGAAGAATCAATAGCGAGAGAACAATCTAAGATTTACGAAAAAGTAATCCTTGAGGAAGGAAGGGACAGCACTTATGCAGGTTATTATGTGATGTTAATAACCAAATTAAATTTAGATGAAGCTACTGCAAGAAGGAGGGCAGAAGTATTTGAAGATCTAGTAAAAAAGGGTTGCAATAGTGAGTATGCTGACAAGTGTGCATTTAATTTCGTTAACGATTTTGATACAAATATCGATAGATGGTTACCAAGCGATGGGGATGAGGTATGAATAATATTGTAGAAATTGAAAATTTGAAGAGAAATGTAGAAAAAATTGTTGAGTAGGCTGTAAGTTTGTTAACTTATGAGATGAACTTTTGTCTAGAAAATGTGAATTTTTTATTTGTTGCATTTTAAAGTTTAAAATTATAATGAATACATGGTATTATATTACAAACAATATATCAATTTGGAGGAAAATGTAATGCGTAAGATCAGATTTATACCAATTTTTATAATAGGATTAAATTTAATGATGATGGGATCTACTTTTGCAATGAGTTATAATAGCAATGGTAGCAAGATCCATACGGAGGGGGCTTTACAGGGCTCAATAAAAAAGGATTTATATAGCAAAAAGCATAAATCTAGAAAGAAAAGACATAGAAAGGAAAGAAAAAAAGAAGAAAAAAGAATGGTTTTTAAAGAGGCAGAGATAGAAAGACCAGAAAAAGTTAATTATTTTTTAATGCCTTTAGAAAATGACTACCATTTCCCAACGTATGTCACCCCGACGATAACCTCGAACATGGACGAAAGTAAAATAAGAATGATAATTGAGACATATAATAATGAAATTAAGTCAGGAATGAGCGAATATTATGCAAAGTATTATACTATGTTGAGATCTGACTTTGGATTTGATGAAGAAACTGCAAGAAATAGAGCAAAAGTTTATGAAACTGAACTTATTAAAGGCAGAAGTGTGCATTATTCAGATTATTATTCGATTTTAATTGTAAATAAAAGCCTTGGAGAGAAATTGGCAAGAAAACAGGCATCAATTTATGAACGGGTTATAAGTTTGGAAAACAAGAGTAGAATTTATGCAGACTATTATGCTATGGTTGTTAATTTAAGGGGACTTAGTGAAGGTCTGGCTAAAGAAAAAGCAGAGCTATATGAGAAAATGGTTATGGTCGAAGGCAAAACTGAAACTTATGCTGATTACTATGTTATGTTGACATTGAATCAAGACTTCGATTACAATACAGCTGCAAAGAGATCAGAAGTATACGAGAGAGAAATAGAGTCAGGGAAGAGCAAAGTGTATGCGGACTATTATGCAATTTTAATTTCTGACTCGGATATTAATGAAAATATTGCAAGAAGACAAGCAACTATCTATGAATTTGAAGTAAAATCAGGAAGAAAAAGTAATTATGCAAGTTATTATGCATTTTCAGTTATCAACGGGGATACAGATGTAATGGCAAGGAAGAAATCATTTATGTACGAGACAAAGATGAGAGAGGGAAACTCAGATACTTATTCAGATTATTACGTCTATTTAGTATTGGAAAAGAAAATTGACCCAGATTTAGCTTGTCGACAAGCCAGAGCATATGAAGGAATAGTAGAAGAAGAAAATAGAAGCGAATTTTATGCTGATTATTACTCAGAATTAGTTACAAATAGAGAAATTAGTGAAGAAACAGCGAGAAAAATGGCTGATATGTATGAATATATGATAACAGTTGAAAACAAAAGCGAAGTATTTGCTGATTATTATGCGATGTTACTTATAGAAAAAGAAATCAATTACGAAGTTGCAAGAAAATGCGCGGGAATATATGCAAAAGAAGTAGAAGCTGGCAGAAGTCACATTTATGCAGAATATTATACTAAACTTGCTATGAAAGGGAAGTATAGTGAAGATATCATTAGGAAAAGGTCAGAAATATATAGCAAAGAGATAGAAAAAGGTAAGAATAGTAACTATGCAAGTTATTACTCAGTGCTAGTTGTAAACAAAGAGCTTGAGGAAAGTGTAGCTAGAAAGAAAGCAAAGATATATGACGATGAGAAAAAGTAATGAGGGAATGTATTTAGACTGATATAAGGTGATCGGAAGTAACTAATTTTAATTATTTTCGATCATCGGATATAAAAACTTGGAGTGAATTTGATGGGATTGAATCAATTAATAAAAGTCTCATATTGTCTGCTAGTATTGAGCACGATTTTGATATCACATGCATTGGCTACAGAAGATACGAGTGACGATGACATAATGAATTATTGTTCTGAGGAATATCGTGATATAATGATGAATGAAAAAATGGAATTGGATATAATAAAATTTCAATCTGAATTATATAAAAAGGAAATAAGTGCAGGGAAAAGTCACATTTATGCAGATTATTACTCAATTTTAATGGCGGAAAATGAACTAGATGAAAAAGAAGTAAGAAAATTAGCAGAAATTTATGAACGAGAGATGAAAGCTGACAAAGGACATTATTATTCTAATTATTATGCACATTTATCTGTTGAAACTGATACGAATGAAGAAGAAGCGAGAGAATTAGCAAAAGTATATGATAAAGAGATGAGAGCAGGAAAAGATCACGATTATGCAGATTATTATGCTGAACTGATAGTGGATAAGAAATCGGACGAGAATCAAGCGAGAATGCAAACGGAAGTATATATTGAAGAACTGGAGTCAGGGAAAAGCTATTGTAATGCAAATTATTGCGCAGAATTGGTCGTAAGTAGAAAAATGGATATAGAAAAAGCAAGATTGTTGGCTGATACTTACGAAAAGGAACTAATAGACGGCAGAAGCAACCTTTATGCAAATTATTATGCAGATTTAGTAGTATGCAGGAAAGTTAATGGACATATTGCTAGGAAACAGACTATAATATATGAAAGAGAAAGAAATAAAGGCAAGACTCATCGTTATGCAAGTTACTATGCGGATTTAATAATTGAAAAGGAAATGGAAAAAAAAGAAGCAAGATTGCAAGCAAAAGTATATGAAGAGGAAAGAAAAAAAGGAAAAGGTCATTATTATGCAGACTATTATTCGAATTTAGTAGTGGATGGATACATGAATGAAAAAGAAATGAGAGAAATTTCAGACATGTATGCAAAAGAAAGAAATGATGGCAAGAGCTATATTTATGCAGATTATTATTCAGTATTAAGAGTTTGTAGGAAAGAATGCGAAGAGAAGGCAAGAGTAATGACAGAAATATATGAAAAAGAAAAGAGTACAGGTAAGAGCTTTTCATATTCGGATTGCTACGCTATTTCGATGGTTGTAATGAAGTTTAATTCTGATGTGGCAAGGTCTATAGCTGAAATATATGATCAAGAAAGAAATAGAAATAGGAGCCATAATTATTCAGAATATTATGCAATTTTGAGATCAATTAGAAAAGTGGAAGAGTCAAAGGCAAGAGCTCAAGCAGAATTATATATAAAGGAAAGAGCAAAAGGTAATGACTACATATTTTCAGATTATTATTCGCATTTAGTAGTAAATGGCATCAAAGATGAAGCAAATGCCAGAGAACGGGCATATGTTTATGAGCAGGAAAGAACAAATGGGAAAAGTCATTTTTACTCAGCTTATTATTCAAATTTGATAGTAAATAAAAAGATAAGTAAACTTAAAGCAGAATTTATATCCGATTTATATGATGCAGAGAGAAGAAAAGGAAAGAGTCACATTTATGCAGACTATTTTACTAAACTGATTATGCATTATTGAAATTATTATTTTTTTGGGAGGATTTATGAAGAATTTGTTAAGATCTATAAGCACATCAATATGTTTGTTATGTCTTAGTACGACATTTTTATGCACTAGCCAGACGCTTGCAATAACAAATAAAGATGTTTTAACAGGCATAGA
Source organism: uncultured Eubacteriales bacterium (assembly GCA_934489735.1). GTDB lineage: Bacteria > Bacillota > Clostridia > Oscillospirales > Acutalibacteraceae > CAKSSR01. Next base: position 123,146 of record CAKSSR010000002.1, on the reverse strand, counting down.
TAATAAGATGAAATGTTTTATGCATGAACGAAATAAACTAAGAAGGGTTTATGAAAAAGAGAAAACTATGGGGAGAAGCGATATATATTCAAAATATTATGCGAGACTGATAGTAAAAAAGAAAATGTCTAAGCGCAGGGCTAAAATGCAGGCTACAATTTACGAATATGAAAGAGAAAAAGGCAAAAGTCATGTTTACGCGGACTGCTATGCATCTGTAGGTATGTTAAATGAAACTAATAATATCAAAGAAAGATCCAGAATATTTGAAAAAGAGATAAAAGAAGGCAGAAATTTTTATTATGCGGATGCATATGCTTATTCAATATCGACAGGAGTCAATGAAAAGGATTCAAGAGCTAAGGCTGAATTGTATGAATGTGAGGTTATGAAAGGAAATCATAAGTTTTATTCAGAATATTATTCAAGATTAGTAGCAGTTTTTAAAGTCGATGAGAGAGAAGCAAGGGCTAGGGCAAAGATTTATTGCATTGAAAGAAAGACTGGCAAGGGCGAAATATATGCAGATTATTATTCAAAATTAATAGTAAATAATAATTATACCGATCTGAAGGTGGCTGCAAGAAGAGCACAGACGTATGAGAGGGAAATTATGTCAGGCAGGAATCATGACTATGCCGACTGGTATGCATTATTGACAGAAATTGATAATCCAGATGAAAAAGGAATAAGAACTTTAATGGATGTATATTCAAAGGCAATAGCGTCAGGCAAGACACATTGGTATGCAGACTGTTATTCAATAGCAGTATGCTGTATGAGAATGGATTTAAAAGCAGCAAGATTATATGCTAGTATATATTCAAGAGAAAGGGAACTGGGGAAAAGCCATTATTATGCAGAATATTATGCAAATTTGAAAGTGAATAGAAAAATTGATGAAATTTCAGCAAAGGCCCACGCTCACGTATACGAAAGGGAGAGAACTAATGGAAAAAGTCGCACATATGCAAGTCACTACGCAGACTTGATATTGGATTATAAAGAAGATGCAGGGAAAGCAAAAGCTAAGGCAGATATTTATGAGAGAGAAAAATTGAATAACAGAAGCGACATTTATGCAATGTATTATGCTAATTTGATAGTTGATAGGAATCAAAATATGGATGTATCAAGAGCTCAATCAAAAGTATATGAAAGAGAGATAATATCAGGCAAAAGTAAAGTTTATGCAGACTATTATGCTAACTTTGTAACATTTATCAGTATGAAGGAAAGTGAAGCAAGGGAAAAGACAGAAAAATATGTAGAAAGTTTAAGCAAAACTTAAAAAAATCAATAATAATCGAGATTAATTTTACTAGATTGATTGCGATTATTATTTTTTATTAAGATTTTTAGATATTTTGGGAGGAATGACAATAGGAATAATATTTGCAACGGAACCCAGTGGTGATAAAATTGATAAGAAGAAGTGGATGAGTTTCGATATATATTATTCAAATTTTGTAAATAAAAAAGGAAAAAGTAAGATATATGCAGATTATTTTTTAAATACGATCGAAAAAGAGATAATAGAATTGAAAAATATTTTGTAAGATATATATAACATAACAACTTGACTGCCATTAAATATGTTCAAAGAGATGTTTATTATTAAATTTTGATTAAATTAATAAAAAAAAGACGTAAATATGCTAAAATGAAAGAAGAAGATTAAATTTTGGAGCGGGGAGAATAATGAATTTTAAAAAATTGATTTGTATGATTTGTTTAGGAACTGCAATTTCTGGACTATCAGCCTTTGCAATGGAGCAAAAGTGTGATAAAGATAAGAAACCAGTGGAAATTGTTAAGACCTATAATAACAAAAAGAAAATTTATGATGAAAAGAGAACAAGTGGCAAAAGCCAAGAATATGCAGAATATTATGCTTTTTTGATAGAGAATAGGAAAATTTCAGAGGATACTGCGAGGGAACTGGCAGAGGTCTATGAAAAAGAACTAAAAGATGGAAAAGATAAAGTATATGCTGATTACTATGCTATCTTCTGTACCTGCGTGTGGAAAGGCGAGAAGAATAAAGGAATAGCAAGACGTAATGCAGATATACTTTATGAAAAATATAATGAAGAATTGGAAGCTGGCAGAGATAAATATTATGCAAAATATTATGCAAATTTAACTCATCCAAAAACATTATCAATAAATTCCTTATGGGTGGGATTGGGACGAATAGTAGACGATGAGTTGGAGAAAAGAAAAATGGCTGAGTTGTATTCAGAAAAGAGAAGGGAAGGTAAAGAAGACTTTTACGCAGATTGCTATGCATATTCAATAGTAAAGGATAAAGTGACGAAAGAGTTTGCTGAACTTAAATCTGATATATATAGTAGATTGAGAAATAGCAAAATGTCTGGTGACTTTGAAGCTTATGTGATGTCTTATAACAATGGACTTATTAGTTTTGATTCGTATAGCGATGCAGAGAGAATATCAAACTACTATACAGAACTTGTAATGAATAGGAAGATTGATAGAAGAATAGCAGATAGACAGACTGAAATATTTTTTAGCAAGCATGTCGAAGAAAGTAAAAGCTATGACTATTCTGACTTTTATGCAAGTGCTAAGGTTAGAAATGATCCGAAAGCAGAGGAAAAAGCAGCGCTGTATGAGCATTATAAAGGAGGAAATGACAGAATATATTGGACTTATTACGTGAATCTAATAGTGGACAACAAAATGGATGCATTTAAAGCGTCTATGTTAGCAACAATTTACGAAGCCGAAAGAAGAAATGGTAAAAGTCATGCATATGCTGACTACTATGCGAAGGCTGTATTAAAATTTACTATCAAGAAGTATAGAAAGTAAGAAATAGAAAGAATTTAATAAGAGAGGGAGGCTTGCTTTAGGCAAGGGCGAAATTTCCCAACGTTTTTTTAAGCTATGGGAATGTTTCGTTTATTTAAAATGAAATTAAGTAAGTTAATTAAAGCATCGACATGTGTAATTGGACTGAGTATAGTAATCTCTGGGATGTCTGCGTTTGCAACAGAGAAAGAAAATATAACATCTGAAATACAAACTGAAGACATTTCCAGAAATGAACGAAGAAAAGATGAACTTTATAATAAATTTATATCAGAGGGCAAGAGCGATTGTTATGCAAAGTATTGCTCATATTTGATGGTTGATAGAGATTTAAATGATTATGAGGCAAGAAAGTTAGCAGCTGTATATGAAAAAGAAGTAAAGGGAAAAGGAGAACTTTATGCAGACTATTATGCTATTTTAATAGTTAAAAGACATATAAAAGAAAGTATAGCAAGGTCACAGGCGGAACTGTATTGCAAAGAGATAGAGAGCGGCAGGAATAATTATTATGCAGATTGTTATGCTATTTGCATAGTTCATAAAGAATTTAATGATAATGAAGCAAGAATTTATGCCGAAGATCATAATAAGAAAGCGGAATCAGATAGAGTTAAGTTCTATAAGTACTGTCAAGATGAAAAGATATATATGAACTCAGGGTTACCGGAGGAATTAGTAAGTCTGAAATTATATATATACAAGCAAAAGTTAAAAGAGGGCAAGAGTACAGATTATGCTGAATACTATGCTGATGCAAATGTAAAAGGAAACATTGACTGGAAGTCGCTAGACAACCAAGCAAAGATATATGAAAGTAAGATAAAGCAAGGAAAAAGTTGCATGTTTTCACGCGCTTATGCCAAATTGTCTTATATTTTAAAGATTGATAAAGAAAAACTAGAAGCAAAGATAAATCGCTGCTGTGAGGAAATAAAAATAAATGGGATAGAGAAGGATCAAGAAAATAATTATTCAGGATATTATATTGATCTGAGAATATTGAAAGGAATTAAACGAGAGCAGGCAAAACGTTTGGCAGAAACATATATAAATAAGTTAAATGAATGCGGCGACTATGTTTTGGCTGATTACTATGCTACATTAATAGGAAGAGGAACGGCTGAATATGAAGCAGAAATTCTATCCAATACTTATATGGAGGAAATAAAGTCAGGAAAAAGTGAGATTTATGCGGAATATTATACTACAAGTAACTGCATGGATAGAAAAATAAGAGAGCAAGAAGCATTAGTATATGAAAAATTGATAAAAAAAGGCAGAAATAAGAAATATGCAAGCAAATGTGCAGCTTTGGTTAAAGAATACTTAGCCAAAAGCAAGAAAAACTTAGAAATATATAAAGATATTAAGACAGCGGACTTGTTTGCCGAGCTAAATGTAAAGATGGGCATGAATGAAGAAGAAGCGAGGCATCAAATAGAGCGATATAAGCAGGAAATGCTTAACGGAAGTGAAGAGATCTATGCCAGATATTATATTATTTTGACAGGGGTCAGGGGACTTAGTGAGAAAGAGGCAAGAATTCAGACGAATATATATATCAGACAAGTAAAGTTAGGTAAAGATTGCTATTATGCAGACTATTATGCTACTTCGAAGATGAAAGGGAATCTAAATGAAAGTCAAATAGAAGAGGGCTCTGAGGTTTATTCAAAAGAGATGGAATTTGGAGAAAATGAAGAATATGTAAAGTATTACGTTGACAACCTGCTATCAAATAAAAAACTACCGGAGAGCCTGGTAAGACATAAAGCTGACATATTTGTAGAGAAAATATTAGAAGGTAAGAGCAATTGTTATGCTAATTGTTATGCTATTTTATCTTATAATTGTAATATAGATAAAAAAATGATGGCTGAGGGAGCAGCGGCATATGATTTGATGAGGAAAAAAGGAAAAGGCCATGAATATTCTATGTTATATACGTATATGAAAGCAAAAGGAATTAGTGATGACAAGATAAATGACTTTATGAATAGTTATGAAAGAGAAATAAGTGCTGGTAAAAGTGAGCTATATGCTAAATGTTATGCTATATTTAGATCATTGAAAGGATTAGACGAGAAAGAAGCGACAAGCAAAGCAAAAATTTGTATTCAGGACTTATCAGACGATAGATCTAATATTTATTTAGATTATTATATCAATCAATTAATGAAAAATAGATTTGATGAAGAAAAAGTTAAGCTTAGGACAAGAATATATGAGAGAGAGATAATAAAAGGGCATAGTAATATTTACTCGGACTATTATGCTAAACTCGTAGCAAACGAAGGGGAAAAGGAATATAGAGCAGAATGTATTGCAAAGGAGTATGAAAATAGAATAAGCAGTAATGGTAAGTACTATGCAAAATTTTGTTCTTATTTCTATGGAGCAGGATATTTTAGCGAGAAGTTCTTAAAACAATCAGCAGAGATATATGAGAAGAAGAGAATTTCAGGGAAAAGTCATGAATATGCATGGTATTGCGCTAAACATGCTAAGGAAGACGAAGCAAAAGTTACAGAAAAGGCTGAAATTTATCAAAAATGCATACTAGAGGGCAGGAATGACTATTATTCTGATAGATATGCTTATCTAATAGTTGATGAAAAACTAGATGAAAAGACTGCAATGGAAGAGTCGAGAATATATTCTGAGACAATGGCAAGGATCAAGAATACAGATAAAGGATCGTATTATGCAGAGCATTATGCTTATCTGATAGCAGAAAGAGAATATTCAGAAGATAAAGCAGATAGGTCGGCACAGAAGTACGAACAAATACTATTACAACAAGATTTTAGTGAGGCATTTGCCGAATGTCACGTTTATTTAACAGAGGAATTAAAATTTAGATCACGTGATGCAAGCAAAGTATCTGCATTTTATGAAAAAATAAGAAAAAGATGGCCAACCAGGAGCTGTGCAATGTATCTAATTGAATTAATATATAAAGTAGGACTTTCAGAACAGATGGCAAGAACATATACAGAGATTTATTATAAAGAGAGAAGTATAAATAAGAGTGACGAGTATTCTAGGTTTTATATTGAACTATTGATTAAAGGAATAGAAGCTGAAAGAGCTAAAAGTTATTATTATATATATACCAAGGAGAGAAATGACGGCAGGAGTAAGGAATATGCTGAAAGATATATTGAATTGCTGCAAGAAAAAGACTTAAGTGAAGAGCAAATAAGAAAAGAATTGGAATTGTATGAGACTGGATTATTAGAGGGAAAAGAAAAAGAATATATGAAGGTTTATGCGGGATTCGTAGTTGAAGAAGGAATGAATGAAGAAAAGGCTGAATGTGTATCCATGATATATAATATGGAAATAGGAAAAGGAAAAAGTAGAGAATATGCATATCATTATTCTTTATTATTATATGATGGGATTGGACAGGAAGAGGCTGAAAAACGAGCATGCATATATGAATATGAAGTAGGTTATGAACAAAAAGGAAACAGTTATGCAAGTTATTATGCAGAGCTAGTTGTATGTGAAGGCTTAGACAAAAGTATAGCAAATGCCAGGGCCGAATTGTATAGCAAAAAGATGGATTTAGGAAAAGGTCAACTTTATTCAAATTATTTTACCGAATTGGTTATAGGCAGAGGCATAAATGAACAAATTGCAAGCAAGCAAACAGAGATATATATAAGTAAGTTAAGAGAGGGCAAGTGTCAGGCTTATGCAGATTGTTATGCAATATTAAAAGCGGAAGAACCTGATATGTCTGAAGAACGAGCAGATAAAGTGGCAAGAATATATAACCAGAGAATAATTGCAGGGGAGCAGGATTATGTTGCATTTTATTATGCCAATGCATGCGCAAGTAATGTCAGGATTACTGATTCTCATATAAAGACGTATAAGGAATTGATGAAAAAGTTCAAAAATCATGCATATGCTGAATATTGCACACATTTGATCGTCGATGAGAAGATGTATCAAGAGGAAGCAGAGGCCAGAGCAAGGATATATTTAGAGATTTTAAGAAGTGGTTACAAATGTGAACAGGCGGATTACTATAGCTTTTTAGTATTTAATAAAAGAGTAGATGCATTTAAAGCAATGGTAATGTCAATGCATTATACTAAAATGACAAAAGAGGGAAAAGACTTTCATTATGCATATTGCTATTCAAGTTTGGCAGAAAATCAAGAAATAATAAGTAAAGAAAGTTTGGAAGAAATATCAAATATTTATTCAATCAAAAGAAGAGAGGGTAAAAGTCTTGCTTATTCTTTGGCATATGCTTGTCTATCAGATATGAAAAGATTGGATAAAGATGAAATTGACAGGATAGCTTTAGAAAATGAAAAGTATTTGATAGGAAAAGATTTAGAACAGATTGTAGAATATATATATCGGCTACCAGAAGTAAAGGATATTTGTTGCAAGAAAGCAAGATATAATTGAAAATTAAGACAAATTAAAGAATTATTTGAAATGATCGGAGTTAACTAAGACTGACTCCGATTATTAAATGTGAAAATTTATTGGTAAATTATGATGTATGAAGTAGATCATTATGGATGTGAGGTAAACAGATTATGAATTTGAATAAAATATTTAAGGGGGCTATGGTTTTTAATTTATTTATGTTATCGACAGTTGCAAATTTGAATGGACTTGAAAGTAATAATAATGAAAATGAAGCGTTTAATGAGAAAATATTTAATTTAATAGAAAGAAAAGATAAACTGTCCAGTGAGAAAAGTTTGAAATTTTTAGACCAATCTAAATATAGCAAAGAAATGATTGATAGAGCAGTAGAAATTTATGAAGAAAAGACAAATCAGCAAGGTAAGAGCAATATTTATTCAAGCAAATATACTTATTTGATAGTCAACGATCACTTGAATGCAGAGCTTGCGGATAAAGAATCAGAAATTTATGAGCAAGAAATAATAGCTAATAAAAGCGAAGAATATGCAAGCTATTATGCTTACTTATTGATTGAAAGAAAGCTAGAAGTATTTATGGCAAGAAAAGAGACGGATATATATATTAGAAAAATAGAAGCAGAGACAGATGAATCTTATGCTAAGCTTTATGCATATTTGAGGACCGAGAAATATTTAACGGAAGATACTGCTGGTGAAAAATTAAATGGATATGATAGAGAAAAAGTGAGAAAAGTTTATTTTGATCAATATGTTAGATTGATTATTGAAGAAAATTTAAGTGAGCAGCAAGCAAAAGTAGAGGCCGAAATATATGAAGAAACAATCTTGAAGGGAAAATCAAATAACTATTCAAAATATTATGCCAGAGCAGTGGCAAGAGATAAGTTTGATATAAGGCAAGCTATGAAAGGGGCAGAAGTATATGACAATTTGATCAATTCTGGAAAGGATCAAGTTGACTCTATGTACTATGCTAGCTTAATTATAAGAGAATGTTCAAAGAAAAGTGAGCTGGAGAGTAGCATATGTATATATAGGCAGAAAATTAATGAAGGAAATAGTCATGATTACTCGGTATACTATGCTGGATCATTATTGAGATACTTTGATAATGAATTAAAAGCAAGCAAATGTGCAGAAATGTATGATAAAAAGAAAAGAGAAGGTAGAGGCGACTACTTCTCAAGTTATTATACTTTTTTGACAGTGGAGAGAGGCCTTAATGATAATCAAGCAGAACGTTATGCGAATATATATGAATCTAAGAGAAAAGAAGGAAGAGATCACTATTATGCAGAATGTTTTGTCAATTTGCTTATCGAAACTAATCTAAAACTGGCTCAAATAAGCCTTAGGTCAGAAATTTATTCGAAAAGGAGAAATTTGGGCATAGGACATTATTCAAGTTATTATATAAGTTGCCTTTCAGAACTACCAATTAAGGAAGGACATAGAATGGCTCAAATTGAAAAGGAATCTGTAGTCTATGAGCAGGAAATGAATTCAGGAAGGAGCCATAATTATTCATATTATTATGCCAAAATGACTTCAATGATAAATAACGACATTTTTTTTGATTGTGAGAACGATATTTATGTAAGGTATAGCTTTAATGAATGGGACATAAGAAGAGAAGCAAAGATTTATGATCAGAAAATAAGCGAGGGAAAGAGTTTTATCTATTCTCAATACTATACTTATTTAGTATCTGAAATGAAATTAAGTGAGGAAATGGCAGCGAGAGAAGCAGAAATATACGAGCGAGAAATATCTGATAAAAAGAGCTGTTATTATGCAAGATATTATGCAATTTTAATGGTAGAGGGGAAGGATATTGAAGAAAGTTTAGCAAAATCATTGGCAAAGACATACGAAGTGAAAAGAAAAGATAAGAAAAGTCATGAATATTCCAACCATTATATTAAATTGATTTTATCTGGAGTCAGCAATGATAAGGCAGAAATTGAATCCGAGATGTATGATAAATATATAAGGGAAAGACCGTTTGATTATGAATATGTAAGTTATTATGTAAAATTGAGAGTTGAATATAATGTGGATAAAAAAATAGCAAGGGAAGAGACAAAAGTATATGCAAGATGGAGAAAGGCAGGAGAAAATTGTTATTATGCAAGCTATTATGCTAAATTGTTAGTCCGAATGAGAGTTGATGAGCGCCTCGCTAGAATTGAGACGGAATTATTTATTAAGGAATTGAATTCGGGCAAGGGATATGATTATTCGTCTTACTATGCGAAGCTAAAGTCAAGACATAATATTGAAGAATCAAAGGCGAGAAAAGAAGCAGAATTGTATGAAAGAGAAATCCAACAGTCAAAAAGTGAAATGTATGCGTCATGTTATGCTTATTTTATTGCTGAATTGAACCTGGGGGAAGAAGTGTCAAGAAAAGAAGCTGCAAAGTATGAGAATTTGGACTTGGAAAGTAATGAGAATTATTATTTAAAATTGACTATAGGAAGAAGAATGAATAAAATTGTTGCAGCTAGACAGGCTGAAATTTATAACGATCAGATAAAGGCAGGAAATGACTATCATTATGCAGACTATTATGCAAGTTTGGTAGTAGAAGACCATATTGATGAAGAAGAAGCTAAAGGTATGGCAAGAATGTATTCAGATAAAATGAAAGAAGTTAATTATCATGAATATGTCGATTACTATGTTAAGATAGGTAAATATAATAAAGTGAATATAGCAGAGCTGAGAAAGATATATGAAGAAAAAGTGAAGAAAAACAAAAGCTGCGTCTATGCTTATGCTTACGTATATGCGTGGGCAAATAGAATGACTATAAGAATGTCATGCAGAATAGCAGAACAATGTGAGGGACTTCCGCTAGAATTAAAAAATTCAAAGGAAATTATTAAATATATAGATAAATTGTTGGAAAGTATTAATATGGAACCGAATAAAAAGAGAATAAGAAGGGATTAGGAACTAATTTGTATAAAAACAATAGTTTTGTTAAGGGTATTTTAAGTATCGATACAAAAAATATTAAATTTGTGTTAAATGTAGCTATTTGAATTGTAAATATGGTAGAATATAAATTATAATGATAATATAAAAATTTGGAGGAAAATATGATTAATATAAGTAAATTAATAAAGATTTCCACTTGTTCGGTAGCTTTAAGCGCAATGATAACGGGATTATCAACTATGGCTACAGAAAATGCTGCTGGACCACAAGAAAATTCTAGTATGCAAGTTGAAATATCAGATGTTGAAGGACAATTATACCAAAAGGCTTTGGATTTGAAAAAGAATGAGATCTATGCAAAACATTTTGCTATGCTAGTGTCAAGGTTTAATGTTGAAGAAGAAAAGGCACACCGTAGAGCTGATATATATGAAAAAGCTATAGGTGAAGGCCATAATGCTAATTTTTCTTATAAATATGCAGAATTAATATCAGAAGGAATAGATGAACATACGGCTGATATAGAATCAATGATATATGATGAAAAACTTGAAGAATTTAAAAGCCAGATGTGTGCTGAATACTATGCAATGTTGAAGACAAGATATAATATTAAGGGAGAAAAAGCAAAAAGAATTGCATTGCTATATGAACAAGAAGCTAAATCTAGGAAAGACAAAGTTTATGCAAGCGAATATGTACTTTTAAGAAACATAATGAACCTGGATGAACGAGATGCTAGGTTGATGGCTGAAGAATATTCCCAAAAAGCTAGATCGGGAAAAGATTTGGATTATCTTGAGTACTATATTTTATTAAATAAAGTATTTAAGATCGGGGAAAAAGAAGCAAAAAGAAGAGCAAAAATATATTATGACCGTCTTAAGAAGTTAAACGATGAGTATTTTAATAAAAGCACAGAAAATTCAAGTCAAAGCGGATCAAGTCAAAGCGAATATGGATTTATAAATGGTATAATGAGGACTGAAAGATTGAAAGAGAAAATAAAAATTTATAATATTTTTAATGTTTCGAATTCAATTGGAGGATACTTGGATAGAAGCTTTGTAAAAAAAGAAGCTCAAATATATGAACAGGAACTATTTGCAGGCAGAACTGAAGAATATGCAGCCATGTATGCGTTTTTGACTATAGCATCTAAGCAACCTGAAAAGAAAGTTAGAGAAGCTGTAGACATATATATGGAAAAGAGAAAAGAAAGATTGGAAAAGAAAGATGCTCTTTATTATTCTTATTTAATTGTAGAAAGGAAATTAGATAAAAGTCAGGCAAAATTAAACTTAGAACAGTATATGTCAATGATATCAGAAGGAAAACCTGAAGGATATGCACATGAATATGCTTTTGCAATTACCAATGGATTAGATAAGTATGAAGCAGGGCAAAAAGCGAGAATATATATGAAGGAAATAGAAGACGGCAGGGGCCATTTGTATGCAAGCTATTATGCATCATTGCTATCAGAACATAAAATTGATGACGATTTAGCTAGAAAGATGGCAAATGACTATATGATTGAAAGAAAAGAAAGAAATCATGGATATGCTGCAAAGTACGTTTCACTAGTCAATGAAGATCATATAAAGAAAAATTATGCTAGAATTATAGCGAGGATCTATGAAAGAGAAAAAGATAATGGCATGAGCGACATTTATTCGAATTGTTATGCTAAGTCAGCAGCTAAATTTGGAGAATTTGGAGCAAAAGAAAGAGCTGAGATATATGAAAGAGAGTTTATAAAGGGCAAGAGTAAGATTTTTATAGATCGCTATATTGATTTGATAATAGATGACAGAATGGACGAAAAGATGGCAGAAAGATATGCAGATTTGTATTGCAAATGTAGAGACGATGGGAAAGGATATAATTCGGCTGACTACTACGCATATTTGATAGTTAAGAAAGGTATTGACGAAGACTTAGTTAATGAGATAATTGGCATATACTTGACTGAAAGAAAATTAGGTAGAAGTGATACATATGCAAGGAAATATAGTTATCTATTGATGTGTAAATCAATGCCAAGTGATCAGGCAAGAGCTCAGGCTGGGACTGCTGGAGTAAAAATGATTGAGACTGACAGTAGAACATGTACGAATTACTATATAAAGCAATTATTTAATGAGAAATTAGGTAAGGCTTTAGCAGAGAAGAAAACAGCAATATATATGAAGTCGCTTGTTAAAAATAGTAAAGTCTTTTCAGACTATTTTGCAAGTTTAGTTGTAATTAGAGGAATGAGTAAAGATTTGGCATACAGACAATCTCAAATATACGAACAGAAGATAAGAGAGTTTAAAGATTGTTTTTATTCGGATTGTTATGCAATACTAATGACTGAAGGAAGAACAACAGAAAAGCAAGCATCGAAGATGGCTGAACTTTATAGCGCAGAAATGAAAAGGACATCAAAAGATTATGGTGCCATTTATTATATTAGGTTGATGATGGACAAGGGTTTAAGTGAAGAAAGTGCTAGAAAACAAACCGATATATATTTAAAGAGCATTGAAAAGACTAAAGACCATCAATATTCCTATTACTATGCAGAATTAAAGATGAATAATCATGAAATGACGGAAGAGGAAATAAGACTAAGATCAAAGGCTTATGCAGAAAAGATGAAAGAGGGAAGAGATAGTAATTGTGCTGACTATTATAGCTTTTTATTAGTCAATAAAGGATTGGAAAGAAGTAAGGCAGAGGCAGAAGTAAATGTATATGAAGATGCATTGAAGAGAACTGGTAATAAAATATATGCATCGTATTACTCAGTACTTGCAATTGAAAGAAATATTGAAAGAAAAGATATAGAAGAATTGATGAAAATTTATATAGACCAGATCGAAAATAGAGGAAAAAGTTGTTCATTTGCAGATTATTATGCGATGATCAGCATATATGGAAAGAAAAATATAGAGGATCAAAGAAAAGTATACGAAAAGATGATAAATGATGGTAAAAGTTGTCTTTTCTCATACATTTGTTCATATATAGTTACAAACTTTGATATTGAACCAAATAAAGCAGTTTCAATGAGTAGGGAATTTGTATCAATAATCAAAGAAAAAAAGACAGAGTTTAAATATATATTGACTTCTGTTGACGATATGTGTGGCTATGCTGCGCCTCCTTCAAGCAAGAGACAGAAAGTTTGATCGAGAAGTTTGTATCGAAATTATATTTTTTGGAGGAAATTTAAATGAAATTAAGTAAACTAATGAAATTGTCTGCATGCGCTATATGTTTAGGTTCATTTGTTATGGGGATGTCAGCCATGGCAACAGATAGCGAAGGAAGCAGTAGTGAAAGTGAAGAGTATAATGTAAAAAAGTATAAGTATGAATATGATTCAAAACCAGGTTCCGGCGTGCGAGTTTTATTTGAATCAAAGATTTCTGACGATTCTCCCGAAAAATTAAAGGAAAAGAATGAAATTTATAATAAAGAAATGGCAGAGGGCAAGAGCAAATTATATGCTGAACATTACTCATTTTTAATAGTATATAGAAAACTTAGTGAAGAAAAAGCAAGAAGAGTAGCAGATGTATATGAAAAGACAGTAACGTCTGGAAGAAGTATTGAATATGCCAAGTACTATGCACATTTGATAGTGGAAGAGTATGTAAAAGAAGAAATAGCAGAGAAAGAAGCAGCAACTTATCAAGAATTGATTGAATCAAATAAGAATCAACATTATGCTATTTACTATGCCTTTTTGAAAGAAAGAGAAGGATTAAAGAGAGGCCAGCTAATGAGTTTGATGGAGGCGTTTGAGAGGTCAATAAAGAGAGGGAACAGTCCAATTTATTCTGAGTTTTATGCTTATTGTGAAGTAAATAACAAATTTTCAGAAAAGTATAGAGATTTGAAGTCAAAGTTTTACGAAAGGAAGATAAACCAAGGGGCTAGTAGATATTATGCAGGGATTTATGCATATAGGATATTGGGAAAGGGATCACTTGGATATCCATATACTGAACCGTACTTATTTGAAAGACTTAAATTGATGGGAAGGTCTACAATATATGCAAGCGAACGAGCTTCATCTATGTGGCTTGCAGGGGACATTCTGAAATCCGATAACGATTCTGATTCAGATATAGAAGAGCGTGTAAGAATGTTAGAGACTTGCCCGGACGCATATTATGAAATAATATATGACGACTTTTATTTTGACTATGGTTTTTCTGAAGAAAAGGCAAGATTGGCTACAGAATTATATTATTCAAGTAGGGATAAATTCGCAAGAAAAGAACTTATTAAAGAATGTAAAGGCAAGGATAAGAAACGTGCTAGGGCAATTAAGGAAGAGGATGAAAAACGTACGAAACTTTATGTGAGTTTTATTGTTAAACATGATTTAAACGAGTATTCAGCGATGGAAATGTTGAGAATGTATGAGAGTGTGTTATCAAAGGCTGAATATGAAAAGAAAGAGCTTAACGAGAGATATGCAAAGTATTATACAGAATTAGTTACGTTAAGAAAAATTGATCCTGCAATTGCCGATAATCAGGCAAAAATATTTATTAGTTATCTAAACTTTAATTCATATAGAGAATCATCTAAGCGTTGCTTAAAAGAAGCAGACTTTTTCGCATCTTCAGTTACGGACATGAATCTCCAAGAAGACGAAATTAAGAAAGCCATGGAGATATGCAATAAAGAAATTAGCATGGGACTGCCTTTCCCATACGCATTTTGCTATGCTAAATTAATAATTGGAAATGTTCCTGAGAATGAGGCTAGAATTCGAGCAAGCAAATATATGGCATTGATTAGAAAGAACGAAAAAAGTAATAGCGACTTTCATTATTTAAATAGATGTGCTGAACTATTAGAGGAAGGTTACTTTTCTCAAGGAGAAATTGATAGAATTTTAACATTGTATATGGAAGAATTAAAAAAGAATAACGATTTGGCAGCAAAATTTTATAGTTATATAATAGTCAAAGAGAATATCGATAAGACATTGGCTAAAAAATTAGGAAATTTATATGCTTCATTGATCTACAAGGATAAATTTAGTAAAGAATCTGCTGAATATGGGATTTCGACATTAATGAGAAATAGGAATTTTGACTATAAGAAGACAGTAAATTATCTTAAAAGATATGAAGAATTACTCAAAGCCGGATATACAAAGGAATATGCTGATTACTTTGTTGCGCTAGCAACTGAGACTGGCTGTAATGTAGATGAGTTAAGGCTAGAATTCGATAAGAATTTGGAAAGAAGCAAGAACTTAGATCAAGCATTTATTTGTACTTATTTATCATTATATAAGAAAATGGATGAGACATTAGCAAGATCGGTTTCTCAGGACATAGATTTATTAGCAAAGAAGGATCCATATAAGATCCTAGATATTATATCGAAAATGGGAGAGGTAGAAGAGTTACAACCTCCGGCTAAGAAAATTAAAGAATTTTAAGGTATTGTTGTAAGGGGCTGGTGATTTAATTAGCCAGCTCTTAAAAAAGTAATATGAAAATATATTAGAATATTAAAAGTGAGCATTTATTTTTTGGAGGAAAATATGTTAGATTTAAAGAATATAATGAAGTTATCCATATGCCCTGTTGCTTTAAGTATAGCAATCTCAGGGATAACGACATTAGCAACTGACAAAGTTGAAAAAGAAGCAGGAACTGTTAATAAAAGAACTGAGGTATCATCAGAAGAAGCAAGAGCAAATATAGAGGGAAGATATATATTTTATTATACATACTTGATATATGATAAGAAATTAGATAAAGATGTAGCAATGCGTCAAGCAAAAATATTTAAAAAGAGCATATGTTCAGGTAGAAGTAGTGAATATGCAGATTTTTATGCAGAATTGATAGTGACAAGAAATTGTAGTAAAAAGGTTGCTAAGAGTGCGGCGGATGTATTTGTAAAGGAATTAAAGCTTGGCAAAAAAGATTTATATGCAAAATATTATGCGCTATTAGTAGTAGATGATAGTTTAAAAGAAAGCGATGCAAGAAAACAAGCGGACGTATTTGAAAAAGAGATACTTAGTGGGAAAAGTAATGAGTATGCAGACGCATATGCCTCATTAATGATAAGTAAAAGACCATTAGATGAAAGAGCAAGAAAGTATGCTAGTATATATGAAAAAGAAATAATGTCAAACAAAAGTAAGAATTATGCTAAATTCTATGCTGATTTAATAGTTTATAGAGCGAAAAAAGAGAAAATTGCAAGGATGGAGGCAGACATATACGAGGCTAATATAAAGAATGGTAGCACGAGTAGTTATGCTGATTATTACGCATTTGTAGTGGTTGAAAAAAATGCTGACAAAGACGAGGCAGAATGTCAAGCATTCCTTTACGAGAAAGAGATAACAGGAGGCCATAGCAAAATTTATGCGGATCATTATGTTGATTTAGTCTTTTGTCAAAATAAAGGCGGGGATGTAGCAAGAAAAGAATCAGAATTATACGAACAGAGTATAATAGAAGGCAAGACAAAGGATTATGCTGGCTACTATGCATTTTTAGTTGCTGAGAAAGGACTAGAAAGAGGAGCAGCAATGGATAGGGCTTGCTTGTATGAACGATTATGTAAGACTTATAGCAGAATGGAAGCAATTTATTACATAGACTTGATATATGATAAGAAAATATCAGAACCAAGGACGAAAAAGATAATGGAAGCATATAGAAAAGAGATATTTTCAGGAAAGAGTGAGAGTCAGGCAAGAGAATTAGCAGAAAAACTTTATACAAATGACGACAAGCTATCACAAAAGGATTCAAATTCATCGACGCACAAGAGAAGTCTAGAAGATTGTAATGATAATGAATGCGGTCAGACATGCAGTAAAAAAGTAAAATGTATGACAAGTGATGAAGAATTAAAAGATGCAAAAAGTAAGAAATCGACAGATGAAATATTCAAATCAGAAATAGAATCTGGCAAGAGTTATGATTATGCTAAATATTATACGAATCTAATAATGAAAGAGAAGGCTGAGCCGGATTTAGCAAGAAAACAGACAGACATATTTTTTGATGAATTAAGAAAAAGCAAGAATTATGAATATGCTAATTACTATGCTGGATTAATTGTTAAAGAGAATATGAATGAAAAATATGCGAGAATGCAAGCTGACTTATTTGATCATGAATTAAAGAAAGGTAAAAGTTATGAACGTGCATCATATTATGCATCTGTAGTTACCTCAAGCGTGATTAAAGTTGAGCAAGAAGAAAGATTAAGTAAAGAATCTTTGAAAAAGAATGACTAACATTTTTTAATAGTTTATTAAAGTGGGTTGAGTGTTTCCTTTTTATATCAAAGCGAACAACATCCCACTGAAATAAATTAATTATTTTATACAATCGGTTTAGATCCCTATAAGCGGGGAATGAATAGGAAAGGGAGTACTTATGAATAACTTAAAAAATATAATAAAAATATCGACATGTGC
This sequence comes from uncultured Eubacteriales bacterium, assembly GCA_934489735.1. GTDB lineage: Bacteria > Bacillota > Clostridia > Oscillospirales > Acutalibacteraceae > CAKSSR01. The sequence continues at coordinate 105,467 of CAKSSR010000002.1, read as the reverse complement.
ATTGGGATTAAGTGCAATGTTATTAGGAATATCAGCTATGGCAATGGAATCTGTTAATTATATAGATGCAAGCGTTGGAATTGGGCAAGAAAATTTAAGCGAGTTTAATTCTAGAAAGACTGAGAAGGCAGCAATCTGTGGAAAACAACTAATATCAGGTAAAAGCGAACACTATGCGAGTTGCTATGCAAAGTTAATAGTTGACTATGGATTTAAGGAAGTTTTAGCGCAGTTATTAGCAAGTAAATATGTAGAACAGTTGACTTTAAGTAAAAGTGAAGATTATGCTAAAGGATATATTATCTCAATGATATGCGCATATAGCAATAGAGAGTATTTGTATAATAGCGATGATACAATTGCAGCAAATATTGAGGAACAACGCCTTGAATATGTTGCAAAAGAATATGAAGAAAATATGAAAGAATATAAAAATGATAAATATGTTGAGTTTCTAGTGAAATTAAATAATGAAAAGTATGCTGAAGAATGCTATAGGAAGTATAAGGAAGGCCTCAGTGAGCTTTGTATAGACTGTTTTATAAAATTGGTTAATGAATTTGAAGATATCGATACAAGAATGGCATGGCATCGAGCAAAGTTGTATGAAAAATTAGTGAGATCAGGTAAAGAAAAGGCTTATGCATATAGCTATGTTTATTTACTTAGCAAAGTAGTTGGCATTGATGAAGAACAAGCTAGAAAAAGAGCTGAAATAATGGAAAAAGTAGCGGAAAATAAAAAGAATATATTAGTTAGCGCTGCAGGTTATTATTCTTATCTAGTATACAATAGAGGATTGAGTAAGATGAAGGCATGCGTTAGAATGAGAAACTATGACGATACAACTGGAAGCGGAGACTATTATGCATATGCTGCTCAAAGAGGATTAAAAGAACTTTCAGGCCTCAAGCATACTGTTGATGAGGGAGCAGAAGTATATAGAGAAGAACATATAAAAAGAAAATGTAAAGAATCAGAGCAAGACTATGTATTGTATTATACTATTTTATTAACTGAAAGAAATATAGAGAAGAGAGAAGCAATAAGATTAGCAAATATATATTCTGAAGTGATAAAAGGAGTAAGAAATGATCGATATGCAGACTATTATACTATGTTGAGTCACTACGGGTATGGACAGTGCCTTGAAAGTATGAGAGATATATTCGTAAAGAAGGTAAGAGAAAAGAGAAGTTTAGATTATGCATACGTTTATGCTTATTCAATTGTAATAATGAAACTAAATGAAGAAAAAGCAGATATGGTTGCAAGAGAGAGTGAATTGTTCTACCGTAACAGAGAAGATTTTAATGACGGGATATCAATTATTGATAGATTAATAGAGATTTCCAATAGTAGAGGAGAACCAAGTAATAAAAGGTTAAAAAGAAATGACTAGTATACGAATAAGCTCAAGGAAACGAGAAATAGTAATTCTTTAGACTACGGTAGAGAACAGGATATAAGAGAAATGTGGAGAGTATTTGAAACGAAGGTAAGAAATATGCATTTTTTCTTATACAACTATGGCAATGAGATTGAATGGTTAAGAAACGGATTGAAAATTAGGCTGAGGTTACCAAAGGTGTAGCTTCGGCTATCATTTTTTTAGAACAAGTTGCAAAAAATATACAAAATGGGCTTGATAAAAAAAGAAAAAAGAGTATAATAAAACCATGGCAATTGATTGCTAATTTATGAATATAGAAGGGGATGTTTAGAAATGAATGATCTTATTGAGAAAGATAAAGACGATAGGAATGAAGTTATTGATAAAGTTATGTCTGAGTTTGGAAATTTTGAAATATCGAAGGAAAGTATTGCAGCTGCTTATGATTCAGTTAAATTTAATCTTGCAGGGACAGGATATTTTGGGAATAATGTAGCAGAAGCTTTGGTAAGAGGATTTGAAGAGTCTACAGAAAAGTCTTTTGAAAAGTACTTAGTAAGCAATTTGGGTACGTTTGCTAAGGATATAATAGACGATTTGGTTAATAAACCTAAGGAAATTGTTAGCGAGATTCAGGAAAAAATTGCTCCAATGAGCATAGAGGAAGCATATAAGGGAAAATTGAATAAGATAATAGATGATATTATTGGATATAGATATGTTTTAAATATGTTGAAATTGGGCAGAAGTTTGTTAAGGCCTGCGGAAGCAGAGATGAATAAGAGAATAGTTTTGGCATTGATAGCGAAGGACGATACTTATAAAGGAGCAGAAAAAGAAAAATTGATATCAACAATAACGAAATATGATTTTGTTAAGTTATTGGAAGCTATGGGACAAGGAGATGCAGTATCAAGTGATCCTGAAGTTGAAGAATTACATCAGTATGCTAAGTATATTGAAAGTTTGTATCCACCTGAAGATGAACAAGAGGAATTTGATAGGTTAAGTGCGAAAGATTGGTCAATAAATAAAATAACATTTGAGACGGCGGCAAACATGAATAGCTTACGTGAAGAAATTGAAAAGAGAGCTAAAAAAGAAGATTCGAAAAGCTAATTAAACGAATTTAGAATTATCTGAAAAATCTAAGATAACTATTGAAAAACTAATAGTTGATGAAAAGGAAGCAGAAGTTAGGAAAATGGCTGATTTATTTGAAAAAGTTAAAGAACTTATTGGAAATAAGATATGAAAAAACAAGCCGAGGTTATCGTGGGGATAGCTTCGGTTAGCATTTTGTTGGAAGGAAGATTAAAAAAAGAGGCAGAAGTTAAGAAAATCATTGGAAGAATTAAGCTGAGGTTACCGAGAGATGTGGCTTCGGCTGTTATTTTTAAAAAAAGTTTGTAAAAATATACAAAATAGACTTTACAAAAAAAAAAAGAGAGTATAATAGAACTATAGCGGTTAATTGCTATAGAAAATAAATATAAGAGGAGATGTTTAAAAATGAATGGTTTTATTGAAATCGAAAGAGAATGTAGAAGTAATATAATTGATAAGGTGGCATCTGAATTTGAAATATCGAAAGAAAATGTTGCGACTGTTTATGATTTACTTAAAGTGAATGACTCAGCAGGATGGATATTTGGAGATAATTTGGTAGATATAGTAGTGGATGAGTTTGAAAAGTCTCCGGAAAAACATTTAGGAGAATATTTAGTTAACTCGTTAGGGATGTTAGCTAAAAAGATGGTAGATGATTTGGTTAATAAACCTGAAGGAATTGTTGACGAGATTCAGAAAAAAATTGCTCCAATGAGTGTAGAAGAAGCATATAAAGGAAAACTGAATAAAATAATAGATTCTATCATGGGAAACAAGTATGATTTAGCTTTGTTGGGAATAGGTGCTGAATTGGCACCGGAAAAAGCAGAAAAGAGTAAGAGACTGATTTTAGCTTTAGTATCAAAGGATAATACTTATAGTGGAGAGGAAAAAGAAAGGTTGAAAAGGCTAGTGTCAAAATATATGGATTATATGACGGGATTTATAAATATTGATGAACAGGAGGATTTAGCAGGAGATAAACTGGAAGAAGCATTAAGACCTTATATGAAATATATTGGTAGTTTAATAGTTTCTCAAAGTGAATTGCAAGAACTAATAAGGGCAAACGAATGGATGGCAAATAATATAACATTTGAGACAGCAGTAAATATAAAGAAGCTATGTGATGAAATCAAAGGGAGAAAGAAATCAGACGATGCAGATACAATGAGTGAAGAACCAACAGGTGATGAAGAATAAATTAAGAGAGCGACTGATTTGCTTAGAATAGATCCGGATTTATTTGAAAAAGTCAAAGAACTTATTGGAGATAAGATGTAAAAAAACAAGCCGAGGTTATCGTGGGGATAGCTTCGGTTAGCATTTTGTTGGAAGGAAGATTAAAAAAAGAGGCAGAAGTTAAGAAAATTATTAGAAAAATTAAGCTGAGGTTACCGAGAGGGGTGGCTTCGGCTAGCATTTTGTAAGGAAAAGCTACAAAAATATATAAAAGGAACTTGTTAGAGGAAATGTAATAGATAAACGGTTGTTTTATTGACTAAAAATAATTAAAGAATATTGCTAAAAATGATAAAATGATAAAACTTAAAATTTAATTGTTAAGTTTTTGTTAAATTTGAAAAAATGAATCGAAAATGTGTTAGAATAGTATTACAATACGAAATTATGGAGGAAAATTATGAAAAATTTAAAAAAAATAATTAAATTGTCTACATGCGTGATAGGTTTGGGAGCTACAATCGCAGGATTCGAAGCATTGGCTACCGATTCTGAACAAAATAGAACTGTTATTGAATCTCAGGCTAAAGAAACTGATGCAAATCCATTGGATGATCAATATACTTTTATAGATATGGATAATAGTATTGACTATGTTGGATACTATGATAGATTCTCTGGTTGTAAACAGGTGGACGAGGCATTGGCAAGAAGGCAGGCAGAAGTTTATGAGGAACAATTGACTGCAGGAAGAACTATGGAATATGCAGATTATTATGCTCAATCAATGGTTTTAATGGGCATGAAGAAAGAACAAGCTGAAGAACAAGCTAGTAAGTTTGTAGAGAAATTAAAAGAAATAAAAGATGCTGAGCTTGCAAGTACTTATGCACAGGTGTCTTATTTAAACCCTGGAATGGCTGATGATGAGGTTGATAAAGTAGTTAAAGAATATAAACGTTCAGCTGTTAACGACTCAATAAAGAAAGATAAAGAAATAGGTAAAATAGTTGAAAAAATAAAGGCAGATAAAAAGCAGAAAAAGAAAGATGAGGAAAAAGAAAGAATATTAGATAAGTTAGAACAAGAAGGACTAATAATCAAGAATAAAGAAAATACAATAGGTTTATATAATCAATATTTCAATTCATATAAGAATGAAAGATTAGCTAAGGCAGCATTGAGATTTATTAAAGATGGTGGAAGCGATAAGTTAGTTAAATTTTACTTGAGTGCTTATAGTGAACTTGTTAAAGATGTAAATGAAAATAATGAAAAAGAGATAGAAGCAAAAGCAACCTTTATAGCTCATGGTTGGAAAAAAGAAGAGATCTCTAATGACTTGGTACAAAGTTATATAAAAAGTAGAGCAGCAGGTAATGGTATAGAAATAGCTTATGCAAGCGCTTTATTTGATGGGGAAGAAAAAGACTTAGAGAAATATATTGAAGCATATGTACAGTATATGAAAAAGAATAATGATGATTCAATAGGGGCAAGGTTACATGCTATTTGTGTAGTTAGAGGACAAAATAGTGGCTTTGAAAACAAGTTCATCAATGAATATAAAGAAATAGTATCAAAGAGTGCTTCTAGAAAAGAAGCGGAAAAAAGAGCTTATTGGGTAGCAGCAAGTGGAAGAAATAGAGATGACTATGATAAGTATAATGCTGCATATAGATATTATAGAGAAGAAGTTAAGGGTAGTGAAATTGAAGCTAAAAAATATGCAGAACTTATAGTATCAGGAAAAGATGAAAAATCTTCAAAAGAATTTGCCAAAGCATATGTTAAAGGAATTGGAGAAGGATTAAGCGAGTCAGAAGCAGAAGCAAGAGCATTGGCAACAGTAATGTGCGGAGAAGAAAATTTAGAAGTGTTTTCTAAAGAATATAGCAGCTTGGTTTCAGAATTTGGCAAGGATAAAGCAATTTTAGGAGCTAGTTGGGTATCTAGTGGCAACAACAGAGAGTTGGTAAGAGAATATCTATCATTATATAGCAGATTCTTATCAGAAGATAAAGATGAAAAGAAGGCTAAATTGAAAGCAGATTATATTGCAAATGGAAATGATAAAGAATTAGTTGATGAGTATGTGACAAAGTATCTTGAAAATGAGTCAAATGCTATATATGCACGTGGTTATGCACTTTGCTCTTTAAGATATCCAGGACTTGATGGTAAAGGCTTTTATGAGAAATTTGCACATGTGTATGAAGAATGCATAAAATCAGGAGCTAGTACAAGCTTTGCAGAAATGTATGCAGAATGTACTTTAGATAAAAATAGCAAGAAGACAGTGGAAGAGTTAAGAGAGATTGCTGCAATTTATGAGAAGAGGAAGTTAGAAGATAACAGATATATTACAGCCAAGGCTTATACTCTTGCAAGAGCAAATGGAAAAGATGATACAAGAGCTAAAGAATATGTAAAATTTTATGCAGAACTATTAAAATACCAAGGTTTTAGTCATAAGAAAGGTGACGTTTATGCAAAGCTTCGTCTAAATAAGAAGTCTGAGGACGACGCAAAAAGATATGCAGACATTTATTGTAGAAATAAATTTAATGCAAATTTGACAAGCTTTATAATGAGAGGCGGAGATGCTTCTACAGGAAAAATATATCTACCTGCATTTGAAGATGGACTAAAATTATTTAAAGGTAATGCAATAGAAGCCGATATGTTTGCTATGTTGATTGCAAAGGGTAGAGATAAGAAATATGCAACTAAGTTTGCAAAGGCTTTTGCAGAAAAGTTAGAGGAACTAACAGCAAAAGGAGTTAAAGATGCTCATATATCTGCTTGTGCTTATGCGGAATATATAGCAAGCGGGAATAATCCAGCAAAGGTTGATACATATGTAAGAATATATATAACAACATACAATCGTTTAAAATCATGTGACCGGGCTAGTGTAGAAGCAATGAATAAAGCAGTAGGGAAAAAGGTTTCAATTGCATCAGGAGTAGATCCAAAGAATTGTTTATATAGAGATTGGGTTTTTTAAGTAAAAAATTAATATTTGTAAGTACCAGGACCTATATTTGGTTCTGGTTTTTTTAAAACCAATTAAAAATACTTAGAAAAAATAAGAAAGACTGAAAGAGGCATTAACAATAAGTAAATGACGTTATTGTAATAGTATTGACTGAATAATTATTTTTGAGAAAATTATTAGAAAACAAATAGAAAATGTATTTCAGCAGGGGGAGGAGAGCAAGAAGTTTTTTATTAGTTGCAAGCAACTGGATTGAAAATTTCTAGATAGAATATGAAAATATTAGCATATGTTATAGGATTGTTTACAGTTATTAATTTATCAATATCAGCTATTGATGATAGTGCAGACAAAAAGATGGTAATAAAAAGAGGATTGTTGAACAGGTTAATAAATATTGAGAAAAAAAGTGAAATTTATGCGGAATATTATTCAAATTTAGTCGTCTATAAAGGGACTGATGAAAGTTTAGCAAAAAAGCAATCTGAGGAATATGAAAGGATTATAGAAGAAGGAAAAAGTGAGATCTATGCAAATTATTATGCAAATTTGAGGGCAAGAGTTGATATAGCTGAGGATAGATTAAGAGATCAAGCGAAGGAATATGAAAAGATTAAAAGGGAAGGCAAAAACGATTATTATGCCCACTGTTATATAAGACTAAAAGTAAATGAAAAAATGGAAGAAAGCAAAGCAAGGACATGTGCAGAGATATTTGAACAAATTTTAGAAAACGAGCATAGAAGTTGGGCATATGCTGACTATTATGCGCAAATGGTAGTAGATAGAAAGATAAATCAAGAGGATGCCAGAAAGATGGCAGAAATATTTGAGGAATCTTTGTTAAAGGATCAAAAAAGTTGGGAATATGCTGATTATTATACATATTTGATATTTATTAGAAAGATTGACAAAAAACTTGCGAGCAAGCAGGCAGCAATATTTGAAGAGACATTAATGCATGAAGGCAGAAGTTGGGAATATTCGAGTTATTATGCCAATTTAAGAGCAGATGACTATGCCAATGAGATAAGGATAAGAGAAAGAGCGAAAATATTTGAAAATACTTTGATAAATGAAAAGAAAAGCTGGGAGTATGCAGACTATTATGCTAGCCTAAAAATGAATCTATGCGAAAAAGAGAGCAAATTGAGGACGATGTCTGAAATATATGAAAAAGTTAAGGTGACTGAAGGAAAAAGTAAAGAATATTCAGAATATTATAGTCAATTGGTAGTAGATAGAGGGATTGATGAACGTCAGGCGAGGAAACAAGCAGAAATATATGAAATTAAATTAAAAGAAAGTAAAGACAGTTTGTTTTCGGATACGTATGCTCAGATTTTTTGCATATATGAAGGAAAGCTTGATGAAAAGAGAATCGAAGCCATAAGTAAGAAACATAAAGAGTTGTATGGTAAAGATTTAAGAAAAGAGAATGATTTAATAAATGAAGTAGTTGAAAGTTTGATAAAAGAAAATGAGATAGAACGATTGACAGAGGAATTGAGATCAGAAAATTTATCAGACGAAGACATAAAGAAAAATATAAGACAATACAATCAAATATGCGATAAGTATCATAATGAAGATTTGAGGAGGGCAGGATTAAATTTCATCAAAGAAGGTGGAAGTAAGAAACTAATCAATACATATTTGGAGACGTATAATAGATTGTTGAAAAAATTAAAAGGAAAAAGTATAAAAGAGATTGAAACTATGGCGAACTTTTTAGCACATGGCTGGAAGGAGGAAGAGTATTCTAAAAAATTTGAAAGAAGTTATTTAAGCCAAAGAAAAGATGGCAATAGTATAGAAATGTCTTATGCATATGCGACGTATGATGGAAATGAAGAAAAATTAGAAGAGTATATGGAATCATATAAAGAATATATGGAGAGAAGTGATAATCCAATGTTAGCTAGAATACATTCCATTAGTAAGATAAATAAGAAGAGTCACGGCTTTGAGAATGCATTTTTGAAGGAATATAAAGAATATATAAGAATATTTCCCAAAAAAGAGGCAGAAGAAAGAGCATATTGGATAGCAGATGGGAGAAATAGGGATGATTATGATAAATATGTTGAAGCATGTGCAGAATATAAAAAAGAAATAAATAATGACATTTGTGCAATGAAATATGCAGAGTGCATAATAGAAGGGAAAAGTAGAGATTTTGCTAAAGAATTTGCTAAAAAGTATATTGAATCGAAAATAATTGGGGCAAGTGACGAGGAGGCAGAAGCAGTTGCAATTTGGACTGCAAATAAAGGAAATATTGAATTGATGAATAATTTTTTGAAGGAATATGTATTGATTGATAAGAAATTTAGTAGAAATGACACATATTTGATAGCAAGATGGATAGCAACAGGAGGCAGAAGGGATCTAGCGGAAGAATATATAAAGCTATATCATAAGATATTATCAGAGAACAAGGACGAAAAGATATCTAAATTGAAGGCAAGCTACATAATAAATGGCAATGACCCAAGCAAAGTCGACGAATATGTTAGTGATTACTTGAGCAATGAGGAAAAAGGTGAAATAATTGCTCATGGCCACGCAATTTGCTTCGCTAGAGGAAGAAAAAGTGATAAAATATTAAATAAGTTTGTAGAAGAATATAAAAAAGCTATAGGCTTAGGGTTCGGTATAGATTTCGCAGAGATGTATGCAGAATGTATTTTGGGAAATAAAAATGAAAAAGAAGCAAATGAAATAGCTAAACTATATGAACAGAATAAACTAAAAGAAAATAAGTATGATATATCAAAAAGATATGCTTTATTGACGGCAAGTGGTAAAAGCGAAATAGAAGTTAAAAATTATATAAAATTTTATAAAGAAGCTGTAGATAAAAGAGAATTTGATATTAAAAAGTCTCATATTTATGCATTATGGTGCTCTCAAGGGAAAAATCCAGTTAGGGCAGAGAAATATTCGAATATATATATTAGAATTTTTGATAAACTTAAGACAAATGAGTCGATTATAAATAGAGCGACAAACTTTGTATTTAGAACTGGAAAGGAAAAATCAATTAAAGATTACTTGAATTTGTTTGATGAAGGAATAAAGTTATTCAAAGGGAACGAAATTAAAGCAGATATGTATGCAATGTTGAGAATAATTGAAAAAGATAAGAGATATGCCTATATATATGCAAATTTATATGCCAAAAGGATTGAAGAATTAAGTAAAAAGGATGAGAAAAACATGCATTTGTTGTCATGCGCATATGCAGATTATGAAACAAGTGGATATGATAAGAGTAAATTGGATAGATATATTAAGGAATATATAAAAAATTATAATATAATGAAATCAGAAGATAATGCAAGCGAATGCACAATGATGAAGTTGTTTGGAATTGAACAGTCTATATCATCTGGAATTAGCTCGAAAATGGATTTGTATTGGGATTGGATTCTGAAATGAAACGAAAAACCGAGGTTATTTTTAAAAAATGTGAAAAAAAACAGCAGGATAATAAAATCTTGCTGTTTAACTATTTTAATTATTTTGAAAAGGTTTACCACACTCTGAACAGAATTTGCCAGAATTGACTGCCCCACAAGAACAAGTCCAAGTATTTTGAGATAAGTTGTCTGCAGGTGGCCTTTTGTTACCGCATTCTGAACAAAATTTACCGGAATTAACTGCCCCACAGGAACAAGTCCAAGTATCTTTATTAACATTTGTATTAGAATTGGTATTGGCAGAAGAAAAGAACATGTTTGGATTAAATCCCCCAGCATTATTTGCCATATTGAGACCTACAAAGCCATTCATAACCCCTGCTGGGTTATTTGAAGCATTTCTCATTGCATCCGCTTGAGCTGATACTAAGTTCGCACCAGCTGATAGTGGATCTCTCATTACTGCGCTTTTCTGAAGCTCTTTAATCATGTCTTCATTCTCTTTGGACGTTGTTATAGAGTTGACTCCGAATGAAACAATCTCAAGGCCTCTTTGTTCATGCCATTTGTTCGATAAAATTTCATTCAAAGTGTCAGAAAGTTCTTGAGTATGCCCTGGAATGGCGCTATATCTTATTCCCATTTCTGATATCTTTGCAAATGCCGGCCCTAAAGCAGTTAATAGTTCGGTTCTCAACATGCTGTCAATGTTTGCTCTTAAGTATTCATTTTCTACATTGCCGCAGACATTTGTATAAAATAGTAATGGGTCCACTATCTTATATGAGTACTCGCCATTACATCTAACCGATATATCAACATCTAGTCCTATTTTGTTATCTACTACTCGAAAAGGGATAGGATTTTGAGTTCCATACTTGTTCCCTACTATTTCTTTCGTATTAAAGTAATATATCCTTTGGTCTTTTGCAGTGTCTCCACCATAAGTAAACCTTTTTCCAATTAATTTAAATGTATCTTTTATACTGTCTTTTAATTTTCCAGTAAAAATGCTTGGCTCTGTTGAAGTATCGTAAGTAAATTCACCTGGCTCTGCACAGAACTCAACTATTTTACCTTGTTCTGTTATTATCATACATTGGCCGTCGTTTATGGCTATCGTCGATCCATTTGATATTATGTTGTCATTTCCTTTCTTGTTGGATGACCTTTTCGACGTCCTCTTTTCACCTTTCTTTACCAAAACATCTGCGCTCATTGATTCGCAGTAAAAGAACTCTTTCCATTGGTCAGCTAAAGTTCCTCCAATTGCACCTAATCCTGCTTTTATAAGACCCATGGTTATTCACACCTTTCTTTTTGTCAATATTTTTTATTAAAATGATCCCCCGCCGCCTCCAAATGTCGTACCATTGCTGTCATGAGTACTACTTCCGGAGTCCGATGATGAAGAATTGTCACTATTGCTTATTTTTTGCGATACTACATTGGAATATAAGAATAAGTCATTGCTATTTGTCAATTTAAAGCTGCCTTCTTTTATATATTCGTCGGCTTCTAGTTTGTTACCATTTACTTTCATGCTCTTTTTGATAAAATGAGCTATTGTAAATGCAATTAAAGCAGCGATTACAAATACTATCGAGAATGCAATTATATAGTCTGTGCTTCCTTTTATAGTATTATTAGTATCATCTTTTATAGTATTATTAGTATCATATGGTTTGTTTGACTTGGCTTCCTTTAAAAGTTCTTCTGTTATCTTAAGATATTCTTGAAAGGCCTCAAAATATTTCTCATCTGATAGCTTTTTTGATACTTCTTTATTTATATATTCTATCCCATAGTCGGTAAAGACATATATTCCATAGCCGTGCGTTGTAGTCCAGTATTGCCTTTCATTCATGGATAATAAAAATAGTACCCCGCTCTTTTCTGATCCTATTCCATAGTTGCCAGATACATAAAAGTCTTCGGCATATTCTTGAGCAGTCTTTCCATTTAAACTGTTTACTGTAACAAAAACAATATCTAGATCATATATGTTCCTTATTCCATCAATTTCTTGTAGTAAAGTATTCTTTTCTTCCTCTGTAAATAACTTAGCATAATCGCATATTTGTTGATTGCTTTTTGCATATGCGCATAGCGAAATTGCTATAGTAAAGAATAAAAATAATATAAATGTCTTAACATTTTTTAATCTACCCATCATATCGTTGTCACCTCTTATTATTAGATTAAGAACCAGTATAATAAATTGCCAATCAACGTTAGTATACCGGTGATTCCTCCAACTAGTCCCCAATATTTTGCTCTCGATATAGGAAGAGATCCCATTAGTTTCCCTGTCTGACCGTTCATTGCAAATGAATATGTCTTGTCTTTGTATTTCGAATTTAATAACCATACTGGTAATAATGCATATTCAATCTTGCCGTGGTCAATATCTATCGATGAGGACTTAGGAATCACTGACGAAAATCCACAGACCGTAGACCTAAATGTATCAAATGTACTATTTGTTATCCTTATGTTGGCCCTGCCTTTACTTTCCTCTGAGTCTATGTCATATTTATCAGCTTGATATCCGGATAAGTATGCCATATTGAAGTCGCAAGATTCACTTATATCAAATGGTTCAATTGCATCCATTAAACTTTCATCAAATTTACTAATTCCGTCTACTGGAACGTGCCTGAATCCAATGTCCCCTTCCCTAAAGTTAAGATAGTGGTCGGTTTTAGTATATTGGTACTCACTGTCTGACCAAGTCGTTATTATTTCTGACTCATAAGTAACTTTTGCATGGACATCGCAGTCATATAGCCAAAAAGGGACATAAACTCCCGTTACTTTGTCTATTTTATTCTCATCGACGAAGTCATTCGGTAATAAAAACTTGTTTTTATAAAATTTTTTTAATGCATTCTTAGCATCTTCTTTGTCAAGCTTAAAAGGTATTATAAAATTTGGCTTGTAGATTCCTGATAGGTTCTCAGAAATAATCGTTTTGTTGCCACAGTATACACATTCGGTTGAGGATGTTGTTGAATCGGTAATTATGTCTGCCCCGCACGATGGACAGGTATGAATTATCATTTGTTCTTTCTCATTATCATCAAAATCATTAAGGTTTGTTTGGCATTGGTTAAAATTAATATCCTCGTTAGTACTACTTTCGTTTAAAATGTCATCATATTTTTGAATAGTTTCTAAATCGTACTTACTATCGCAAGAAGTACATAACATTTTTTGAGATTTGTTATCAAATATCAAAGTAGAGCCACATGATGGGCATTTATAGCTTAATATTTTTTCCATTGAATCACCTCTTGTATAATATATTACTCCTTATTTTTACTTTTGTCAAGTTTTTTGGTTCATAACATAGAGAAATTTAATTAAAAGTGAAAAGATGTATAACTATAGTAATATTTGTCAAGTATATTATCATATATTTTAATAGATTGATTAGATTAATAAAGAGGAGTAAGAAGTATGACATTAAATTTTAAAAATTGCTTGATAAAAATTAAAGAAAGTATATTAAATAGTATGGTAGAACCAATAAATTATGATCTAGATTATGAACATATGAAAGAAGAATGTGACATAATATCAGAAATTAAAGACGTCTGTAACCAAATGGTAAAGACAGAGCATTGGTTTCAATCAGAAAGTGATAATGATTTAATTGATGCTTGCATTCATCAGAGAAAAGTTCTTCATGCGAGATATAAATATCTTCTAAACAAAGCCAAAGAGTATAATATAAAGATTTCTCCATATTTGGTCAACTGAAGATAAAGAAAGAAGTGAGTAATGTTGCCGAAATGGTTAATATCTATAATAATTTGTATGGTTTTTCTTTCATTGGTTTTAATTCAAGTGCTATCTAGATCGAAAAAGCCTATAAGATCTGCCTTATCTTGGATAGCATGTGGAGTACTTACATTAGCATTGGTCAATATATCAGTACCATTCACAGGAATATCAATTCCAGTTAGCATATTGAGTCTTAGTATAGCAGCGGTTGCCGGCATACCAGGAGTTACGACGATATTGATATTAAATTTAATAATTTGAAAAGAAAATGGATTGTCTCACTGAAGGCAATCTTTTATATTATATATTATTAAGTAAAGATAATTGATTTATTATTATCATCTGCAAATGAAAGTAGTTGAAAAATTTGTCAAACTTTGATATGATTGAACGAAGAGATTAGAAAATATTGAAAAATGTAATTAGTAAATTAATTGAGGAGTGAAAAATGAGAGCGTATCCAAAGGAATATCTTGATGAAGTGGTTGAAAATCAAGGAGAGCTTTTTGATCTTGTATCTCAAAGGTATCATAAAAAAGATACTTTAGACTTTATAAATGCATATATGTTAAGTAAAACGAGAAAAAGTATCGATCAATTAAAAGTTTATGTAAGTACTATGGATGCTGAAGAGTTGTGGGATTATTTTTGTGAAGTAGACAAGTATAATTTAAAAGACGGTAAAGCACTTGGAGGATTTATGCTTGATTGGATAGGCGAGTTCTATGCTTATTATCAATGGTATTATAATGTTCCAAGTAATGATGTTATAAAAAAGATACCGTTGGGCTTTATAACGAAGGCGTATGGAGTATTGCACGACTTAGATATTGAAATAGCTGTAAAGAAAGTTGGTAATTTTTAATGAATGTTGTATGTTTTCACAATCCGAAAGAGGAAAATGAATATTTAAGTAACTGGTACATGTCTGATTTTAAAGTTGGTAATATAGTTTTCACATCGATGGAACAATTTATGATGCATCGGAAAGCTGTTTATTTCAAAGATGATAGGATTGCAAAGAAAATTTTAGAAACGAATGATGTTGCAGCCATCAAAGAGTTAGGGAGAGCAGTATCAAATTACAATGATAGTTATTGGAATGGCATTCGGCAGATTGTTGTATTTGAAGGATTGTTTCAGAAATTTGCCCAGAACGAAGAATTAAAAGAGAAGTTGAAGCTAACGAAAGATGCAATATTAGCTGAGTGTGCAGTCAAAGACAGAATTTGGGGCATTGGGCTATCGATGAGAGATGAAGACAGATTCGAAGTAAGCAAATGGAAAGGGCAGAACTTACTTGGATATTCATTGATGATGGTAAGGGAACGTTTATAAAGTATCGAGAAGCTATTTATATAACATTAAGGCGGTTCAGGGAAGAAGTTTTCAGGAGCTGCCTTAATTATTTATAACTTATTACTAAGAAATTGAGAGATATAATTAACTATTTTAATAAAAAGACAAGTGATTTTAGAAATAGCATTACAAATCAAGTCAAAAATTCCTTGCATGTTAGTAAACTATACAAATATTTTGTAAACAATTCGTAACAAAAATCAATTTATATTATAAATTAAAAATGTTATAATTAGTCATAATCAAGATTTGTATTTAAAATTTCATACAAGGGGAGATGACTTAAATGTTAAATAGTAGTTTAAATCAGACTAGATCAATAAATATTAGAAATAGCGATAGTATTTTTAATGGATCTAATAAAAATGTTAATAATATTGAAAAATCGGAAGCAGATGAATTGTTACCAGATGAAAATGGGCTATTAATTATTCCAGACGATTACAACGGGAAAATTTTACCGCATGCATTTATAGGAAGAGAAGATTTAGTACAAGTGAGAGCCAGTTTTATATCAAAAGTATGCGTAGAGGCATTCAAAAATTGTCCCAATTTAGTAGAAGTTAACTTTCCGAATGCGACAATTATTGGAGATGAAGCATTTTGCAATTGCAAGTCATTAATAAAAGCCAACATGAAGAATGCGGGAAAGATAGGGAGGAAAGCATTTTACAATTGTACGTCTTTAATCATAGCAGACTTTCCAAGTGCCAAGAGTATTGAACCAAAAACATTTTATGGTTGTAAGTCATTAATAGAAGCGAACTTCCAGAGTGTGAAAACGATTTGGACAGAAGCTTTTTATGATTGCAGGGCTTTAAACACAGCTACCTTCCCAAATGCAGATACAATTGAAGGAAGAGCTTTTTATGACTGCGAGTCATTAAACAACATAAATTTTAAGAGTGCTGTGACGATAGGGCAAGAAGCGTTTTACGGTTGTGAAGCTTTTTTAAATATCAACTTTCCAAAAGCAAGCATTATTAAGCCAGAGGCATTCTGTAGCTGCACATCATTAAGGATTATTAGGATCCCGAATGCATTGGCCATTGGACCGGATGTATTTCAAGACTGTAGTTCTTTAGCAATTGTAATCATGTCAAATGTAGATAACGTGGACATTAAGAATTTTGAGCTTTGGGGAGCAATTTCATCGAGCAAGTTATTATATGGGCTTGAAAATTGTGACTTGTTGAGAGAAATTCGAGTAAAAACGAAGGAGCAATGTCAAAAGATCTATGATATACTTGAGGACAAGAGGAGCAGTATTAGAAATGGTGATATAAAGTTATATTATGGAGATGGAAGCTTATGGAGTTATAAGAAAAAGGAAGAGCAGAAAGAGGAAAAGAAAGATGAAGAAATGGACAATAGTCAAGAATTCAGTGTAAGGGAAGAAGAGTAATATTAGTAAAAGAAAGAAGCCCATGATCTTTAGGTCATGGGTTAAATTATGCTATTTATTGAAAAAAAAATTTGAAATAAGTACTATTCAATTGATAAAATATATGATATAATAAATACATAAAAGGATTTTGTTTTAATTTAATAGAAATAAATTAGGATACGTCAAAAACTATGTAGCTTTATGCTAAGAAAAATAACAATAATTCAGCAAGATGTCAGCACAGGTTAGGAATTATTAAAAAAATGTAAGGTTGTGAGTGCAAAAACTCTATACTGTAGAGGCAAAGTGGATGTGTCTGTAAGAATAAGGATTAAAAAAAGATCAAACTTCTTAGAATTATCTATTTATCAAATAGGTTATAATTCCACAAGTTTACTTAGAATATCTTTATGAAAGGAAATTTATTTAAAAATTAAAGGAAGTGAGATTAATGGTTGAATGGCTGAAGAAAAATTTTGCTCTCAAGAACATAGCGTGGATCATGTTGATATTGTCATCGGCTAAACTAGTAAACAATGCGGCAGAATTAGCTAGAGTGACATCGGAAAAAGTTGTCGTACCATTAGGAAAGATTTTAAGTGAGTATGATACTAGAAGGGAAGCTGTTAGAAATATGTTAACTGTAGCTGCTGTACATGACTCAGATTATGATGAATGTGAGGAAGTTTCATCTGACGATGAGGATGAAGAAGAAAAAGTGGAAGAAAAAGTAGAGAAAAAGGTGGAGACAAAAGATCAAAAGTCTTCATTTATGGAAAATTTCAAGAAAGGTATTGGATGGATGTAAAGTGGGTGGCTTTTTATGCTAGAAAATTTTAAGAAAAAGATGGAAAATTTTAATTCTTCGTTGTATCTAATATCCATGGCTTTGTATGTAAACAAAATGTCAGGGAAAGTCCAGAGACTTGTACATACTGTAGACGAATTTGGAGACTATATTAACGAATATGTAATGGATTTAGGAAGAAGTTCATTTATTGGATTATTTTTATCATAATACTATTTCAGCCGCATGCCGATAATATATTGGTAGTGGCTGCTTTTTATTTGCTAAAATTAATATTAGATTAAAGGAATGATTAGAAAATGAATGAGAGATTAAAACTTTTATACGAAAAGGCTATCAATTTACCATTATCGCCAGGAGTATATATTATGAAAAATAAGGATGGGACAATAATATATATAGGAAAGGCAAAGAAGTTGAGAAACAGAGTTAGTCAATATTTTGGAATTAATAGAGAACATGAAGAAAAAGTTAAGAAGATGGTATCGCACGTATACGATTTTGAATATATTTTGACTGATAGTGAATTCGAGGCATTGATATTAGAATGCAATATGATAAAGAGATATCAGCCGAAATACAATATCTTATTGAAGGATGATAAAGGATATGTTTATATAAAGATAACGGATGAAGACTGGCCAAGAATAAGTGAGACAAATTCGAATAAAGAAAAGGCTCAATATATAGGACCATACATGAGCAAGCATATGACAAAGAACTTATTGGATGAGATGAGGAACATTTTTAAAATTCCTGACTGCAATAGAAGTTTTACAAACAAATCCAAGCCATGTCTTAATTATTATATAAATAAATGTAGTGCACCATGCGCAAGGAAGATATCTAAGAATGAATATAGAAAACAAATAGAGGATTGCATTGGAGCCATTAAGAACGGAAATAAGTGGATAATAAAGAAGTTGAAACAGGATATGAATACGGCAGCAGATAATTTAAATTTTGAAAAAGCAGCATTGATTAGGAATAAAATAAGATCAATAGAAAAGCTTAATGACAAGCAAAAAGTGGTTTCAAATAAGATAAAGGAACAAGATGTTATTGCAATGGTGAACTTTGGCAACAAAGATTGCTATAATGTACTTAGATTTACATCTGGGGCATTGTATGATAGAGAATATTTTATAATAGATCATGACAGTTTAGAATTATCTGAATTTATAATACAATATTATAATAAGAGGAAAGTGCCTGAGGTAATAGCAGTTGACAGGAATTTGGATTCTGTTAAAGATTTAGGCAACTATTTATCAAAGGAATTAAATAGATCGATAAAAATAAACTTTCCTAAGAAAGGGGAACAGATGCAATTGATAAACATGTGCAAGAAGAATGCTGATGAAGTTTTAAGCGAATATTTAAGAAAGAATGAAGAAGAGAACAATGTGTTAATAGAACTTAAGAATGTATTAAACTTAGATGAGATTCCTAATTATATAGAGGCATATGATATCTCAAATATATCAGGAAGTGATAATGTGGCAGGAATGATTGTCTACGAGAATGGCAAGCCCAATAAAGCTTTATATAGAAAGTTTGAAATACGAGAAGTAGCTGGGCAAGACGATTATTTATCTATGAGAGAAGTGCTGGGTAGAAGATTTGACGAGTATTTGTTAGGAAATGTTGATTTTGGTCACCGCCCTGATTTGATACTAGTAGATGGGGGAAAGGGACAGGTATCAGCGGCTGAGAGCGTATTGAAAAAAAGAGATATAAGTATACCAGTCTGTGGCATGGTTAAAGATGATAGACATAAAACTAAAGGCTTGTTTTTCAATAAAGAATTAAAAATGATAAATGACAGATTGCTTTTATTTATTTCTTCAATTCAAGATGAAGTGCACAGGTTTTCTATCAATTATCAAAGGAATAAGCATAAAAAAAGCACTTTGAATAGCCTTTTATTAAAGATACCATCAATTGGCCCTAAAAGAGCTAAGATTCTCATTAAACATTTTAAGACAATTGATAGGTTGAGGCTGGCTTCGGTAAAAGAAATCTCTCTTATACCTGGCATGACCCAATCCTCTGCTCAATGCGTGGTAGATTATTTCAAATTATCTTCAAAAAAGTCGACTTTTCTATAGTATTCCTTTGTATCGTTGTTCCTTATCACTGCTGACTTGTTCTTTTCCAGTAATTTTGTTATTGCATATAGATCAATCCATATTTCATTATCACATTCCTTTTGAGATTCATCGAAGATCAATTGCAGACCAAAGTGTAAATGATCTTTGCTTATATTGTTTACATCTTCTGTAGTACTATATCCAGTCCTCCCGACATATCCAATGACGTCCCCGGCCTTTACCACTTTGCCTTCCTTGATATCGCAATGAAAGGGTCTTCCTTTACGTAGATGTGCATAATAGTAATATCTTTTCTTATCAAAGCTTCTTATTCCTACCCTCCAGCCACCATATTGATTCCAACCCATTACTTCTACCGTCCCTGACTCAACAGCTACTACCGGGGTGCCTACCGCTGCCATCATATCGTGACCCAGGTGCCTTCTTTTGAATCCATATGATCTAGAGACGCCAAAGTCATCAAAGTGGCAGAATGGGAAAGTCTTTGCTATTGGTGAGAAGACTTTTAATCCATATTTATCTACCCATTGATTATTCTCACATATCTTATAATTCCCAATAAATTCACATAGTACAGCTGTATAAACTTCATTATAATACTTAAACAATTTCTTATTTGATATCAATTTTTCTATTGGGGCTCCAGATTTTAGGTCAGAACATATACTTTCTAGATCAGAAGTTTTATATTTTTTGAAGTCTCCTCCATATTTTGTAGCCAATAATGATAAAATATCAATCCAATTTATCTTTATGTCATCATTTTGAGATGATATGTCTTCATTCATTGCCTTTTCTAAAGCTTCGTAAGAAATATTAAATTCTGCATACTTTATGAACCCAGACTTGCCTGACGCTGCTAATAGGTTAAATGAGCATATAATAATTAAGAAAATTGTAATTAAGATCGTAACAATTGGTAAAAGTTTTTTCTTTAGATTTATTATTTTAAGCAAAACGATCCCCCCGCAAAGCATTTTAAGATATTTTTATGCTCTCGGGGGTTGTTTTATGATACTTTCTCTGTATTAAATGTTATTTCATTTCCGTCAGTTATAGCAGAAACCGTTCCACATTCATCAGTCCTGTATAATTTTATATTGCTTCTTTCATATTGCTTAAGTATTTTATAAGAAGGAAGTCTATTTTTGTTAGGTCCTATTGGAACGACGGCAAACTTTGGTCTAACTACCTTTAAAAATTCTGGTGATGATGAAGTCCCACTGCCATGGTGAGGTACTTTAATTACAGTTGCCTGCACATCGGCGGCATCAGATATCATATCTTTTTCTCTATTTTTCTGAATATCTCCTGTAAATAGAAAACTTATATTGTTATAAGTTAACTTAGTCACTATAGAATTGTCATTTACATTCTTATATTCTTCTTTCGGGGTGAAGAATTTGAACTTTATGCCTTCAAAGTTTATTTCACTGTTGTTTTTGGGTGTCTCTACCCTGATATTTTTATTCTTTAAGTTACTTTCCATTCTGCTATACACTCTGAAATGAGGAAGTATGCTTTCAGATAATTCAAACATCAGAAATCTGTTAATGGCGCACTTATTAATTACTTCTGGCATCGTTCCGATGTGGTCCCTGTGTGGATGTGATACTATTATCATATCTAATTTTGATACTTTGTTCTTTTCTAGATAATTCAATATCTTTTCTTTTGCATCAATGTCACCTGCATCTATTAAAATATTATAATTTTTATATCTTATATAGCTGCAATCGGCTTTGCCTACGTCCACAAAGTCTACGTATAGCTTGTCGTTGTTTGAGCCGTTCGAACTCTTCTCGCTTGATATTGGGACTTTGCACCAGTTGAAAATGTCTTCCCATTTTGGTACGTTTGGATTGTTACTGAATGTTACTATTAGTGACAGTAATGTGATTATCCCTATTATCGTTGCTAAAACTTTCCCTTGTTTTGTAAATATCCTTAACTTTTTCAATCAAATTATCCTTTCTTTCTATTGTTTCTCTGCTTAGCCTGCTTTTTATGTCTGCTCTGCTTGTCATTCTTATTCTGCTTATTGACTATCGGTTCTTTGATCCCTAAAAGAGTAGTAATTAGATCTAGTCGATTTGCTTTTTTTAATGCACGTGTCACTAATTCTTTATTCTGTGGCATGAAATATTGTAATAGTGCTCTTTGCATTGCTTTGTCTTCTTTACTCTTCGCTACATATACTTCTTTCATTTCATATGGATCTAGCCCCGTGTAAAACATGCATGTGGATATCGTTCCAGGAGTTGGATAAAAGTCTTGAACTTGTTCTGGTCTTATCTTTTCTTTCTTTAAAAATAAAGCTAGTTCAATAGCATCGTTCAATGTCGAGCCTGGATGTGATGACATTAAGTAAGGGACTAAGTATTGCTCTTTATTGATGTCTTTTGTCAATTTGTAGAACTTGTTTGCAAATTTTTTATATGCTAGTATATGGGGCTTGCCCATTTTATCTAATACCGCATCAGAACAGTGTTCAGGCGCTACTTTGAGTTGGCCACTTATATGATATTTTACAAGTTCTTTAAAGAATTCGTCATTTTTGTCTTCTATAAGATAATCAAATCTAATTCCTGACCTAATAAATACTTTCTTTACCTTTGGTAGCTTTCTCAGTTCTCTCAATATGTCAAGATATTCTTTGTGGTCGACATATAAATTCTTACATGGGCTTGGCGCTAGACACTTTTTTCCTTTACATAGACCATTTTTTAGTTGACTTTCACATGACGTATGCCTAAAATTTGCAGTCGGACCTCCAACGTCATGTATATATCCTTTAAAATTCTTATTATTTATTAAAGTTTCTGCTTCTTTTAATATGGATTTTTTACTTCTTGTAGTTATCATCCTTCCTTGATGAAATGCTATTGAACAAAAATTACAAGCTCCAAAGCATCCTCTGTTATGAGTTATTGAAAATTCAACTTCCTCTATGCCTGGTACTCCTCCGACGCTTTCGTAAATTGGATGGTAAGTCCTTTCGTATGGCAAAGAGTATACTAAATCTAATTCATCTGTGCTTAACGGTGGCATTGGTGGATTTTGTACTAGTATTAGATTCCCATGCCTTTGTATGATTGTTTTGCCCCTTATCGGATCTTGTTCGTCTTGTTGCTTCCTGCATGAAATGGCATAATCTCTTTTTGATTCTTTTACCTTTTCGTAGCTGGCACATTCCGTTACTGGTCCAGGTTTGTAGTCACTCGTAGGAACTAAGTAACATGTTCCCTTTATATCATTCAATTCTTTGATATCTTGTCCATCTTTAAGTCTGTTTGCAATTTCTATAGTTTGCTTTTCTCCCATTCCATAACTCAATAAATCTGCTTTAGAGTCGACTAATATTGATGGCAATACCTTGTCCTGCCAATAGTCGTAGTGTGCAAATCTTCTGAGAGAAGCTTCGAGTCCTCCAATTATTATCGGGCAGTCTCCATATAATTCCCTGATTATCTTGCAATATACTATAACAGCTCTGTCAGGTCTCTTCCCAGCGATGCCCCCTGGTGAATAAACGTCTTTAGTCCTTTTGTTTTTTGCAACTGTATAGTTGGATACCATTGAGTCAATGTTACCGGATGTTACCATGAATCCAAGTTTCGGCTTACCAAACCTCTTAAAGTCTTCCATATCGTTAACGTCCGGTTGGGCTAGTATGGCTACTTTAAACCCTTCGTATTCAAGTACTCGTGAAATGATAGATATTCCAAAGCTTGGATGGTCTACGTATGCATCCCCCGTAACTAATATAAAGTCTGGAGCGTCCCAGTTCAATTCTAACAATTCTTTCTTGCTTATTGGTAAAAAAGACATATTCATTTCCTTCCTAATCTTAATTTGTTTTATGATTTATATATTAATTTTACAATTTTTTTTATCTTAAGTCAATCCATGTCTTTAAGTTTGTTATCATGTATTTACAAATTGTTAGTTATATGTTAAAATATTATAAACTTTATGAAAGGAGATTGCTTTGTTGTGACTAAAGTGTACAAAGTATATGTGAAGTGTTATGTTTGAAGAAGAGTTTGCTGTTAGTGAAGAGACTGGAGAAAGATTGGGAAATTTGAAAGAAGAACTTAAGAAAGAAAACGAGCAGTCTGCCGTTGGACAAGATGGGGCAACCAATTTGGATAGAATAATTGATAAAAGTAAAGAAAAAGATAAGCTAAATCAAGGAAAAAGTAGAGAAGTAGAAGGAAATGGAACAGAAGTGCATACGAATTTTAAATGTTATACAGATAATTATGATTTATCTAAAAAAGAAAATATTCAAGATTTTGTTTCGTATTGTAATAATGCAGATCACATTATGAAGAAAGAAAATACTTTTTATTTGGTTAGCAGAGCGAGTAGAGAAGAAAAGAAAGCTGTATATAGATTTCTTATGGATAATCACAAATCTAGCTGGGGAATAATAAGTAAAACTTTAAAACGTTGTAATAATGAAGTTAGTGATTACTTTAATAAATGTTATAAACAAATAATAATGAATAACAATAGGAGAGTTATTGATGTAAGTGAAATTGATAATGGTGATAATGTGAATGAAAAGAGGATGATTAATGAACATAAAACTGTTATTAATCAGGCTGATAGATCTGAAGAAGCAATGGAGTTAAGTGGAGTAGGCAATGACAATTATGAAAAAAATGACCAAAATCCAAGAGAAGGTAGAGAAGTAAATGAAAATAGACAAGAAAATGAAGGGAATTATAGTAATGAGGGGGAATCTGCTGATAAAAAGAAAGCAGAAGTATGTAAGAATTTTGAATGTTATACGAACGAAGAATGGTTATATGGTGGGAACGATGGGAATATCGAAATTATCAATGAAGAAGAATGTTATCTCATAAAGGACGGAAACGTTTTTTATTTAGTTTTTAAAGAATATCTTGATGATTATCAAACAAAATGTTTTAGTAGTGCTGAGGAACTTAAATTATTGGAAGAAGCTTTTAATAATGCCGAATGGCTTGAAGGAAGCAAGAAATATTTTAGTGGTTATGGAAATCCAAGCTCATTAAAAGAATTTTTGAGAGTGGTTTGTCCGGGGGACATTACTTTTAAGTTTAACTTTGATTATGATAGTATAATGGAGAAATTTAAAGGGAAAGTCATTTATAAAAATGAAAATGACAATATTGAAGATCAAACAAACAGTGTAAATCAAGAGGAAGATAGTGAAGAAATAGAAGTTATTTCAAATTGTTGTAATTTAAATTGGACGTTTGTAGAACAATGTTATTTAATTACATGTGTTCCAGGTGATAAGTATTATTTAGTCAAAATTGATAAAAAGATTGATGTTATTAAATTATCGTATGAACTATTTGGAAGTCCTACTTCGAAGAGCTTGATACATTCTTATGGAATGTGTGGTAAAAGATTAGAAGCAAATTTTATCGGTAATTATTTAGATGATAGAGAAAATGAAAGACAGAGAGCAGCACGGATAAAAAAGGGAAAAGGAGGTAGTGGTAGGTTAAATAAGGTAAAACATATTGCTGAGGATCGAGTAATTGATAAATATGATAAACTTAAAGAGATGAATTTTAAAGGCTGTGAATTTGACTTTTATAATATGCATCTGGCTTATAATGAAGATGGAACTTTAAAAGAAGAAAATCCGTTCGAAAATGATACGGCGGAGTATGAAGCTTTTGAAGCGATTTTAAATTGTGGTTGTAAAAAAATATATATAATCCAACCAGAAAGTTATTTTAATGATAATTTGAATGGTTGTGTGCTTATTGATATTGGTACAAGAATAGGTTATACAGAAAAGGAATACCTTTTGGTGAGAGAGTTTTTTGATAACGTAACGGATATTTTGAGTATAACAGAATGGAAAGAACTTAGTAAAGAAAGTATGAGATATGTTAAAAGACAGATTTGTAGTCGTGACAATATTAGAACATTTACTTTTGATATATCAAATTTATGCAAATCTTTACAGAAGATAAGTTTTGATAATTTGAACTGTATTGCTACAGCAGTAACGAAGCAAAGAGGTGGTGTTAATATGGTATATGCAGAATTACTTATTAAATTAAAAGCAGAGTCTAATAATGAAGAAATAAAATGTTATATTGAACGATTGCTTAAAGAAAATATTAAAAACTATGAGAGGAATTTATATCATAACCTAGATAAGAGTTCTAAAAATGTTCGTGCTTTTATAAATAATAACGAACGCAAATTAGTTTTGTATGATAAAAATAGAAAAAATCATAAAATTAGAAAACATATAAGAGCTTTAAAGTCAGAAGTATATGAAAATATTGATACTTCCAATATAGTATATGTAAATGAATGTAATGACGTTGGTGTAGATAATGGAAAGATAAAATCTCAAATATTGAAGTGTTTAGGAATAAAAGAGAGTAAGGAAGAAAAAAGGCAAGAAAAGAAGAGAAAGCAAGGCTGAAGGCAGAAAAAGAGAAGGAGAAGAAAGAAAAAGATTCGAAAAAGGGAAGGAAAAGGTAACAAAAGCCAATAGAAATTCAATGGAACACAAAGTGGATTGACATATTTGATAAGGCATGGTAGCATATAATTAAGTAATTTATTAGAAAGGTGATGCAAGTGAAAGTTTTATTTATGGGGACGCCAGAGTTTGCTTTGACATGCTTTAAGAGGCTATATGAAGAGAAGTATGATATATGTGCATTATTTTGTCAACCGGACAAACCAAAGGGTCGCAAGCAAATATTAATGCCACCGGAGACTAAAGTATTTGCAATGGAACAAGGGATAGATGTACATCAGCCAAAGAGTCTTAGAAATGATGAAATTGTAGATATAATCAAGAATTATCAGCCAGACGTTATCGTAGTGGTTGCATATGGAAAGATATTGCCAAAGGCTGTGCTTGATATACCTAAGTTAGGATGTATTAACGTTCACGGATCCTTATTACCAAAGTACAGAGGGGCGGCACCGATTCAATGGTCTGTAATAAATGGAGAGAAAGTTACAGGCATTACGACCATGTATATGGACGAAGGAATGGACACGGGCGACATAATTCTCAAAGAAGAAGTAGAAATTGGAGAAAATGAAACGTCTGGTGAGCTTTTTGGAAGGTTAGCTAGTGTCGGGGCTGACTTATTGATAAAGACATTAAAGCAAGTGGAAGCTGGGACCAATCCAAGGGAAAAGCAGAACAATGACGAAGCTACATATGCGCCAATGCTAGATAAGACGTATTCTATTATAGACTGGAATAAATCATCTAATGAGATTCATAATATGATAAGAGGGCTTAATCCATGGCCATGTGCAAGTACGATACTGGAAGGAAAGAGTTTAAAAATATATAGTTCCAGGGTATCAGATGTCAAGTCGGGTGATCCAGGGATGATAATAAGTTTAGATCCATTTACAGTTGGTTGCGGAAATGATACGTCCATAGAGATAATTGAAGTCCAATTTGAAGGAAAGAAAAGAATGAGTATCAATGACTTTATCAACGGACATAAAATAGACGTTAATTCTTTTTTAGGGAAGTGACATCATGTATTATTTTGACTACACATATTTAATATTTATCGTGCCGGCATTGATAATTTCTATATTTGCTCAAATAAAAGTCAAGTCAACATTTAAAAAGTACTCAGGAATAAGAAGCAAAAGGAATATTACTGGGAGGGAAGTAGCAGATAGAATATTATCATACAATGGCATATCCCAAGTGGGAGTGACGAAAATCTTAGGGAATTTTAACGATCACTACGATCCAAGAGATGATATTATAAGACTATCGGAAAATGTATATAATAGTTCATCTATCTCAGCCGTAGGGGTAGCAGCGCATGAGTCTGGGCATGCAATTCAAAAACATCAACAGTACAGTCCGATGAAATTAAGAGGAGCTTTAGTCCCGGTTGTAAATTTTAGCTCAAGTTTATCATTCCCATTGATATTTATAGGATTTTTATTACCAGTTGAATTTGACTTTATAATATATTTAGGAATAATTTTATTCAGCGCATGCGTTTTGTTTGAATTGATTAATCTTCCGGTGGAAATCAATGCAAGCAAGAGAGCTTTAGTAACCTTAGAGGAAATGAACATCTTGGATGAGGAAGAATTGAGTGGGGCAAGGAAAGTATTATCTGCGGCAGCGTTTACTTATGTTGCAGCGACATTTACTTCAATTATGAACTTGTTTAGATTTATCTTCCTAGCGTCAGGGAGACGTAAGGATTAATAATGATTTTTTAGGGGTCAGGCGACTTAATTTAAGTTTCCTGGCTTAAATTTTTAGCAAGATTAACAGCCTCATTTAATTTTTTATCATAATTTAGGTTTTTGTCGGTATTTTCTATCGTAATGCTGTAATCTAACTTAGAATTAAGAGGAAGAAGTATCAATTTTAACTGTTCTTTAATTATATCGATGGCAGGATGTTGACTTTTGCCACAGGTTAGAAGAAGAATGCACTTTTTAGAGACATTTTTAGGGATGACTCTTTTATTTGACACTTTATAGGAGTAATAGAGCTGCATTCTGTCAAAGATAGCCTTCAAAGGGGCAGGGAAGGACAGATTATATACAGGCGTGGCTATGATAATTAAGCTAGAAAGTCTGATAAATTCATCTATTTGTGAGAAATCATTGAGAGAACATTTACTGTTTTGTATACAATGCTTACAATCGATACATGGTTTGATACCAACCTTATATGAATCGATTACATTGACATCATAATTTTTTAGTCCGGATAAGAAAGAACTTAAAAGTTTTGACGAATGGCCATCATTGTGAGGGGAACCGAATAAAACGGTAGCTTTTTTCAACTTGCACACTTCCTTTTTTTAAATAATGATAGCAAATTTTATGACCTGAGTAAATAGATTTAGAATATTTCTATATTTTGAAACTAAAAAATTAATACAATTGACAATTTGTATAATGAGTATTATAATACAAAGTGTTTTTGAAATTTTAAAATTGAAAGGATTTAATAAGTTCTATGAAAGGTATTATTCTTGCGGGTGGAGCTGGAACAAGACTCTATCCATCAACTATAGCTGTTTCTAAACAAATACTAACTATTTATGACAAACCTATGATATATTACCCTCTGTCGACATTAATGTTAGCAGGAATAAGGGAAGTATTAATAATTTCGACACCGAGAGACATTTCAACATATAAGGAATTACTAGGAGACGGAAGCCAAATTGGAATGAAATTTGAATATATTGTTCAAGATAAGCCAAGAGGACTTGCGGATGCTTTTATTCTTGGAGAGAACTTTATTGGAAACGATAGCGTCTGCTTGATTTTAGGAGACAATATCTTTTTTGGATATAGCTTGAGTGAAAGATTAAAAAGGGCATCTCAATCTAAAGAAGGGGCAACTGTTTTTGGATATCATGTAAGCAATCCGAAGGAATTTGGCGTGGTTGAGTTTGATAAAGAAGGGAATGTTATTTCCATAGAAGAGAAGCCAAGTAAGCCAAAGTCAAACTATGCAGTTGTTGGACTGTATTTCTATGATAATGATGTTATAGAAATAGCTAAGAATGTTATGCCATCTGCCAGAGGAGAGCTAGAAATTACATCGGTTAATAACGAGTACTTAAAAAGAAAGAAGTTAAAGGTAGAATTATTAGGCAGAGGAACTGCATGGTTAGACACAGGATCACATAAGGCTCTTCTAAATGCTTCAAATTTTGTTGCGACTATTCAAAATAGACAAGGTCTATATATATCTTGTATAGAAGAAATAGCATACAGGAACGGATTCATTGACAGAGATCAACTATTGGTACAGGCAGAAAGATTTAAAATGACCGATTATGGAAAATATTTATTTGAGGTGGCTGGACTGTGAAGATTTTGATTACAGGTTCTAAGGGTCAATTAGGCAATGAGCTTAAAAGTATTTTGAGTTCGGGCAAGAGTGAGATAGGAAAGATAGATGAAGCATATAATAATTCAGAGATTGTTTATGCTGATGTTGATGAATTGGATATAACTGATTTAGAAAAAGTGAGAAAATTCATCAATGAATTGAAACCGGATATATTAATTAATTGCGCAGCTAAGACAGATGTAGATAATTGTGAAGAAAATTACATAGCATCTATGAAAATAAATGCCATTGGACCAAGAAATTTAGCCATATGTTGCGAAAATGTAGGCTGTAAGCTTGTGCATGTATCTACTGACTATGTATTTGGAGGAAATAATGATAAGCCATATTGCGAGTGGGATTTATGTAATCCTTTAGGGATATATGGAAAGTCTAAATTCCTTGGCGAGAGATATGTAATTGAGAACTGCAGGAAGCATTTTATAGTCAGGACGTCTTGGCTATATGGGTACGTTGGTAAGAATTTCGTCAAAACTATGATAAATTTGATGAATAAATTAGAAGTTGTTAAGGTAGTTAATGATCAGGTTGGAAATCCTACGAACGCGAACGACTTAGCTTATCATATTTTAGAAATAGCATTGACAGATGAATACGGATTGTATCATTGTACAGGAGAAGGAGAATGCTCCTGGTTTGATTTTGCTTGCAAGATACAGGAATATGGTAAGTATAATTGTAAGGTTGTTCCATGCACGTCTGAAGAATTTAAGACTCCGACTAAGCGACCAAGTTACTCTTCATTAAGGAATCTCATGCTGGAGAGTACTATCGGAAACAAAATGAGACCATGGGATGAGGCATTAAGATCTTATATTAACAATTTGAGAGAGGATATATAACATGAAGACTTATTTAGTGACAGGTGGAGCAGGATTTATAGGCTCTAATTTTATTAATTATATGATAAACAAGTACGAGGATATAAAAATAATAAACGTTGATGCTTTGACATATGCAGGTAACTTAGAAAACTTAAAAGCAGTTCAGAACAATGAGAGATATAAATTTTATCATGCAAATATATGCGACAAAGAGAAGATAGAAAAGATCTTTGAAGAAAATGACGTAGATTACGTAGTGAACTTCGCAGCGGAGAGTCATGTTGACAGAAGTATTACAAATCCAGAAATTTTTCTTAAGTCAAACATAGAAGGCACTTTTAATATTTTGAATATAGCTAAGAATTATTGGAAAATTGGAGACGATAGTTATAGAGAGGGATGCAAATTTTTACAAGTATCAACCGATGAAGTGTACGGATCTTTGGGGGAGACGGGATATTTTACCGAGACGACTCCATTAAGTCCACATAGTCCATATTCAGCAAGCAAAGCGTCAGCAGACATGTTGGTGAAGGCTTATTTTGATACCTTTAGATTCCCAATAAATATCACACGTTGTTCAAATAATTACGGGCCATATCAATTCCCAGAGAAATTAATACCACTTATGATAAACAATGCATTAAATCATAAGGACTTACCTGTCTACGGGGACGGACTAAATATCAGAGATTGGTTATATGTTGAAGACCACTGTAAAGCAATAGACATGGTTTTAAGAAATGGAACGATAGGAGAAGTTTATAACATCGGAGGTCACAACGAGAGAACAAATATTGACATAGTCAATAGGATTATAGACTATATAAAAGAAAATGTTGACGAAACTGTATCAGATGCATTAATAAAGCATATAGAGGACAGGAAAGGTCATGACAAGAGATATGGAATAGATCCAGAAAAAATAAAAAGGGACTTGTCTTGGTATCCGGAGACGACATTTGAAGTAGGAATTAAAAAGACTATAAAGTGGTACTTGGATAACAAAGAATGGATGGACAATGTAACCAGTGGAGAATATCAAGATTATTATGAAAAAATGTATAGGAGAGTAGATAATGAATAAGATTTCAGTAGCTATGACCACGTATAATGGAGAGAAGTACATAGAAAAGCAACTGTTATCTATGATTAACCAAAGAAGAAAGGTTGATGAGGTAATAATACATGATGACTGCTCGACTGACAAAACTGTTGAGATAATATCAAAATTTATAAAGAGTCATAAGTTGAGCGGTTGGAAAGTGATAGTCAATAGTGAAAATTTAGGATTTGTTAAGAATTTTTATAAATCAATAAGCGAGACGACGGGGAATATCATATTTTTAAGTGATCAAGATGATATTTGGGATGATAATAAAGTATCAGAAATAGAAAGAATATTTGATGAAAATGAAGATGCTTTAGCCGTGAATACATCTTTTAGATTTATTGATTCCAATGACAATGAAATTTTCAGCACAGAGAAGAAAAATACTTGCAATAATCGACTGATATTTAGGAAGTTGCCAAGAAATAGTATAAATAAGATATCAGAATTGGAAGTACTTAGATCAAACATATCACCTGGCTGTACGATTGCATTTACAGACTCACTTAAAGATTATTATATAGATCATGCATCATTTATTATTCCTCATGATCTTGAAATAAATATCTACGCAGCAAGACTTGGAGGACTATATTTCTATAACAAATGCTTAATGAAATATAGAATCCATAATATGAATACTATAGGACTTCAAGTAATGAATTCTAGTAGCATTTTAAGTCAAGTGAAGAGAGTATTGAAAAATAGAAAAAATGCAATGAAAATATTAGATGGACAATTGAAATTGGCTAAATTTTTTGATACTCATTATATCACTCCTGATGCAAAAGCAAACAAATATATGAAAAAGTTTATAAAGTATGTTCGTTTAAGAGAGAAAGAACTAGTAAAGGGACACTTTCTTAGATGGTTTAGATCGTGGCTTTATTATCCTTATCTGAGACCAAATATAAGTGCAATCAAAATAGTTGAGGATTTGGTATATGCAATGAGACTTGATAAGCTTTTTCTTAAAATGTTTGATAAAAAGTCATCAAAATTTAAGATAATGTGAAAAAAGGAGGAATTTAATTTGTCAAAATTTAAGTTTTTAGAAACAGATATAAAAGATGTTTTTGTAATAGAACCAACTTTATTTGGAGACGATAGAGGCTATTTTATGGAAACTTATAATTATAATGAATTTTCACAAAATGGTTTGAAAATGACATTCGTTCAAGATAATCAATCTAAATCAAAGAAGGGTGTCCTAAGGGGACTGCACTTTCAAGTCAATAATCCTCAAGGGAAATTGGTTAGAGTTATTAAGGGAAAAGTGTTTGATGTAGCAGTTGACTTAAGACCTGATAGCGAAACATTTGGAAAATGGACATCTGTTATATTAAGTGACGAGAATAAGAAACAATTTTATATTCCAGAAGGATTTGCTCATGGCTTTTTAGTTATGTCAGATGAAGCAGAGTTTGTATATAAATGTACTAACTTTTATGACCCAAGCAGCGAATCTGGTATAATATGGAACGATAAAGACATAAATATTCATTGGCCAATAGAAGAAGGAATGGATATTTTATTATCGGAAAAAGATAATAAGCAACAGACCTTTGAAATATATAAGAATCATTTGATGAGAGAAGAGTAGTTTATTATTATGGAAGTTTCAGTTGCTTTGGCTGCATATAACGGAGAACAGTTTATTGAGAGACAAATTGATTCAATTTTAAATCAATTGGAAGATAATGATGAAATAATTGTATCGGTTGATAAAAGTAAAGACATGACCATGAAAATTTTAAGCGATATGTCATCGAGGGATAGCAGAATTAAGGTTGTGCTAGGACCTAGTAAGGGAGTTGTATCAAACTTTCAGAATGCTATAAAATATTGCAAGAATAAGTATATCTTTTTGAGCGATCAAGATGACATATGGCTTCCAAACAAAGTAAAAAAGATTCTGGCTGAGTTTGAAAAAGATGATGTGGATATGATAATGCATGATGCTTATATATGTAATAAGGACTTAGTTATAATAAATGAATCATTCTTTGACAGACGGAAAGTAAAAAAGGGAATATTTAGTAATATATTAAGAAATTCTTATATGGGCTGTTGCATGGCAGTGAAAAAAGACTTCGTTGATAAAATATTACCGTTTCCAAAAGATATACCTATGCATGACCAGTGGATAGGTATTATGGCAGAAAGATATGGTAAGGTGAAATTTGTTAAGGATAAGTTAATAAGTCATATAGAACATGGAGGTAATGTTACTTCTGATAAACATGCCGGAGTCGCACAGATGTTGATATGGAGGGTTAATTTGATAAAAAATTTACTATTTAGGTAGGACATTGTTATGAGCAATAAGAAAATATATGCGATTATAGTATTATATAATAAAGATTTGGAGGAATCTGTCACATATAATTGCCTGAAAGAAATAAAAGAAATAAATATAATTGTATGTGACAATAGTACTGAAGATCGTTTTAGTAAGAATTTGAACAGTGCTGACATTGATTATATAAATATGAGGGGAAATAAGGGACTCTCTAAGGCATATAATCAAGCAATCGATACCATACGAGAAAAGGAAGGAATTGTTTGCTTATTTGATGATGATACAAATGTAAATCAAGAATATTTTGAAAAGATAAGAGATATATTATATAGAGATGATATATCTGATATTTATTTGCCACTTGTATATGATAAGGTTGGATTACTGTCACCTTCCTATATGGAAGGAGTAAGATCAAAAAGAATAAGTGATATAAATAATATAAATTTAGAGAAAATTTCAGGAATTAATAGCGGAATGGCAATAAATTTATCGGTCTTTAAAGATTATAAATACGATGAGGGATATTTCTTAGATTCAGTTGACCATAATTTTATCAGAGATATGAAAAAAAGATCAAAAAAGATAGAAATATTGAATGATGTGAGAATCGAACAGAACTTCTTTATGAATGAAAAATCAACTATGGATAAGTCTTTGAAAAGATTTGAGATATATAAGAAAGATTTTAGAAGATTTTGTAATACTAGTGCAAAGGATAGATTTATTGGAGAACTTATTTTATTAAGGCAAAGGATAAGTTTGTTTTTGAAATATAAATCTATTATATTTTTCGTTAGGTGGTGATAATTTGGATTTTTTGAAAAAAAATAAAGAATTTATTATTCCTGCGTTGTTTTTGATAGAACTATTTTTAGGATTCAATGGTAAAATGATTCTGATTTTTAATGTCCCGATAAGACATATATTATTTCTTTTAACATTTTTTGACCTGTGGTTGTATGCAGCTTATTTTTTTGTGAAGAATAAGATAAATTTGTTGGAAGAATTAAAGGCAAAGCTTAATTTTTTAGACATCAGTGTGGCAATATTTCTATTTATGATGGCTGTGTCTATGTTTATTGTCCCATACTTTACACATGGTAATTACAAAATGTCTATTTTGGAAGCACTGATACCATTTTTGATAGTCTCTTTGTATTTCCCGATAACTTTTATCGTGAGAAATAAAAGGTTGAACCTTGCTATAGTTGATTTGTTTTTATCATATTTGGTAACAATTTTATCTGCATTGCACTTCGTATTTTACGTCGGACAGAAATTTGATCACAATTTTATAGAAAATTTCTTCTATGTATGTAAGTTCATATGCTTTCAACAAGCAATGCCCCCAGTAATCGTTTTGGGCCCGTTGGGATATCCTAGAGCCATTTTTACAACTTCTATATTCATGATAATGGGAATTTACTTTTTCTTTAAAAAAATTGATAATATTAAGACTAAAGATTACATTTTTTTGGGAATCAATATACTTGGATTACTATCAACTATAACAAAGTCTATATGGTTAGGCATCGTTATTGCTTTTATGGTCTTTTTAGCTTTGTATATGATTGTACAAGTAAGGGAAAAGAATCAAAAGAATATAAAAAAGATGATAGCAATTTGTATTGGGATGGCTTCTTTTGTCATCGTATCAGATTTTGTTATCTTTGATCGATTTATTACTATAAGAATATCGAATTTTTTTGTTAATACAGAAATATCTACTAATAATACAGAAGAACATCAAGCGCCCATTAATAATAAGTTTGGACAACAAAACAAATGGGCAGAAATAGATAGAGAAGGATCAATTATATCTAACAATATAAAGATTGATCAATCGTATAGGTTAATGAAAAAATGGCTTGAAAGACCGATTTTAGGCTTTGGCTACGGAAGTTATATAGAAGATTACGTAAGGGTGGAAGAAAACAACTCAGATTATAAATTCTCATACGAAATGCAACTGCCAGCTCTGTTTATGCAGACGGGAATATTGGGAATGTCATCGTGGGGGTTGATATTTTTAAGCATGTTGTATGTAGTAAAGAAGAAATATAAGTACGATTATATAAGATCTTTGTCATGGGTCTTGCTATCTTTAGCATTTTTTATATCAGTTCAAACCAATCCATTTCTGCTATCATTCGTAGGTATGTCTATATTATTATATCTTTTATCATATTGTTCATATTTTAACGATTTAGAGAGGAAATCAAATGAAAAATGAAAGTCGGACAAATAGATCAATAATAAATGTATTAGTTAGTATAATCTCTTATGCTTTGATAGTATTAATAGGACTCGTTACAAGAAGAGTGCTTACAGATACAATGGGCCTTTCAATAGTAGGAGTGAATGGAGAATTCACCGCAATTATATCAATGTTATCATTGACTGAGCTGGGAGTAGGGACAGCTATTATATTTCATATGTACAAGCCACTGGCAGAGAACGATCAGGAGACAATTATCTCCCTGATGCAAGCATATTCTAAGATATATAAGATAATAGCATTGGTAGTATTGATATTGGGTGTGAGCCTTACACCGTTCCTACAGTATTGGATAAAAGAACAATATGATTATGTATTCTTGACATCTGTTTTCTTATTAATGGTCTTAGACGTGGTTGTAACATATCTATTTGCATATAAGAGATCTATAATAAATGCAGATCAAAATGGATTTAAAGTGACGATAATAAGCACGATAAGTAATATTTTACTTAATATATCTAAGATCATTATACTTCTGGTGAGCAAAAATTATATATTGTTTTTATTGGTTAGCATAATCTTTCACCTGGGTGAGAATATAATAATATCTATGTTGGCTGACAAGATGTATCCTTACTTAAAGACAAAAAAGAAAATACCTCTTGCGCCAGGAACTAAAAGGGGAATAAAATCTACAGTAAAAGCAGTGGGACTTCACTATATTGGAATGTATTTTATAAATGGATGCGACAATATAGTGATATCGTCGATATTGGGAAGCGTTATCGAAGGAATATATTCGAATTATTATACTATTATAATAGCTTTTAGACAATTATTGACACAAATCACTCAAGGAATAATACCTAGCTTTGGCAATATGCTAGTGAAGGATAATAAAGAAAAAGCTCATTTAATATTTATGGACGCTATGTTTATAAATTTTATAATAGTTAACTTTGTATCAATATCTCTTTATATCTGTCTTAATCCATTTGTAAAGCTATGGATACCAAATAGGCCTTTCCTCGGAATGGATGTCGTTTTGATACTGGTTATTAACTTCTACTTTGAGGGAATATCAGAGATGTTAGGCTCTGTTAGAGCTAGTGCAGGACTTTTTGGTCCGGATAGATGGTTGCATATTATGTTGGCTATATTGAATTTAATTATATCCATACCACTTACTCATAGAAATGGTATAGTAGGAGTATTTATAGGTACCCTTATCTGTTATATAATAAAAAATATAGTCGTGCTTCCAAACATAGTCTATAGAAACATATTTGATATCAAAGTGAGTGTCTATTATAAAAAATTGTTTATATATTGCTTAAGTACGTTTGTATTTGCATGTATAACTCAATTAATTGTAAACATTGTTCCCAAATATAATGGTATATTGGATTTTGTAATATCAGCTGTGATATGCTGCATAGTTCCAAATCTTTTAGTTTTAATCTTTTATTTTAAGACAAAAGAGTTTGCTTACTTATTAAAAATTGTTAATGTCTATAAGAATAAGTTATTAAAAAGATAATGAAAAGCTACATTTACGTGCTATTTACGTCGATGTAGCTTAAATTTTGCTTTATTTATGTCTTCTATTGTTATACTAACGGTTAATTTTGCAAGTATATTTCTTGCAATTTTCAGATTAAAAGATATCAGATTATTAATAGTTCTTTAGTCGACTTAGTAATATCTATAGGATTTTTATCATTTATTATTATCATATCTTCAATTCTGATGCCAAATTGTC
Source organism: uncultured Eubacteriales bacterium (assembly GCA_934489735.1). Classification (GTDB taxonomy): domain Bacteria; phylum Bacillota; class Clostridia; order Oscillospirales; family Acutalibacteraceae; genus CAKSSR01. The sequence continues at coordinate 67,769 of CAKSSR010000002.1, read as the reverse complement.
CTTCGATATATATACCTGGTTCAATTGTTATTATCATATTATTAAGTAAAGTAATATTTTCTTTACATTTGTATGAAATCGATGGGAACTCATGGATTTCTAGACCGAGGCTGTGTCCTGTTGCATGTCCAAAGCATTTTTCGAATCCTGCCTCACAGATAATATTTCTTGCACACAGGTCTAATTCACGACATGTCTTACCAGCGTGTGCTTCATTTATTGCATTACATTGAGCTTTTAGTACTATGTCATATACTTCTTTTTGTTTTGTATCGATTGACTTATAAGCGACAGTTCTAGTCATATCGCTGTGGTATCCGTCAACGACCGCACCCATATCAATAGTTATCAAGTCACCTTCATTTATTTTTTTATTACTTACGCTTGCATGTGGCAGCGATCCATTCTTTCCAGATGCGACTATTAAATCAAATGCGATGCGTTGAGCTCCGTTTTTTCTCATAAACATTTCCAGATCCAAAGCAATTTCCTTTTCCGTGCTATTATTATTAATTCTTTTCAAGATATAGCTAAATGCCTCATCAGTTAGTCTTTGAGACTCTTTAATTTTTTTTATTTCGTCATCAGATTTTATCATTCGCATATACTTTAACATACGATCCAAATCATTTTTGCTCCATATTTTAGTATTCAAAGTCTGACAAAGCTTTTCTAAGTTTCTAAGTTTGCTAACAGTCATCTTAGTAGATTCTATCATTATTTGTTTTATGTTATGCATTTTTATTATTTTTGATAGACATTTATCGAAGTCATCTAGCAAGATGGTATTGATTTTTAGTTTAGATGCCTCTTCGAAGTATATAAAGTTTATCAATTGATATATTTCTTCTTTAGTTATTACTAAAAAGCCATTCGAGTTGCTTAATCCTGTCAGATATTCTCTATTTATATCATCAAATATTAACATACAGTCGACAATACTTCCATCGTCTGTTTTATACGGTAGATTTTTTTGTAATTCTAATAATCTTTTCATCAAACCAACCTCTTTATTGCATCAATTGCTAAGAAATAACTGTATTTTCCGAAGCCTACTATTTGTCCTGCGCACACATCTGTTATGACAGAGTTCTTTCTGAATTCTTCTCTTGCATATATGTTTGACATGTGGACCTCTATGAATGGAATCTTGATACATGTGATTGCATCCCTTATTGAAAGGCTATAGTGCGACAATGCTCCTGCGTTAATTATTACTGCATCAAAGTCATCTTTTGCTTTATGGATCTTATCAATTATAGCCCCTTCCCAGTTTGATTGAAATATTTCCATTATGTAACCGTTCTTCTTAGAATATTCTAAGATCTGTAACTGAATGCTATCAGCTGATTCGTTCCCATAAATTCCTGTATCACGAATCCCAACCATATTTAAATTTGGTCCTAATATTAAGAGAATCTTCTTTTTATTTAATAAATTCAAACGGGTCACCTCTTTTTTTTAACTTTTTTCTTATTTTATTTTCAAATTTTCTTTTTATTTTTATTCCTTTTGTTTCATATTCAAATAGTGGATTGAGCAAAATTGACTTTATTCCATATATGTTAGCTCCCAGTATGTCAGTAAAGATTTGATCGCCTATTAATATCATTTCTTTTTTGCTTGCATTAAGTATTCTCTTTGCTTTCATAATTCCAAACGGTAGTGGCTTCATGCTGAAATTTACATATGGAATACTTAATAACTTTGCAAAGGAAGATACTCTTTTCTTAAAATTGTTTGATAATATTATCAAATTATATCCATTTGCTTTCATAGTCTCTATCCATTTTAATACCCCTTCGGCAGGATCGTTTGACCCATGCTTGGCCAAAGTGTTGTCAGCATCTATCAATAGGCTATTTACTTTTAATTTTTTTAATAAATTTATGTCTATGTCGATTAATTTATCTAGTGTTAGCGTAGGTGTTAAAAGATTCAAACATATCCCTTCCTTAATATTATAAAAAAAGTGGTGGATAATCTTGACTCAGATTTCCTCACCACTAAAAAATGCCGTTGATTAATAAGTAGCATAAATAAGATCCCATACTCTTACTTATACTTTCTCTTGCGAGCAGCTTCAGATTTCTTCTTGCGTCTTACAGAAGGCTTCTCATAATGTTCTCTTTTACGAACTTCAGCCATTGTTCCTGCCTTTGCGCATTCTCTTTTAAATCTTCTAAGAGCACTGTCCATAGACTCATTTTCTTTAACTTTCATTGATTTCCCTCCCATCTATTTATTAACATGGGTTTTACTTACCATAATACGAATAATATTATAATAAAAATACACGGACTTGTCAATAGGTGGAAAAGAAAGATAATATTTGACTACATATTATTATAGATATAATTACTACATTATAGGATATTGCTTATCGTTGGATATTCAGTTGTTTTAATACTTTCAATCATTATTTTAGTACAAGCACATTCTTCCCAAAAAGTTTCTATGTCATCGTGTTCCAAACTTGAATTGATTCTTACTATAGAATTATCTATACCTTCCAAATACTCATGGGTGATAAAAATAGCTAAAATTTCGTGATACTTTTTCCAATCCGACTTAATTACTTCACTATAAGCAATAGCATCTTCGATATTATCGTCATCAACTAATTCTTCTAAATTCTGCAATGACCCTTGAAGTTCTTCTTCAATATGTGCAGTCAACAATATATCTGTTAAAGATAGGCCAATTATTACTACAGTAATTATTATCGATATCCAAGCTTTTTTCAATTGTTTTCTTCAACCTTTCTTATAATATTATATTTATGCCTCTTGTTTACAGTCATTAAGAAGACATCTTTAATACTAGCCTTTTCTGATTCTAAAGTATCATTAAGCCATTTTTCATTTAAGTCATATATTTTTAAAGAATTGTAAGCTATTTCCCCGTCACTTATTACAACTACTTCAATACCGTTGTCATCTGCCTTTAAATTTAAATCAGAAATGCTTGGCTGTAATTTAGAAGGCTTTTTTAGTACGCTTAGTTTACCATTTGTCTCTACTATTGCAAATTGAACATCATTGATGCTAAATATATCTAATTGTCTTAACTGCTCGCATAGGTCTTCTGTACTCATTCTCATTTTTTTCATTTCATTTTGCATTAATTTTCCGTCGTTTATTACAATTATTGGATTGCCGCATATAATTTTTCTAAATTTGCTACTTCCGAGCATGATATATGATATAAATACTTCAAGACAGATTAATAGGACTATAGGAATTACTCCCGTTGATAAAGGGAGTCCTATATTTTGCATAGGGATTGAAGCAATATTAGAAATCAATAACATAACCACCAGTTCAGAGGTTTGAAGCTCACTTATTTGTCTTTTTCCTGTAAATCTTATGCAAAATATGATTAATGCATACAAAATGATAGTTCTTATAAACGAAATAGCCATTAAATCAACCTTCCATATACAAATTAAAGCGATATATTAGTATTATTTCAGATTTTTTAGAAAAAATTCGTCTAAATGTATAAAAAAATCAGAAAAAACTTGGCTGACAACAGACTTGATAAACATAAAGTTTACTGCTAAAATAGTAATTAAATTATTGAGAGGAGATGTTCGATTTGGTTAATTTAAAAAAGACTAATTTAAAGAAAGTTTTAGTTTTTGGTGCGACAATGGTCATGGCGGTTTCCACAATGTTATCAGTGGGAGCGGCAAGTGAAGGAATGAAGGTAATAATAAGTAAAGATTCAAAGGTATATCATACGAAGAAGGATTGCCCTATGGTTGCCAAACTAGCTAGAGCGAGAAGGAAGACTATTACAAAGACTCAAAAGGATTTAACAAAGGCTGGGTATCATCTTTGTAAAAGTTGTGCACTCAAGGATGAGATCTCTCAACGAATTGATTTCTTCTTAGATTGCGAAGATGAAGAAAAAGATGATGTAGATGAAGGAACGAGCAAAAAGAGCGATGGCAAAGAGTTAAGCGAGACCATGTCAATTGAATAAGCTTAGTTAAACTTTAGAAATAATTCAAACTAATAGCCACATGCCATGAAAGGTATGTGGTTTTATATTAATTTTTATTTATATCGAGTGTAGGAATTATAAATTGAAGGATGGAAAATATTAAGGAAAAAGTGAGAAGGGAACGAGTCAAAATAACAAATTTAGAACAAATTCATTAGAAATTTAAAGAGAAAGTTTTTAAAATTCACGGATCGAAATGAAAAAGATAAGAATATAGGATGTAAATGATTAAAAAAGGAAAAATAAATTAACCAAAGTAAGTACAATGTAAAAGGAAAGTAGCAGCGGAATATAGAGAAAAAAAGGTAAACGAGAGAAGAAATAATAAAGAAAGTAAGAAAGAATGTAATTTTTAGAATCAATTTGTTGTTTTAGTGAATAAAATGTGATATACTTAATAAGTGTTTGATATTCTTTGGAACGAATTAAGATTAGAATAATAATATTATATTTAGAAAGGGGTAGTTATATTGGGAGTTTGTTCGATTATTCTTGCAGCTGGAGAAGGAAAAAGAATGAAGACCGGTAAACCGAAAGTATTATCAGAGGTATTATTTAAACCGATGGTAAAATGGGTAGTAGATGCATGTATATCATCAAATATTCAAGAGGTATGTGTAGTAACTGGTTTTGAACATAAAATGGTTGAAGATTATTTGACAAAAGCTAACATTGACTGTGAGTTTGTATATCAGGAAGAGAGAAAAGGCACAGCACATGCAGTGATGTCAGCAAGCAGCTTTTTGCAGAAACATTTATATGATGATGTAATTATACTAGGGGGAGATTCTCCATTTATAGATGATGTAACTATAATGGATTCATATGACATGCATTTGAAAGCTAACAATGCAGTAACAGTTATATCATCAGAAGTAGACAATCCCTACGGCTATGGTAGAATAGTGAGAGATTCTAATAAAAACTTAGTATCGATAGAAGAAGAGAAAGATGCAACTGAAGAAATTAAAAAGATAAAAGAGGTTAACTCAGGGGCATATTGGTTTAAAGTATCAAAATTATTATCCGTATTATTTGACATATCGAATCATACAGCACAAGGTGAGTATTACTTGCCGGATGCTATAAAATTATTGCTCAAACATAACGAAAATGTGGGAGTTTTCAGCGCCAAGAGCAAAGAAATTGTTTTGGGCGCCAATAGTTTGAGCGAATTAGTCTATATCAATGAAATAGCTAGAAAGAATAAGATAAACAGGTTAATCGAGCAAGGGGTGAACATACCTTGTTCAGATGGAATATTGATAAGTGATGATACTTTGATAGCAAATGGAACAACTATTTTACCTGGAACTATATTAACAGGAAAGAATTATATAGGAAAAGAATGCGTTATAGGACCTAATACTCAGCTTAAGGACTGTGTAGTAGAAGACTATTGCAATTTAAATTCAATTTACTCAGAGGGATATGAGTTTAAGGCGAGTGAGAAAATAAAGCCATTTTCTTACGTAGTCTTATAATATTTGAAAGACTGTGGCGAGAGGTCTGCACATTTAATGATGTGATAGACAAAGCCACTTTTCTATGTACTTGATATTGGCAGACAAATAATATATAATTTTCAATAGAACTAGAGAAGACGATAGATTGTCGAAAAAGGGAAGGAGTAAAAGTTACTAGAAGTTTATAAGATTTAGTAACAAGTGTATCATATATGAATTATTTTCATGGGAACAACATAAAAATTTTTGCAGCTAATTCTATTCCAAATGTAGCTAAGCAGATAGCAGATCGTTTAGGATTGGAATTGGGAAGCGTAGATGTACAAACATTTAGTGATGGAGAGGTATATGTTTCCTTAAAGGAATCAGTTAGAGGGGCAGACTGTTTCATAATTCAGTCAACATGTAGTCCAGTTAATGATAATTTAATGCAAATATTAGTGATGATTGACGCAATGAAGAGGGCTTCAGCAGCATGTATAACGGTGGTCATGCCGTACTTTGGATATGCTAGACAAGACAGAAAGGCAAAGCCAAGAGATCCAATCTCAGCGAAACTAGTTGCAGACTTATTGACAGCAGCTGGAGCGGACAGAATAATAACGATGGACTTGCATGCTATGCAAATACAAGGATTTTTTAATATACCAGTAGACCATTTAAAAGGGGCGCCGGTTTTGGTAGACTATTTTAGAGACAAGATAGAAAAAGACAAGATTGATGAATACGTAGTAGTATCTCCTGACCTTGGATCAATAATGAGGGCAAGAAGTTTTGCATCGAAGCTAGGGTGTCAATTAGCGGTGATAGACAAAAGGAGACCAAGACCAAATGTCTGTGAGATAGTTAATATAATAGGGAACGTAACGAATAAGAAAGTGATACTAGTTGATGACATGATAGACACAGCGGGGACATTATGTAATGCAGCGAATGAATTGTATAGCAAATATAATGCAAAAGAGATATATGCATGTGCGACGCATGGAGTATTATCAGGACCAGCAATGGAAAGAATAAAGAATAGTCCAATTGAAAAAGTTTTTCTTTTAGATACGATTCCAGAACCAGAGAACAAGATTGATAAATTAGTATATTTACCTGTCGCAGATCTTTTTGCGGAAGCAATTAATTTAATTTATAAAGACGGATCGATAACTCCTTTATCGAACTAGCGAACAGTTAAGGGTTTGTCTTTAGAAAGAGAGGTAATGCAGGAATTTTTTATCTTGAATGAGAAAGAGGTAAGAGATCCTGCAGACATTTTTATGAATATATTTAGTAAAAGCACATATGATTATTTAGTAGTAGGATTAGGAAACCCAGGGGAAGAGTATGATAATACGAGACATAACGTCGGCTTTATGACTATTGATCATATTTTAGATAAAGAGTACTCAGGTTTAGGAAAATCGAAGTTTCAGTCACTTGTATATGACATAAAATTAGAAAATAAAAGAATATTATTAATGAAACCTCAGACATATATGAACAACAGTGGCATAGCGGTTCAAGAGGCATCAAAATTTTATAAAATAAGTAACAAGAATATAATAATAATATTTGATGATATAACGATTGACGTTGGCAAGTTAAGAATAAGAAGAAACGGAAGCTCCGGGGGACATAATGGGATAAAAAGCATAATCAGTCATTTAGGTACGGAAGATTTTCCAAGGATAAAGATAGGAGTAGGCAACAAACCAAATCCAGAATATGACTTAGCCAAATGGGTATTATCACAATTTAGAAGTGAAGATATGAAATCGGTTAACAAATCTATAGAAGATGCAGATAGTGCATTAAGATTTATAATAAAAGGCGACATAGAAGGAGCCATGAGCCAATTTAATTGAAGTAGAGGAATAAAAGTTGAAATTTTTAAAAGACATATTAACAGATATGACAGAGTATCAAGATTTAATAAGAGATATTTGTACTCCCGCACGAAAAGTGGGAGCATTTGGATTATCATCGATTCATAAAGCGCACGTAATATATTCTACGTATATGCAAGCAAAAAGAAAAATTTTTGTATTTGCATATGACGAGTCAGAAGCGTTTGAATTAGAGAACAATCTAATAAATATGGGATTAAGGGTCTATACTTATTTATATAGAGATCTTAATATAATGAATGTAGAGGGATGCTCAAAGGAGTACGAACAGATACGAATTAAGACATTGATGAAGATTTTATCAGGAGAATTTGACGTAATTGTGACTTGTTTTGAAGCAGCATTGCAATATACGATGCCTCCGTTGATATTAGAAAAACTATCTGCTGAACTAAGTATAGAAAATTCTGACTATGGATTAAAAAAGTTGATAGAGATGTTAGAATTTTCAGGATATGAGAGACATTCGATAGTGGATTCAGTAGGGAAATATGCGGTAAGGGGAGGAATAATAGACTTCTTTCCAATAGAATTTGATAATCCGGTTAGAGTGGAATACTTTGGGGACGAAATAGACACGATGTCTTTCTTTGATGCTCAAAGTCAAAGAAGAATAGGAAGCGTAGACAAGATAACAATTATGCCGGCGTCTGAAGTTATATGCAATAATACTAAGGGACTGATAAAGAAATTAGAAAAAATATTGAAGACGAATGCAAATGATAGGCAAAAGAGAGGAATAAGCTCGGATATAGATAGATTGAGTAGTGGATTAAAGGTTTCATCGATGGACAAGTTTATAAATTTAATATATGATGACAAATCTACTTTGTTCAATTATATATTGGAAGAAAATATTATATTTATATCAGAAATTGATAAGGCCAGAGATAGAATAAATGCAATAGAATGGCAAAATAGTGAAGATATAAAGGACTTTTTATTTGATGGGACGATATATCCTGAGTTGGGAACGTTTAATGAAGACTTGGTATATGCACATAGACGATTACAGAGAAATAATGTAATATACTTAGACATGTTTTATCATAAAGATTATGACATGAAGCTTCAAAAGACTATAGAATTCAAAGCAAAAGAAGACAAAAGTTGGAACGGGACACTGGAGTCATTACTAGAAGTACTAAAGTCTTATGATATAAAAAGTAGAAAGATTATAATTTTAGCGGGCAATAGGAAGTATAGTGAAGAAATTTTTAAATTTTTATTGGAAAACAATATCTCATCAAAAATATATAGTGACATATGTAATATAGATAGAGGGAATATAATAATAGTTCCAAAGAAACTTTCATCGGGATTTGAATATATTGATAATCCATATGTTATAATTAGCTATGGTAAATGTGAAGTTAAGAGAAAATTGAAGAAAAAGTCAAACAAAAGCTCTAAACAGATATATAATTTATCAGAACTCAACGTGGGGGATTACGTAGTTCACTCTACTCACGGGATAGGAGTATTTAAAGGAATATATAAGATAGAAATGGAAGGAGTAATAAAGGATTATATCAGGATATCATATGCAAAAGATGACATACTTTACGTGCCGGTGACCCAACTGGATCTGGTTTCGAAATATATAGGACCACATGACAATGCTAATGTAAAATTGAATAACCTGGGTAGTTTAGATTGGCAAAAGTCGAAAGCAAAAGTAAAGAAAGCTTTAAAAGATATAGCAAAGAAACTAATAAAGTTATATGCAGAAAGAGAAATGATAAAAGGTTATGCTTTTTCGAAAGATTCTGAATGGCAACATGACTTTGAATCAAAATTTGAATATGAAGAGACAGAAGACCAATTGCAAGCGATAGAAGAAATAAAAAGCGACATGGAAAGAATAGTACCAATGGATAGGTTGCTATGTGGTGATGTAGGGTTTGGAAAGACTGAAGTTGCATTAAGAGCAGCATTCAAATGTGTTAGCGATTCAAAACAATGTGCTTTTTTAGTACCGACTACTATTTTATCATGGCAGCATTACAATACGGCAGTCAAACGTTTTGAGGGGTTCCCAATTAGGATAGAATACTTATCCAGATTTAAATCAGATAAGGAAAAGAAAGAAATATTAAAGAGTCTGGAAACTGGAGAGATAGATATTATAATAGGAACTCATAGATTGTTACAGAATGACGTGAAATTTAAAGACTTAGGACTTGCAATAATAGATGAAGAACAGAGATTTGGAGTGGCTCAGAAAGAAAAATTCAAGACTTTGAAGAAAAATGTAGACATTTTAACGTTATCGGCTACTCCAATACCAAGGACTCTTAACATGGCTTTATCGGGGATCAGAGATATGTCATCTCTTGAAGAGGCACCTAAAGATAGGAGACCGGTTCAAACGTATGTCTTAGAGCATGATGATATAATAATAAACGAAGCCATAAAGAAAGAATTGAGAAGGAATGGTCAAGTATATTATTTATATAATAACGTTGAAAATATTGAAGCAGTTGCAGACAAAATTAGAAATTATATTCCAGAAGCTAAGGTTGGAATAGGACATGGCAAGATGTCTGAGACAGAATTGTCACAGGTTTGGGAGAAAATGATAAAAAATGAGATCAATATTTTAATATGCACTACGATAATAGAAACAGGAGTGGACTTGCCGAATGCAAATACTTTGATAATAGAAAATGCTGACCATATGGGACTATCACAATTGCATCAAATAAGAGGAAGAATAGGAAGATCTTCAAGAAAAGCATATGCTTATTTAACATTTAGAAAGAACAAGTCTTTAAGTGACATATCTCGAAAAAGACTATCAGCTATCAAGGAATTTACGGAATTTGGATCAGGATTTAAAATTGCAATGAGAGATTTGGAATTGAGAGGAGCTGGTAACGTCCTTGGAGGGGAACAACATGGAAACATGGAAGAAATAGGCTACGAACTGTATATAAAACTATTGGATAAAGCGATAAAAGAAGAAAAAGGCGAAGAAGATTCAGCGGAAGGTGTGGATTGTTTAATAGATCTTCAAATAAATGCATATATTTCAGAGGAATATATTTCGGATTTGAACCAAAGGCTAGACGTTTATAAGAAAATATCAAATATTAAGAACAAAGAGGACGCATCTGATGTTATTGATGAACTTGTTGACAGATTCTCAGATATTCCTAAATCAGTTGAGGGACTTATAGAAATATCTTTAATAAGGAATGTGGCTTCATCATTGGGCATATATGAAATAAAACAACAGGGAGATAAGATCTATATATACAAAGATGACATGGACATAAAAAACTTAATGAGAGTGATATCAAGCTCCGGGAGACAAATTATGATAAATGCAGGTAAAAAACCATATATATCTATGGAGGTTGATAGAAAAGATAAGGTTTTGGAAGTTGTTCATAAGTTTTTAAATGAATTAAAAGGGAACGGTGATTGAATGAATGACAATAAAATAATAGACGGTAAGATGGTATCAGGAATAATAAAGAATCGTTTAAAAGAAGAGGTAGAAAAGTTAAAAGAAAATGATGTAAAAATAGGACTTGCAGTAATAATAGTAGGGGAAGATAAGGCTTCTAGGATATATGTCAACAATAAGAAAAGAACATGTGAGGAATTGGGGATATATTCAGAGGAACATGCATTGCCAGAGAATGTAACAATGGACGAAATGTTAGAATTAATAGATAATTTAAATGAAAGAGAAGAGATAAGTGGCATCTTAGTTCAACTTCCAATACCGAAACATTTAGACGAAAGTAGAATTATATCAAGAATATCTCCACTTAAAGACGTAGATGCTTTTCATCCAGTAAACGTGGGTAAGATAATGGTAGGAAATTTTGACTTTGTACCATGCACGCCAGCGGGAATTATGGAATTATTAAAATATTACAACGTGGATATATCAGGGAAGCATTGCGTGGTAATAGGCAGGAGCAATATAGTAGGAAAGCCAATGGCTATGTTATTATTAAAAGAGAATGGAACAGTTACCATTTGCCACAGCAAGACTAAAAATTTGAATGAGATAACTAAAACAGCTGACATAATAGTAGTGGCTGTTGGAAAGAAAGACTTTCTTAATTCTGACATGGTAAAAGAAGGGGCAGTCGTTATAGATGTTGGAATTAATAGAAGAAGTGAAGACAACAAGATATGCGGGGATGTAAATTTTAATGATGTTTATGATAAAGTGTCATTAATAACTCCTGTACCAGGAGGAGTAGGACCAATGACAATATCAATGTTGATGAAAAATACTATAAATGCGGCAAAATTAAATAGTAAAAGGAAAGTGTAGACCTTGAAAGAATTAAAAGAAGTTTATCTAGATAATAGCGCTACGACTAAAACTTGTGAAGAGGCAATAAGTGCAATTGACTATATGTTGAGAGAGAACTATGGCAATCCATCGTCTCTTCACAGCAAAGGGATTTTGGCTGAAAAAGAATTATCAAAGTCTAGAAAGAAAATAGCAGATGTATTAAAATGCGACGAAAGGGAAGTATATTTTACTTCTGGAGGGACGGAAGCAAATAATTTAGCGGTATTTGGATCTGTATATGGAAATAAGAAAAAGAAGAAAAAGATAATAATTACTTCTACAGAGCATTCATCTGTAAAAGAAAGCGCAGAAGAATTAAAAAAAAGGGGATTTGAATTAATATATATAGAACCAAATGAAAATGGACAAGCAGATATAGATAATTTGTATAGCATAATTGACGACGAAGTGGCATTGGTCAGCATTATGCATGTAAATAATGAGATTGGATCAATAAATGACATACTTAAAGTGAGAAATATATTGAATTTGAAGAAGTCGGAAGCAATTTTTCATGTCGATGCAGTGCAATCATTTGGAAAAATAGATGTAAATGTGAAAAAGATAGGAGCGGACTTGGTAAGTATAAGCTCACATAAAATTCATGGACCAAAAGGAGTGGGAGCATTATATATAAAAAGAGGAACTAATATAAAACCAATGATATTTGGAGGAGAACAGGAGAAACGCATTAGACCTGGAACAGAATCGGCAGCTTTGATATCAGGATTTTCAGCAGCGATTGACAGTTTGGGAAATATGAAAGAAAATTTTAATCATATTTTAGAATTGAATAACTATTTGAGAACTAGATTAAAAGAAATTCCTGGCGTAGTTATAAATTCTGCTGAGACGGCGACTTTGCCATACATATGTAATTTTTCTACGTGCAAGGTGAGATCTGAAACAATGCTTCATTTTTTAGCAGAAAAGAATATATATGTATCAAGCGGGTCAGCATGCGCTAAGGGAAAGATGAGTCATGTTTTAAAATCTATGAATTTGGATAAGAATGTTATAGATACGGCTATAAGAGTTAGCTTTTCTAGATATAATGATATAAATGATGTAGACGTTTTTATAGAGGGATTAAAAGAAGGCATTAGTAAAGTGAATTATTAAGGAGAACAAGTATATAATGAAAGAAATAATATTAATCAAAATAGGGGAAATAGTTCTAAAGGGACTAAATAAAAGATCATTTGAAAAGACATTAATTAATAATATAAAGTATAGAATAAGAAAAGCAGGAAATTTTGAAATAAAGAATGCGCAATCAACTATATATATTATACCAAGTGACGATGAGAGCGATTTGGATATGGCAATAGAAATAGTGAAGAAGATATTTGGCATAGTTAAACTTTCAAGATGCGCTTGCGTAGATAAGGATATCAATAAGATTAAAGAATGTGCTTATAATTATTTAAAAGATAAACTTCCATATGTATCTTCTTTTAAAGTGGAAGCAAAAAGATCGGATAAATTGTTTCCGATGAAATCGCCAGACATATGTAGAGAACTGGGTGGATATCTCTTAGAAAGATTTAAAAATTTGAAAGTAGACGTACATAATCCAGAAATAACAGTCACTGTTGAGATTAGAGACTTTGGCGCATATGTGAGATATGATGACATAAAGGGAGCAGGTGGAATACCAGTAGGAACTTCCGGTAAGGCAATGGTATTGATTTCAGGTGGAATTGACAGCCCAGTGGCATCTTTTATGCTGGCTAAGAGAGGTTTAGAGTTAAATGCAATTCATTTTGTTAGCCCTCCATATACAAGTGAGAGAGCAGAGGATAAGGTCAAGAGATTGTTAGAAAAGGTTGCAGAATACAGCGGGAGAATAAAATTATTTATAGTACCATTTACAGAAATCCAAGAATCGATAAAAGATAATTGCAAAGAGGAACTATTTACTATCATAATGAGAAGATTTATGATGAAGATTTCATCTTCTATAGCAAAGAGAGAAGAATGTAAGGCACTTATAACAGGCGAAAGCTTAGGGCAAGTAGCAAGTCAGACTCTTTTAGCACTTGGATGTACAGATGAAGCTTCTGACATGATAATATTTAGACCACTTATAGGAATGGATAAGGATGAAATAGTTACAATATCAAGAAAGATAGATACTTTTGATATATCAATAGAACCATATGAGGATTGTTGCACAGTCTTCACCCCTAAGCATCCAAGAACAAAGCCTTCATTGAAATTTGTTAAGATAGAAGAGGCAAAATTAAATATGGATGAATTAATTGATAAAGCAATTGAAAATACGAGAGTTGAAATCATAAAATGATAATCAAAAAGGAATGATTTTTCATGAAAGCTTCAAGAAAATTTGTATCGAGGAAGATAATGCTAGCTATCCTATGGATAGTATTTGCAGTGTCTTTATGTATTTTTGCAAAACTGTTTATAATAGATTCGCTTGTGAATTCAAAGATCAACAATGATATACAAGATATGTATCATGCGGACGAAAATAACTGTACTGAAGAAGATTATGTTAAGAAATTTAAAGATTTGTCTGCGCTGAATCCAGATATAATAGGATGGATTAACTTTCCTAATGTAGGAATAGACTATCCTGTGCTACAATCAAAGGGACCGGATCCAAAGTTTTATTTATATAAAGATTATAATAAGAAATATTCAAGATATGGAAGCATTTTTTTAGATTCGGATTGTTCTCATGACAAAGATACGAAATCAATGATAATACATGGGCATTCGATGAGAGATGGAAGCATGTTTGGGAAAATATTAAAGTATTCCGACCTAGATTATTATAAATCATGCCCTGTTATAAATTTTGATACGGAGCAGCAAAGATGTAAATGGAAAATATTTTCGATTTTTAAGACAAATGTAGAGAAATCTCAAGGACCTGTATTCGAATATTTAGTAAGTGACTTCGGATCTATAGAAAATTTCTTAGAATATATGTATCAAGTAAGGAAAAGGTCATTAATAGAGACGCCGGTTGACGTAATGGATAACGACAGGATTATAATATTATCTACATGTTCTTACGAATTTAAGAATTTTAGAACCGTTATAGTAGCAAGAGCTGTCAGGGAAGGGGAAAGCAGCGACGTGGATGTATCATTGGCTAAATATGCAAGCGATCCATATATGCCATTATGTTGGTACAAGTCAAAAGGAAAGACTCAGCCTGTATTAAAAAGGTTCAGGGAAGAATTATATGACGGAAATATAGATTGGTATAAGAATAATTGAGATATGTTAAGAAAAGGGTGAAAATAATTGAATAATAAGATATCATTTTCAAGTCAGGTTAAGGATGAACTGTGCAAGATTAAAATTAATGACAAAGAAAGTATAATAGCTGAACTTTTTGCTATGATAATTTTTGCTAAGAATAGAATTAATGATAAAATCTTATTTAAAACAGAAAATCCTAAAATATTGGAGAGATTTTTAAAGCTGATATATAAATTGACGAACAAGACATATAAAAATTATAACGAATTGAAGAGCAACGATAAAAAAAGTAATGGCAAGGTAATATATAGAATTGATATAAATGATGAAAAAGACTATATGACTATATGGAACTCGATAAATATTAGAAAATTGTATGAGTTTTGTCTTCCCGATATGGATAAAGATATAAAGTCATCATTCCTGAGAGGAGCTTTTTTATCATCTGGCATGATTTCTGATCCAAATAAAGAATATCGGTTGGAATTTTTTACGACTGATCAGGATTTATCAAGCGTATTGAACAATCTTTTAGAAAATGATAAAAATATTAATGTCTCTGTAAATATAACGGAAAGAAATTATGGATTGGTATGTTATATCAAGGACTGCGAATTTATAATAAATATATTAACATTTATGGGGGCTTCTTCGATAGCAATGGAATATATACAGATAAAAATGCTAAAAGAAGTAAGAAATAATATAAATAGAATTACGAACTTTGAAACGGCTAATATAAAAAAGCTTACGAATGCCTCGGTGGAACAAATTAATGCAATAAATACTATTATAGATATAAAAGGCTTAGAATTTTTGTCTGATGAATTAAAAGTAATAGCAAATTTAAGATTAAAAAAGCCTCAGCTATCTTTAAAGGATATAGCAGTATTACTTAATATAAGTAAATCAATGGTTAATTATAGATTGAAAAAGATAAAAGAAATAGCAGGTAAGTTATTATTTGATAAAAAGGTGTGAAATATTTATAAATCAATTAAATTTAGTAGATTTTTTGTAAATTGTATGATATAATGTTGAAGTCAGTTAAAAATCAATTACAGCTGATTGAAATATCAATAATATTTTTTGTTTTGAGGTGCAGTGGTATGAAACTTATTTTAGCTATAGTTGGCAGAGAAGATAGCCATGCTGTAATGGATAGTCTAACAAAGAACAATTTTAGAGTAACTAAATTAGCAACAACCGGAGGGTTTCTAAAATCAGGCAATACAACTATAATAACAGGAGTAGAAGATGAATTGGTAGATGAGGCTATTGAAATAATATCGGAACATAGTAGTAAAAGAGAACAATTGGTTCCAAAGAACAACTCGTCTATAAGTGACTATGAGTTTTCAATTCTACCTTTTTCCGTTACGGTAGGCGGGGCAACAATCTTTGTATTGGACGTTGATAGATTTGAAAAGATTTAATAAAAATGGTATTACTTTGGATAGAGACAGGTTGCCTCATGCTATGATTATAGAAGGTGGTAGCAGGAATGAGCGAATGTCATGTGCCATTGATATATGCAAATTTATAGAATGTGAAGAAAACGGTTGCCATAATTCACAGTGCGCTATATGCAGAAAGATAGATAATAATACTCTCTCAGACATAACGACCATTTGTCAGGAAGGGAAGTCCATTGGAGTAGAAATTATAAGAAAAATGATAGAAGATACATTGGTATTGCCAAATGAATCTAATTTCAAAGTGTATATAATAAAAGATGCAGAAACAATGACATTACAAGCACAGAATGCAATCTTGAAGACATTAGAGGAACCTCCAAGATTTGTTAAGTTTATATTGCTTTGCGATACAGCCGGTAAGATGTTGGATACTATTAGGTCAAGAACTTCAATATATTCTTTGAATGTCTCAGACAATAATTACGATAGTGATGAAATTTTAGAGGCATCGAGGAAGTTTATGATGTCTATGATTTATAATTCTCAACTATCATCATTATCTTTGTGCGACGGCATGACTAAAGATAGAAAGTTCTTCCAAAAATCTTTAGAATGTATAAGTGATTGTTATGAAAATTGTATATCATACTTTTACAATCGTAAGGAAATTGCTGAAGAAGAAAAGGAATTTTATTCGAAAATATTGGATAAAATATCTATCCAGAAGATATTAAAGATCATAGATATACTAAATGAACTTAAAATATTGGCAAAAAAGAATGCCAATATGAATTTATTATCAACCGTAATGCATTTTAGATTGCTTAAAGTAGTAAATAGTATATAATTTGTTAAGAGAATTGTTCACTGGGGGAATTATTTATTGAAAATATATGGAGTTAAATTAAAATTAGAGAACGGAATATATTACTTTTCAAATCCGGATGACTTGGATTTAAATATAGATGACTATGTTGTGATAGAAAACAATGTTGGTTTAGTGATTGGAAAGATAGTTATACTTAAGGAAACAGATTGTGATTATGATTATATTAGTGGAATAATAAGAAAAGCAACTTCTGAAGATATTGAGCAAGATAAAGAGAATGAAAAGAAAAGTTTAGAAGCTGTTAAGTATTGCGAAGAAAGAGCAATAATTCGTAAATTAGACATGAAGATCATAAAAGCTAAGTATTCCTTGGATAGAACGAAAATAATGTTTTATTTTACTGCAGAGGGCAGAATAGACTTCAGACTTTTAGTTAAAGACTTAGCTTATGCTTTACGGACAAGAATAGAATTGAGACAAGTAGGCGTGAGAGACGAAGCAAAAGCCTTAGGAGGATTAGGAGTATGCGGCAGACCATTCTGCTGTACTAATTTTTTAAGAGATTTTGAGCCAGTGTCTATAAAAATGGCAAAAGAGCAAGGATTGTCCTTGAATCCAGTGAAAATTTCTGGGACATGCGGAAGACTTATGTGCTGCTTGAAGTATGAACAGAATGCTTATTTAGATTTGTTAAAAAATTCACCGAAAGTTGGAGCTTATGTAAGCACACCTGAAGGAACTGGAACTGTTATATCGCAGAATTTATTAATTGGCAAGCTGACGGTTAAGCTGGACAAGTCACCCGACTTAATTCCAATGATTTATGACAAGGATGATGTTGTTTTAATAAGAGATAGTCAAATAAAAGTTGAAAAGAAAGAAATAGAAAAGTTTAAAGATTTAGAATAGTTAAGGAGAAAAAAATGAATTTATTTACATCAGAATCAGTTACAGAAGGACATCCTGACAAAGTATGTGATCAGATATCAGATGCTATATTGGATGCAATAATCGAGAAGGATCCAAAAGCACATGTTGCTTGCGAGGTATTTGCAACTACAGGTGTGATAAATATAATGGGAGAAATAACAACAGACTGTTACGTTAATTTATCGAAAATAGCAAGGAATGTTATTAAATCAATAGGCTATGACGACCCAAATGCAGGATTTGACGGAAATAGTTGTGGAGTTTTGGTTTCTATAGACTCTCAGTCGCCTGACATAGCAATGGGAGTGAATGAGTCGCTTGAGATGAAGAATAATAGTGAGGACGAAAAGGATAAGTTTGGGGCAGGTGACCAAGGCATTATGTTTGGATTTGCATGTGATGAGACAGAAGAACTTATGCCACTACCGATATCATTGGCTCACAAATTATCAAAAAGATTAGCACAGGTTAGAAAGGATAAGACTTTGACATATCTTCGTCCGGACGGGAAGACACAGGTTACAATTGAATATGATAAAGGCATTCCGAAGAGAGTAGAGGCCATAGTTGTATCGACGCAACATGATGAAAAAGTAAGTCTAGATAAGATAAAAGAAGATATAATAGAAAAAGTTATTAATCCGATAGTGCCAGGTGAACTAATGGATGAAAATACTAAGATATATATAAATCCAACTGGACGATTTGTTATAGGCGGACCAGTAGCAGACACTGGACTGACAGGAAGAAAGATAATAGTTGATACCTACGGCGGGTATTCTAGACATGGGGGAGGAGCATTTTCAGGGAAAGACCCAACAAAAGTAGACAGATCTGCAACATATGCAGCCAGATACATTGCGAAGAATATAGTTGCAGCGGGTTTGGCCAAGAAATGTGAAGTTCAGTTAGCATATGCTATAGGAGTTGCTAAGCCGGTATCGATAATGGTTGACACATTTGGTACTTCTGCTGAGAGCGAAGAGAGATTGGTTGAGGCAGTTAAGAAAGTATTTGACTTAAGGCCGGCAGCAATAATTAAAGAGTTAGATTTATTAAAGCCAATATATAGACAATTAGCATCGTATGGTCACGTTGGAAGAGAAGACTTAGATGTAAAATGGGAAAAGATTGATAAAGTTGATGCATTAAAAGAAGCACTGTTGAATATTTGATATTTGTATGTTAAACTATACTTGAATTTGCTTAGTATTTGAGTATAGTTTATTATTATTTAGTAAGGATGTGATTGTTTATTAATATAGAAGAACTTGCTAAGTTATCTAACGAAGCTTTAGAAAAAGAATATCCTGATGCAATATGTTCTCTACAATACAAGTCAGCATTTGAACTTTTGGTTGCAACTAGATTAGCTGCACAATGTACTGATAACAGAGTTAACATAGTGACGCCAGATCTATTCAAAAAGTATAGGACTGTATACGATTTGGCAAAGGCCGATAGAGAAGATGTAGAAGAATGTATAAGATCATGTGGATTTTATAAAATTAAGTCAAAGGATTTAATAGAGATGAGTAAAATGATAGTGGATAAGTATAATGGAGAAGTGCCAGATAATATGGAAGATCTTCTATCATTACCGGGAGTGGGGAGAAAGACTGCAAATTTAATCCTGGGGGATATATTTAATAAACCGGCAGTAGTAGTCGATACGCATTGTATTAGAATTACTAGGAGATTGGGATTTCATGATACAAAAAATCCTGAAAAAATAGAGAAGATATTAAGAAATTGTTTAGATAGTGAGAAATCAAATGATTTTTGTCATAGATTAGTATTGCATGGCAGAAAGATTTGCAAGGCCCAAAAGCCTTTATGTAATGAATGTACTATGAACAGTTTTTGTAAATATTATAATGATAATAAGGAGTTGTAATGACAAATGAAATTAGGAATAGTAGGATTACCGAACGTTGGGAAAAGTACACTTTTTAATGCAATTACAAATGCAGGGGCACAGTCTGCTAACTATCCGTTTTGCACGGTGGAACCAAATATAGGAGTTGTTGCAGTCCCGGACAAAAGGTTGGATGTTTTAAAGGAAATGTATGAACCAGATAAAGTGACTCCGGCAAGCATCGAATTTTTGGATATAGCAGGACTTGTTAAAGGAGCATCACATGGGGAAGGATTAGGGAACAAATTTTTGTCAAATATAAGAGAAGTGGATGCAATAGTTCACGTAGTGCGTTGCTTTGACGACGATGATATAGTACATGTGAATGGAAAAGTAAGTCCTAAAGATGATATAGAGACAATTAATTTGGAACTTATATTATCTGACATAGATATAATAGATAGAAGGATAGATAAAGTATCAAAAATGATCAAGGCAGATAAAAAATATGTATCTGAATATGAATTTTTGAAAAAGATTAAGGAACATTTAGAAGCAGGTAAGTCAGCGAGATCTTATGATTGCAATGAAGAAGAGAAAGAAATATTATCTAATGTGTCATTACTGACTAATAAACCTATTATATATGCAGCTAATATGAGCGACGGAGACTTTAGTAACGATAAGTATTTTAAAGAAGTAGAAGCGATTGCAAATGAAGAAGGTGCAGCAGTACTACCAATTTGTGCACAAATAGAAGCAGAGATATCAACTTTATCAGATGATGAGAAAATTTTATTTTTACAAGACATGGGTTTAAATGAGTCTGGATTGGATAGATTAATTAATAAATGCTATTCATTATTGGGATTGATATCTTACTTAACGGCAGGTAAGCCAGAGGTTAGGGCATGGACAATTAAGAAGGGAACAAAGGCACCTCAAGCAGCGGGGAAAATACATAGTGATTTTGAAAGAGGATTTATAAGAGCAGAAGTAATATCTTTTGACGATTTAGTGAAATGTGGATCAATGACTGCCGCAAAGGAAAAAGGATTAGTCAGACTGGAAGGAAAAGATTATATTATGAATGACGGAGATATTGTTTTGTTTAGATTCAATGTCTGATGAATAATAAATCTATACAAAAAGTAGAATTTTTTTAAGATTGACACGATAAAATAAATATTTTAGTTTGATTTTTTTATGTTTTTGTGTATAATTTATCTATGCTTGTATTAGCGTAAATTCTAAGGAAAGGAGGAAATGTGAGCAATTATTACAAAAAAATAAAAAGGGGGGAAGCTACTGTTATCTGGTAGCAAGTGATCGTTATGAAAATTAAAATTTTATTAGTGTCAATCTTGAGTTTGTTTTGCTTTTGCTTTTCATCAATTGCAGTTAATCCAACAATGTCAAGCATGAAATCGGGAAAGTGCTTCTATGTATCTATGAAATACTTCGATATTGTGAAAAAAGTTGGAGCTGAGTCATGTATTTGCAAAAAGGATGGAATAGATAAGATACCGCACGTCTTGTGCAGTCAGGATAAATCAAATCCAAAGATACTATGGATTGCTCCTGTTATCTCGGATTTGAATGATAAGTTTGATCCGTCTCTTCTGGGCTATAAAAAGGTAAAGTATAATAAACAGGATGCATATATCGCTATGAATCATATGTTGCCAATATTAGAAAGTGATATAAATGGATCAGCATTGTATGGAATTTCAGGAATGAATATTAAAGAACTTTCAGAAGCAGCTAACATTATGCTTTCTAATGGTAACAATAATAGAGCGTGGACTCATCTATGTTTACTGAAAAAGATGGCTTATGATAGAATTAGTGGGAAATTGGGCGCAGGTTACTTGACAGACTATAAAGAAGTTAAGAAGACTCCTAAAAAAGCTAGCAGCATTAAGCCATACTCTAAGAAATTCTTCGATTTGGTAGACGATTATGACGAAAATTCAGAAGAATTAGACGGAGTGTCATTTGATTTAGAAAAAATGGAAGCTTATATATATGAATAAATAATAAAACTTATAGCAATCGAATTTAATTGTTAAACAGGTTGCTATAAGTTTATTTATATTTATATTCCTTTTTTCACTTTGTTTAAAGTGCTTTTTTCTAGTCTAGATACCTGAGCTTGACTTATTCCTATTTCATTTGCTACTTCTACTTGAGTTTTCCCTTGAATAAATCTTAAAGTTAGTATATTTTTCTCTCGATCGTTAAGCTTTCTAATAGATTCTTTTAAAGCTATTTCATTTAACCAATTGATATCATCGTTTTTGTCACCTATTTGGTCCATTACGAATACAGTATCAGCTCCATCTGAGTAAACCGTGTCGTATAATGATATAGGTTCCATGACAGATTCTAATGAAAGCACTACAGATTCTCTAGAAATGTTAAGTTCGTTTGCTATTTCTGTTATCGTTGGTTCTCTGTCGTTCTGAGATGATAACTTTTCATTCACTTGCATTGCTTTATATGCTATATCTTTCATAGACCTGCTTACTCTTATTGAGTTATTGTCTCTTAAATATCTCCTTATTTCTCCTATAATCATCGGTACTGCATAAGTTGAGAATCTAACATTTTGAGAAATGTCAAAATTGTCTATTGATTTTATAAGTCCTATGCATCCCACTTGAAACAAGTCATCGGGATTTTCACCTCTGTTTGAAAATCTCTTAATCACGCTTAATACTAATCTTAAATTTCCATTTACTAGTTTGTCTCTCGAATTGCTATTCCCTGCTTGAGCTTCTTTTAATAACTTAACTTTCTCTTTTTCGCTTAAGACTTTGATTTTAGAAGTATTAACTCCACATATTTCTACCTTATTATAATTCAAAATAAGTACCTCGCTTTTAATCAATTTGTTATACTGATTATTGGATGAAAAATATGAGTTTATACCTCTATTTTAAAAAAATTTTTAAAGTATTATGTCCTCAAGTAAATCTACTATGTCGTCTATTATACTCATTGATTTAATTTTAATCATGTTGGTGAATTGTTTCTTCTAAAGCTATGCAATTATTGAATGCCCTTATGCCAATTTTATTAATGTTTGGGAAACTTACTCTTTTCAAATTAGCACATTCTTCAAATGTAAGTTCATCTATTTCCTTCAAGTTTTCTCCAATTAATTCTACTAATCTTTGACGGGATTCAGTATCAATGTCTTTGGAAGAAATTTTTTCGTTAAAATTCTCTGGTATTATTAATAATCCGTTGTCATTTGGTCTTAGAGGATAAATAATATTAATCACTTCCTTTGCTTTTACAATTGCTTTACATACTTTCCATACTGTTTTCTATTGTTTCCCTTAAAGCTTTTTCTGCTTTATCTAAAAATAGCTTTGATACTTTAATTTTAGCTTTAGATTTTAGTGAATGGTACCATTGTTTTTCTCCTTTAAATATATTGACTTTCTTTTTTTGATTCTCATCGAGCATATAATAGATATCCCACTGATTTATTTTAGAATTTCCCGATAATATTACTTTATATAATTCAGTACATCCGGAAAATACATCTGATCCAATGCTGGATATGTCATGAAGATTTATTACAGCCAGTTTGTTGCATGAAGAAAATGCTAAGTCTTGTATTGTTTCTATACTGTGGAGATTGACTGCGGATAACTTTACACATCCATTGAATGCACTAGAGCCAATAGAGGTTGCTTTAGGGATATATATTTTACTTATATCGCTACATTTTTGAAATGCATTGGTACCTATGCTAATTGCATTAGGACATTTTACTATCTCAAGTGAGTTGCATCCAAAAAAAGCTCCTTCGCCGATAGTTGTTGCATTAATCGTTGCTATTTTAGGTTCGTCATTGTTTTGCTGCTCTGTACCGATAGTGAATAAGTTGCCACATTCTTTGAATGCGGACTTTTCAATTGTATTGATTTTTGGTATATTTACATTAATTAAATTACTTAGCCCGGCAAATGCCTCTTCTTTGATGGTAGTAGCATCTGGGAAGCTGACTTTTATTAAATTTGTTCCATTTTTTAATGCCCCTTTTTCAATAGTTTCTAATCCCGCAATGCTTATTTCAGATAAATTATTACATCCTTCAAATGCAGAGTCTCCTATGATTAGATTTTTTATACCATAGCTAAGTATAATGCTTTTCAAACATTGACAATTTTTAAATGCTGATAAATCGAGCGTTTCAACTTGCTGAAAAGTTTCATTTGTAATTTCGGTAATTAGACATTGTTCGAACGCTTCTCTTTCGATAATCTTAACATTTGGAAGATTAATGTTTCCCAAATCGGCATTTTTAAAAGCTCCTTCGCTGATTTTTGTAACTTTTGGTAGATCAACATCTGTTAGTTTCTCACAGTCTTCAAATACATACCTTTCAATTGTATTGACTTTTGGAATATTACTGCTATCAATTTTCGTTAATCCACATCCCCTGAAAGCCCCTTCTCCGATAGTCTCAACATTTGGAAGACCGATTTCCTTTAAGTTAGTACATCCTGAAAATGCTTCTTTGTCTATAGATGTTATGTTTTTAAGACTAACTTTCTTTAAATTCGTTAGATTATTAAATGTATTCCCCTTTATTGAGGTTACTTTTGGAAAGTCATCGCTATCAATTTCCTCGAGTCCAGATTTTTCAAATGCTCTTTCACCTATTTCAGTTACATTTGGAAAGTGAATTTTCTTTAAATTTTTAAAACCCGAAAATGCACCGTTTTTGATTGTTTTTAACTTATCACTACGTATTTCTACGACTAAATTTGTGTCAATGCTTAAGCCGGCTTGTAAAGTGTCAGAAAAATCTACGTCGTTCCATAGAATTGTTAATACTTTAGTATTAGGATCGTAAGTGAATTTTGTTTTTTTATCTTTTTCTTCGTTTTCTACGGTAATTGTTTGTTTCTCTTGCTTGATATTTGGTTTGATTTTCGTTTTTTTGTTTAATTTTTCTTCTGGTTCTTTATTTGCTGCATCATTTCCCCCTCGGGGTACTATATCTTTAACGAAGTTAACAGCTTTATGTAGAAATGATTCTTTATTTTCTTCATCTTTTTTTTCAGGATCTGTTCCTGTTGGTTTATCTTTTCCAAAAAACCTCATAATACAAATGCACCACCTTTTATTATTTTTTAATATTTGTTGACTACTCTCTATATATTTTCTTTTTTTAAATAGAGAGCAGTCAATAATTTTCTACATATTAATAACCAGATCTGTGTCGTTTACTGTCTGGCATGTAACTAATCTCATCATCTAGATTGTCATCATAATCATTTAGACTTCTTTTTTTAGCCTTTTCATAGATATTTTCATCACCATCTGCAATTGCAATTCCACTTTTATATAACTGTTTGTATACATTTTCTATGTTACCATTAGAAATTTTAATCATAAGTTCTGTCACATTATCAGAACCTGTTGTGCAGTTTTCAAATGAGTCCTCTTGAACTTCTGATAGTTTGTCTAAAGTTATCGTTCTAAGATTTGTCGAATTAATATCATTCATGCCTAATTTTTTACATCCATAGAATGCTTTTGATTCAATTTTTTCTACATTTTTAAAATCTATCGATTCTAGTTGATCACAATTTGCAAACGCTGCTTCTTTTATGGCTTTTATGTTTTCTCCAGTGACTTCTTCTATGTCATTATTATCTTCAAATGCGCGTGCATCAATTATTCTAAACTGTAAAGGAATTATCATCTTCTTTTTGTCTTTCTTTTTCGCCTTTAGATATATTTTCACATATTCTTTAGTAAGGATCTCATCTGCAGGGTCGGCCACTAATAGTGTACCACCCATTCCATGGTCTGGATTATGTCCGTCATAATCATTATCAGAACTATCATAGTCAATGTAGATATCATCATAATCGTCTGGATACCACGGTATACAATCAGCTCCATAGAAAAATTTTATCCTTTTCCGTTCCTCTTCATCTAAGGTTTCATAAATGCGGAGACATTCATTAGCGCTTTTAGCATAAATTCTTTTTAATGAAGTGCAACCTCTAAATGGATTTCCTTCAATATTTTCTACATTCTGAATGTAAGCAATTTCTAATGTTCCATTCCCATCTCCAAAAATATTTCCTGCCAGGCTATGTATCTCGTTTGCATTAAGAATAGTAACGCCATTAAAATCCATAAAAGAATCTTCACATATTCTATCTGTGAATCGACTTGGAATTAATAATTCTCCATCATTTAGAGCAAATGAGTTAAGATTATTTAAAACTTTATTTCTATTTATATTTTCGTCATTATTAGGCTCGTTTGAATTTTCAATTTGAATGTTTTCCATTTGAATGTCTTCAATTTGATTATCTTCAATTTGGTTGTTTCCCATTTGAGTGTCTTCCATAGACATATAAATTTCTCCCTTTATTAATTGAATTTTGTTTTTTGCTTTCTTTCGATAAGTAATATAATTAAATCTTTTGCAGTCTGTCCGTTATTTTTTTAATTAAAGCTATAAAATAACTATATGAGTTTGTTTTTATAAATCTTTGGCATTTGTGCTGCTTTACTCGCTTTTGTTTATTTATAGAAATCTTTTACTTATATTGACTATATGGCAGTAGCTTATCATCAATTAACTAAAATCTCTATATCCCTTCCTAACAATCCTGCTATAGTATGTGCAATTTCATCCTTCCCCGCTCCAAGACGGATTGACTTTAGTCTGCCACAACCCTCAAAAATTCTTATATTTTCACTTATGGTTATCATATCGATTGAGTTTAAGTATATTATTTCTAAATTTTCACATCCACGGAAAGAAGTTACGTCCATTTTCTCTAAATTCGGAAGTTCCATTTGCAATAATGCCTTGCAGTTACTAAATGTATATTCTTCAATTTCTTTAACGTTTGGTAGTGCGATGTTTGATAAACCTCTACAGTTATCAAACGCTGCCTTTCCAACTTTAGTAACATTGCTAAAAGTAGCAGTCTGTAGTTCTATAAAATCTTGAAAAGTGTGGTCGCCTATAGTGCTGGTAAGGTTAGCTTTTATTCCTTTTAATTCATTTTCAAAACCTTCAAAGTCTCCTGCTAACAAGTCATCGGTAAAGGTTACTTCAATGGTTTTATCTGGTTCCATCTGGTATTTTGGCATATTAAAAACATCTCCTTTAATATTATATTGAGTTATATATTAACTCATAGTTTAATTATAACATTTTAATACTTGTTTGTAAAGTTATTAATGTGAAAAGTATATGTAAATTTAAATTGTTTATAAAACGAATCTTTGATTTAGTTATATGTTTGTTGAATTAGCTCGATTTAAGCTCATTTGTTCTATTCTCCCTTTAAAATTGCCTTGATCTTAATCTATTTTTATAGACTTGTTCCAATATGAAACCAACCCACGAATGTCAGTTTCCAATGGGTTGGTATATGTTTGTTAGTTATTTAATTAATATCTATATTGATCGTCTGATGCTTCGAATACTGATTCGCATTGTTCAGGAGCACTTGTAATGATCTGTTTCAATTTATTGCAATTTATGTTTTTAAAAATATTATCCAAAAAATAATTAAAACAAACCCATGAGAATACATTTTCTCATGAGTTCAATATGTTTAATTATTACCATGTTGGTCTAAATAAACTAATTCTTTAATGGCTTCTTTGATTCCCTCTGAAATTCCTAAGTCTATTCTAACTTTTTTCTTGGAAATCTTAAGTAATTCAATTAGGTTGTCAAATATTTGTTGATTTTCTTGTCTTCGTTCTTCAAATTTTTGTATCAATAGTTTCTGGGAGCTTTGTCATTTGTACATGTGTTCTGGCCATGCTTGTTTTAATCATTCTTGCTCCTGTATCTATGCTTGTGGATTCCATACTTCTTCTCCATAAAGTAAATTACATTCGCCATCTTTAACTTTCTTTTGTAAAGTATCGCTCATACTATTAAATATTAATTCACATTGTTCTGCAGTAGTTGTAACTATCTCGTTTAAATTTTCACAGCCATCAAATATATTTGAATTAAGTTCTTTTATTTTTGGCATAGATATCTTTTCTAAGTTAGTACATTCTTTAAATGCTCCAGATCCGATCTTAGTTACAAGCGGGATATTAATCTGTTGTAATTCAGTACATCCATTAAATGTTGTATTTTCAATCTCAGCTACAAGTGGAAGATCAATTTGTTGCAATTTTTTGCACCCTTCAAATGCGTCGAATTTAAGTTCGCAAACGTTTTTAAGGTTTTCAATTTGGATTAAGCTTTCACATTCCGAAAAGCACCCAGAACCTATTTTAGTTACATTAGGAATATTGACTTCGGTTAAGTTCTTACAATGCATAAATGCACATAAACATAACTCATCAACGTTCGGAAAGTCAACTTTATTTAGATTTTCACAAGAGAAAAATGCAGACTGTTCAATTTTGGTAACATTATTTCCGAAAGCTTCCGTTAATTCTGTACAGTATTTAAATGCTTCTTTACATATGGTACTAATATTATTAGTATTTATAGATTTTATAGATTCATTGTCTTCAAATGCTTCATTTATTATTCGACCATTAAAGTTTTCTGGAATTATTAAAGCCCCGTCTTTAAAGTTTTCAGAATCTAACAACTCATTAGCCTTTTTTATATCTATATCTTGATATTCATCGCTATATTTAGATGGACTTTCTCCAATTGGTACATCAGAGCTCCTGACATAAACTTTTGCTTTCATGCAACTTGGATCTAAATGGTCTAATAGATATTGAGCCATTTCATCGGTTCCCACACGAATTTCTTCAAGTTGAGGACATTCTCTAAATATTTTAAGGTCGTCGCTATTTGGTATATTATTAAGGCTGGGTATATTAATAGTTTCTAAACTTATCATACCAGAAAACGTGTCTGGGCTTATTGTTTCAAGTTTTGGTAGGTCTAGTGTTTTTATACTTTTACAGCCATAGAATGCCCCATAATACATTTTAGTAACATTCGGAAGGTCAACGTTTACTAAATTATCACAATAAACAAATGCCTCTCCCTCGACTAAAGTAACATTTGGGAAGCTTATACTTGTCAAAGTGTCATTACCAAAAAAGGCATGTGTTTGTATTGCAGTTATATTATTTGCTACAAAATCTTTAATTGCTTTTTCATCTTTATAAACAACTCCTGGAAAAGCTTGACAAAAAATCTGTCCAGTATACGTATCTGGAATGACTACCTTACCATTTTCATCTGGATTAAATAATCCATCTCGGCAGGCTTTTTTGGTTACATGAATTGATTGTTCTACATTATTATTTTCGTTCATAAAAAACATCTCCTCTTAAATTTATTATGAGCATAAATAGAGCTCATAAAATTATTATACCGTTTTTTTTTTTTTTGTCAAGTCTTTTATGTTAAAAATCACAAATATTTTATTTAAAGTCAACCAAGTAACAAAAATCCCGTGAGATTTCTCCCACAGGATATAAATTTTAATTTAGTTATTATTATGTTCTTCTAAATAAACCAATTCTTCAATGGCTTCTTTGACTTCCTCTGAAATTTCTAAGTCTGCTCTACATATTGGACAAATGTAGCTTTTGCTTTTTAACAATCCGATAAGGCAGTTTTTATGAATTTGATGCTGGATGCCACTACTAGGGTCCTCGTGCATTGTACAAACAAAGTTATCACTTTCCGAGTCGTTAAATTCTTCAAGACATACTGAACAAGGCTCACCTTTTCTGATTTTTTCTTTAGGAGTCTTAAGGGATTCGATTAGATTATCAAACATTTGTTTATTTTCTTGTCTTCTGGCCTCGAATTCTTGTATTAACATTTCAAGACGTTCTCGTTCCAGACGCTCTTGTTCTAGTCTTTCTTGTTCCAATCTTTCTTGCGCTAGTCTTTCTCGTCCCTCTAATCTTTGTATGTAAGCCTGAGAATCCCAAACTTCGTCTCCGCAAAGTAAATTACATCCACCATCTCTGATTTTTCTTTGCAAAGCATCACCAACTCTATCAAATATTAATCTACATTGTTCAGCAGTAGTTGTAACTATCTCATTTAAATTTTCACAGCCATTAAATATATCTGAATCAAATTTTTCTATGTTTGGGATAGATACTCTTTCTAAGGTAGTACATCCTTCAAAAGCATTATACATGATATCAATTACAGACGGAAGATCAATTTGTCGTAATGCAATACATCCTTTAAATGTCTTGCGCTCAATTTTAGTTACAAGTGGTATAGTAATCTGCTGTAATTCAGCACATCCTGCAAATGCTTCGAAATCAATCTTGGTTACAAGTGGTAGATTAATTTGCTGTAATTTTTTACATTTCTCAAATGCACAGTATCCGACTTCGCAAACGTTTTGAAGATTTTCAATTTGAACTAAATTTTCACATCCTGAAAAGCAAGCACTTTCTATTTTATTTACATTAGGAATATTTACTTCAGTTAAATTCTTACAATACAGAAATGCATATGAACATAACTTATTAACGTTAAAAAAATTAACTTTGTTTAAATTTTTACAAGATGAAAAGGCAGATTCTTCAACTTTGGTAACGCTATTTCCTAAAACTTCCGTTAATTCTGTGCATTTTTTAAATGCATCTTCACATATGGTACTAATATTATTAGTATTTACAGATCTTATAGATTCATTGTCTGCAAATGCTTCATTTATTATTCGACCGTTAAAATTTTCTGGGATTGTTAAAACCCCGTCTTCAAAGTTTTCAGAATCTAACAACTCATTAGCCTTTTTTATATCTATATCTTGATATTTATCATCATATTTAAAACTTGGAAAATCTGGATTTATTTCATCTTCAATCGATATCTTAGAATCTCCGACATAAACTCTTGCTTTTATGCAATCTTGACTTAAATGATCTAATATATATTGAGCTATTTCTTTATTTCCTACTCGAATTTCTTCAAGCTGAGGACATTCGCTGAACATTTCGTAATCATCGCTGCTGTTTATTATATTATAAGACTGGGCATATTAATAGTTTTTAAACCTATCATCTTAGAAAACGTGTCTGAGCGTATTTTTTCAAGTTTTGGTAGATCTAGTTCTTCTATACTTTTACAGTTTAAGAATGCATACTGCAATATTTTAGTAACATTCGGAAGGTAAACGTTTACCAAATTATCACAATCGTTAAATGCCTGTCTCTCAATAAAAGTAATACTTGGAAGGCTTATATTTATTAAAGTATCATTACCGTTGAAGGCATATGTTTGTATTGCAGTTATACCATTGGCTACAAAGTCTTTAATTGCTTTTTCATCTTTGTAATAACTCCATGAAAAAGTTTCACAAAAAATCTCTCCAGTATATCTATCTGGAATGACTACCTTACCATTTTCGTCTGGATCAAACAATCCACTCCAGCAGGCTCTTGGTATTACACTGATGCCTTGTTCTACATTATTATTTTCATTCATAAAAAACATCTCCTTTTAAATTTATTATGAGCACAAATAAAACTCATAAAATTATTATACCGTTTTTTTTTGTCAAGTCTTTTATGTCAAAAATCACAAATATTTTATTTAAAGTCAACCAAGTAACAAAAAAATCCCATGGGATTTCTCCCACAGGATATAAATTTTAATTTAGTTGTTATATTGCTATCATTGCTGAATTAGTCTACTGGCAGCTTGTATTACTAAATGAGGGATTTCCAAACCTGCCATGCACATTGGGCAGTTATAATTTCTACTCTTTATTAATTCTAAAAAGCAATTCTTACAAATCTGATGTTCTATTTTGCTTTCTGGATCTTCATGTATTGTACATATAAAGTTGTCGTCTCCTAATTCATCAATTTTTTCAAAACATATTGGGCAAGATTCATCTCTAATATTTCCTTCAGGTGTTTTAAAAGCTTCAAAAAAATTATCTAATATTTGTTGGTCTTCTTGTATTTGCCTTTCATGTTCTAGTCTTTCCTGTTCCAATCTTTCTTGCCCTAGTCTTTCTTGTTCTTGTACGTAGGCTTGTGAATTCCAAACTTCGCCTCCATAAAGTAAAATACATTCTCCGTTTCTAACCTTTCTTTTTAAATCCTCATTTATATTATTAAATATTAACTCACATTGTTCAGTGGAACTTGTAGTGATTTCGCTTAAATTTTCACAGCCATCAAATGCCTTTTCGTTGAGTTGTTCTATACGTGGTATAGATATTCTTTGTAGATCACTACATTCTGCAAATGCTGATCCCTCAATCTCAGTTACACATGGTAAACTAATTTGTTGCAATTTGACACATCTTTTAAATGTATTACTTTCAATCTTACAAACTCGTTGGATGTCAATTTGAGTTAAATTTTTGCAATCCGAAAAACATCCTTTGTGAATTTTTGTTGCACTAGGTATATTAATTTCCTGTAAATCCTTACATTCTGCAATGCTTCTTCACAAATTTCATCAATGTTTGGAAGATTTATATTTGTTAATCTAATACATTCATAAAATGCAAAGTTTCCAATGAATGTAACATTTTGAAAATCAATGACTGATAAATGTTCACATTCTCTAAATGCATTGCGTTCTATTTTAGTTATATTTTTAGCACTTATGGAAACTAAAATACTCTGATCTTCAATTTCCATCTTATTTCCCCAAAAGCCATACGTTTTTCTAAATGCTCCTGCTTTAATCACTCCACTATAAGAATCGGGAACAACTACTGAATTGTCTTCATCATCAATCAACTCGTAAGCAACTTCTGCTGTTATATCACCGTTTTCTGAATTTAACATGAATAATCTCTCCTTTTAAATTTATTATGAGCACAAATAGAACTCATAAGATTATTATACCGTTTTTTTTTTTTGTCAAGTCTTTTATGTCAAAAATCACAAATATTTTATTTAAAGTCAACCAAGTAACAAAAAAATCCCATGGGATTTCTCCCGCAGGCTAAAAATTATAACATTTTTCCTTAAGAATAATTAAAAATTGTAAACCGTAGTTTACAGAATTGCTGTATCATATTTGCAAGTGGTTTTTACTGACTTTGCCTTTGTTATGAGAATGTTTTAATCAAATATTTAGCTACAAAACAATCTTTAAATAAAATATTTAAAAAACTATTGACATTTTTAGAATAATATTATATAATGTATAATTATAAGGGAGGAAAGAGGTGATATTGGTATAAAGGGGATGATTAAATGGAAAGAAAAAGTTTATTTGATTTGAAAGATAGTATAAAAGTTTTTAATTTGAGTGAGATTGAGCAGAGCTATGAAGAATTTAAAAGAAATCATGAAAGTTTTATTAATGATATATTAGATGAAATGGATGAAAAAGAAATAGATAGTATGGGTCAGGATAAAATATATCAAACTTTTTTTAATAAAGCAGTAAATGATTCAAAAAATATGGAACTTTTTAATAGGTTTAGTAAATGGGCGCAAGACGTTTCTATATTTAAGGAGAGGTTAATTAAATTAAATTTTTCATATAAGGATGAAAGCACAAGGGAGACTAAAGATTATAACGACTGCTATTTTTTTGAATCAATTGGCAATTCAAGTGAATGTAACGAAGAATATGAAAAGTTAAGCAAAAGTATAGAGGATAAAGAGACACCTGATAAATTTGAATATGATATTATATATTTTGGTGGAGTTTTATCTGAGTCTGATAAATCTGTGGATGACAATTGCTTATTATGGCTCAAGAGGATATCAAGGGAGAATGAACTTTCGGGAGAAATTTTGAATAACCAAGTTACAAAGGAACAGAGTGCGTAAGTTAATTGAATGTAATTTGGTACAAATGAATAAGGAGATGTTTGATTATGACAAGGGGCGAAATATTAGATTACAGAGTTGAATTGAGAATTTTAAATATTGGGGACGCTGTATCTGCATATAATAAATCAATAGTAAAGCGTGGAGCATTTATTAATGAAATATTAGATGTCGCTGAAAGAGATGGTATATTAGATGAGATAAATGAAGTAAATCAATATACTATATCAACTATTGTAGATCATGTGGTAGAGTCATATAGAAGAGACGATGAATGTGATGGGACAGACAAAGTTAAAGAATTTTTTGATAAATATAAGGAATGGTTCGAGAGGCCAGAGGAATCTCAAGCTCTTTCAGAATTAAACTTTAAGTATGGCAACGGTCATGGAGACTTTAAAAATTATGAAAGTTGTTATTTATTTGACCTAGGAGAAAGTAGTGATGAGCACAGTAAGATATATGGAAATTTAATGGCACATATAATTAATATGGATGATCCAGTAATGTTTGAATATAGACCCATCTATTTTGGAGGGAAATTAGAGGTATTACCTACTGCATCGGTTGCTAGTACACGTTCTTGGTTGAGAGAATTTCATGACAATCATGGGTATCCAGGGGGAATTTTTGATCCAGATATACCACAGGATGCTCAAGATCAAGCAGCAGAAGAAGATTTAGACCAAGAAAATTTAAACCAGGATAATCTAGATCAAGAAAATTTAGATCAGGAAAATATAGCTCAAGAAGACTTAGATCAAGAAGAATAACAAATGTTTAACCACTTGAAGAGATTTGTTTCAAGTGGTTGAGCTTTTTTTACATAGTATTATCAATCTAATATATTATTTATAGGATTTTTAGATATCTTTATTGCAACGACAGTGATATCGTCGTCATGACCATTACTATTTAAACTGATAGCCTTTTGAAGTAAGTATTCGGAAAACTCAGAGGAGGGCATATCAGACCATTTTTTAAATTCATCAAGGATCCATTCATCAGAATCAAAGATCATTCCATCAGACATCATCAATATTTTGTCTCCGTCATCAAGTTTCAGCTCTTGCTTAGAAAAGTTTACATTTGTCAAGATCCCAACAGGCAATGATGGATTGTTAATACAAATTATTTCATTATTATGCTGAACGAATGTAATAGGGGCACCTGCTTTAAGAAAGGTTGCTTGACCGCTGAATAAATCTAAGCTAAACACGTCTAAGGCTGACAAAGACTCGTCTTCTGATTTGACTAATAGGGCAGAGTTAAGAGTTTTGAACGCACTATTAAAACTGATACCAGACTTAAGTAAAGTGGACATTATTTCAGTAGACATAGCGCCATCGACTGCCGCACGCCCACCGGTTCCCATCCCGTCACTTATAATTGATATAGACCTACCGAGTCCATCTTTAAATTGCTTAAAATTATCACCACAGAACTTGCCGTTGTTACAAATATGTTGGGAAAATCCGACCGATGTGTTATAAATAGGTCTTTGACAGATCTGTAGTTTTACTCCGGTTGAATATTCTGATACAATAGGATTGTCCATAAGTTGACCACAAAGCTTTGATAATTCTTTAGAAATATTAATTTTTTCTATTTTTTCTTTATTTGTTCCAGCAATGTCCATCTCGATTGTAATTGCTCCCAATTTATTTGTGCGATAACTTACGTCTATGGGAGTGAGTCCTAATAATTTTATAGTTTCTCCAATAATTTCTGATTTTTCTTTATCGAACATCTCATAATTTTCAAAGTCATTAGAAATATCCTTCAATATTTCACCCATGCCGGAGAATTGTTCTGACAATACCTTTCTAAATTCAACGATTCTCTTTTCTGCAGCTAGATGAGAGTTGTATTCGTTATAATATTTATTAATTGCTCTTGTTATTTCGTGATGTTTTGGACATTTTTTTATAAAGTTTTCTGGGATACTGTCAATGTCCAGATTACCGTTCTTTAATAATATTTCAAGAAGAGATTCAAATGTAGATTGGGTCTTTTCTTTATTTTCTCCCCAGCATAAAGTTCTTATCCCACAGTTGCTGCATATATCAGTTGTCGTTTTGTTATAGATATTTCCAATTTTAGATGTTCCAATTTTAGATAGCTTATCAAATATTGTTTCCACTGAGTCAGAAACTGAAAAGAAAGCATTAGATGTAAAGTTAAGTCTAGTTGTAAATAGACTACGAAGTCCTTCAGTTGTCGTATATCCTTGGCTTTTCCCAATTAGATTTGAGAATTTATTGCTAATATATTCAGGCATGATAATAAAAATAATCCCAGAGAAGATTGATTCATATATGCATGAAATAATTTTAGAAATGTCACCAGTTTGTAAAGAAAATAGTATATTACATATACTAAATGTTAAAGCGATACCAATCTTTCCAAAGAAAGAAAAAAGGCCGCACATAAGACCAGCGAAGGCAAAGGCACCGAATATATAGCTCAACTCAAAATTAGATAGACTGAAGATAAGGCCACATATTATACCAGCTATACTTCCGGCAGATATTCCTGAGTATTTAGCACAGAGCATAATCATTATTGAAGACAATACCTTACCGACGGAGATATATCCCAACTTGATATTATCCAATGACAGCATTATGATACAAACGGTCATGCAGATGCAAGCGAGCTCTTGATAATTTGGAATTCTTTTATTATCATTATGAATAAAATTAAAAGTCCCACAGAAGAAGTAAGAAATAGTAGCGCCTATTAAAGCTTCGGAGATACATATCAAAATTTTATCGAGATAGAGTTCGCCAGAGACAGTGACGGCCAGTTCTGTTATCAAGATAGTGATAAAGGTCAATGAAGGGGCAAAAAGTGGATGTTTTATGATTCCTTTAAGCTCAGACAAGGCCCATCTGACAGCAAGTATTGCTACAATGCAAGATATGTATTTTATACTTATATGAGATTCTGACGGAATCAAGTAACCGATAAAGGAACCGATGAAAGAGGCTAACGTTTGGTTATATTCTACAGCAGAGAGTAAGGAAATACCGAAAGGGGCATAAGATTTCCATATTGTACAGCGAGAAGTAATGAAACCAATAAAAACGAATAGCACATTGGTTACAATTGATTTAATAGGGGTACTTAAGATAGCCTGTGACAAAGTTTTTGAATTGTTAAGAATATTATTTTTCAAATGAATCACCACCGTTTAGAGTTGGTATGATTATATATAAGCAAGTGACAAATTAATGTCATACTTCGTTGGTTTTTTATATGTTATTATGGCATAAATGTAATATAATGAGGATATTTATAGAAAAGGTGTCGTATTTAAGTTGATTTTGATAGAATGTTTATAGAATATTTAATTAAGACAAAATTTGCAAAGGATTGATTGGAATTAGATATTTTATATATAAATTATACGGATGAATTAGGATATAATACCTATGAATGTTAAATTTCTGTTAAGATTTAGATTTTTATTTATAATTATGATATAATTAAATTCGGATTGTTTGTTAAACGAATGATATAAATAAGAAGATGTGAAGTAAAGTTCACGGCCTTAAAAGAAATATTTAAAAAATATATAGAAAGGAGTAGCAGGAGGTTTGAAAATAATTAGAATTTTTTTTACTTCCTATAATACAACATGAAAAAAACATTGAAATTTTTGATATTTTCTATCTGTACGATTTGTTCAAGTATTGCGATCACAGGAATGGATTACGATCAAGATAGCTTTTTTATCGATGAAGAAAGCGGGGAATATTTAAGACAAGCTTATGAAGAGGACGATGAATCCTCATCTGGGACTGGATTATATATTGAAATATATAAGGAATTAATTGATAGTGGCATTTCAAGCTATAAGGCTAATAAAATAGCTGAAATTAGTGAAGATATCATACAAAGATTAAATAAGGATAAAACTTATGCAATAGCATATGCAAAGGGAATAGTACTTGATGACTTGTCTGATGAAAATGCTAATATAGTTGCAAAAATTCAAGAGGATTTGATATTGAAAGGGAAAAGCAAGCTCGATGCATACAATATGGCAATATCTTTCGTCAAAGATAAATATGCTGGCAAAATGGAAGTGGAAGGCATGCTAGATGGAAGTAATGGAGACATTAAAGGGTCAGATGCTTGTAGTAGACTACAGTTTAATAAGAAAATTGTCAATTGCGTAGTGAATGAGAGAGAATTGACTGGAAGTAGTCTGGATTTATATAGGAAGGTTTATAACAAATGTATATCATCGCATAAGAAAAGTGCTACATATGCTAGAATGTATGCTGATACATATGTAGGCGGATTACCAAAATTCTTGGCCAGTAGAGTAGCAGACTTGGGAGAAAAGACGACAAAATCAGGTCAAGGATATATATATTCATTGGAATATGCTATTTGGAAGCTAGTAGGGCATCTACCTGATGAAGAAGCTAAGGAAATGGCAAAGGAAATAGTCCATAATATTGCATTGGGCATGAATTATAAGAAGGCAAAACTAACTGCTATTAATAAATTTTAAGAAAAATTGACAATCCCCTACCTTTTGCTTTGGCAGGGGAATAAAAAATTAAGATTAATTTGACTTATTTTTGTTTTTAGAGAAAATCCATGGATTAGATTCATCATCTCCGATATAAAAGTTGATATTGCAATTTGATTTTTGACTTTCTGTCAAGGAATTATATATATTTAAGCATTGCATAGCACTTCCAGTATAAATTGCTTTCAGTGACGAGCAGCCGTCAAAGGCTCTGCTACCTATTTCGTTAATATTTTTGCATTTGATATATTCCAACTTATTGCAATTTACAAATGCAGACTTACCTATTGATGTCACATTGTCACATATTATATTCTCAAGGCTATTGCATTCCCAAAAGGCCTTATTACCTATTGAGTTAACGTTATCAATTTCAACTTTTTTTAGTCCATGGCATAGCATAAATGCTTCATCTCCTATGAAATCGGCATTCTTACATATAAATTCTTCTAAAGAGTTGCAAGACATAAATGCGTTGTTACCAATAAACTTAGCATTTTCGCATTCTATATTCTTTAAGCTTTTACAATTCCAGAAAGCAAATCTGTTTATTAGTTTAGCATTGTTGCACTTGATCTTTTCTAGAAGATAACAATTTTTAAATGCATTCTTTGATATTTTTTCAACTTTTTCACATTCTACTGCACTTAAGGATGTACACTCTTCAAATGCAGAACTTCTTATTTTCTTTGCTTTTTCGCAAGAAATAGCTGTAAGCCTTTTACAATTTAAGAATGCATATTTAGAAATAATAGACGCATTAGATACCTTCGCAGTAATTATAGAAGATTCTTCGAAAGAGTTTTTCCCTATGATGTCTATGTTATCAGCTATCAATTGGTTTATGTTAGAAACCCTCACGAATGCATTGTCATCAATAGTTTTCACATTAGGAGGTAAGTTACATATACCATCTTCATTTATGAATTTTGCATTATCGACATAATTTTGTACAAATTCTCTTTTTATTACATCAGGGAAAGTAATTTCATCATTTTTTAAGTTTATTAACTCATTATTAATGAGATCAGATGAATTTTTATTAAAAGAACCTTCAGATGATGGTTCATCTAACATAAAGATCACTCCTTTTAGATATTTTTATATATATCTAGTATATTGTACCATTTTTCAACCGAAAAGTAAAGTGAGTTTCGTGAAATGTTGGGAGAGGAATTTTATATATTTATAACAAAAAACAAAATGTGAAGAAGTTTCTTAATTGTTTGTTAAGATTTTGTTAAGGAGAGAAAAAATATTAAATAATATGATATAATTAATTTGTAAGTTTTTAGGGGAGGAAAGTGAAATTGAGGAATGTTTTAAAAATAGCATTATGTACTATTGGAATAGGACTAGCTATAAATGGGACATTGACACTAGCGACAGACGTAAGTTCAAGAAGCGGTAGCGTCAATGAAGAAGTAAGAGACAAATGTTTAGAAAGTACCAAGAAATATTTTAAAAAGAAAGGCATGAGTGAAGGCAAGGTCAAGGAAGCAACAGAAATATTTATAGATCTTATTGAAAAAGGCAAGAGCGAGACATATGCAAGGGCGTATGCAGCTTATTCAATTCAAGATAACATTCCATTTGGCACAATAGACTTAGTTGTGGATAGATATATTAAGCTTTTGGAGAGAAGTAGAGACGAAGAGTTATCGATGGCTTACTCAAGATATATTTATTATGGCTTTCCGGGAGAAACGGCGATAAAAATGGCTAAGGAGAGTAAGAAATATGTTATAGCGGGTGAGAATGCGGATGATAATATAGGGAGGGACATGTATACTTATTACGTAGTGATTTGCGAAGAACCACCTACATTAGCATTAGAGATGTCAAACGTCTGCAATAGAATGGTAAAATCAGGGGAGAATCCAGTGTTTGCTAAAGTATTTGCAAGATACAGTTGCAAAAAAGATACTTCTGCTGCAAAAGAGATTACAAACTTATACTGTGAGACGAAAGATTATTTAGATTCGGATGAAGTTATTAACATATTGATGCCATGGCCTACCACAGACAAAGATGGGAATCGAACGTTAAGCGTTGTTAAAAGAATAGGTAGTAAAAATCAAAAAGCATCTAATAGAATTGAACTATGTGGATACAGAGGAAATCAAGAGAGAGTTATAGATGCATATTCTCGCTATGTTGCATTAGATGGGATTGAAGGACTTTTAGCAAAGAGAATGGCAAGTTTATATAATAGATTTGATTTGGTTGGAAAAAGTCAGATTTACATAGATACATTTGCATATTGGAAGGTTATATATAAATTTCCTGAGGCAATATGTAAAAAGGCGGCATATTCTTACGAAAAGTTAGTTTTAAAAGGGAAAAGTCGGGAATTTGCCGACAAATATTTAGAATATTCAAGAAAAGTCATAAAAACTTCTTCAGAAAGCAATGTATTGCAGGGATCAGCAGAAGAAACTGCATATAAAATGGTAGAGGTATATGAAAAGTATAAAGAAATATTAAAAGGAAAAAGGTATGCAGACAGATGTGCTAGTTTTCTTTTAAATAGTAATATACCAATTAAAAAAGTGGAGAAAATGATTGATACTTATGCTAGATATATACTTTTAGGCAAAGTATCCAGGTATGCATATTTATGTGCCAATTATATAGCCTTAGAAAAAGGTGAAGAAGGCTTAGAATGCTTAGAAGAGTATTACAATCCGATGCTGGTAGATGTGATATATCTTGATAATAAAAAGGAAATTCCAGAAGAATTAATAAAGAATATAAAAATGATAAGCGAAAGTTTTACATTACGAAATAAAAGCTTTGATTTTTCAAGTGCTTTTTGCAGATATGTAGCGATTTATGGCATACAGGAACCCATAGCATATGAAATGGCTGAGACATTTGAGGGAAATATAAAAAAAGGTGGAAGTAGGACAGAAGCAGACAAGCGTGCGAAAGAAATTTATGAAAAGAATAATGCTTTATTCAATGAACATTTTAAAAAGTGCATGACGGAAGGAAAAAGTATGACATATGCGAAGGCATTTGTTCATTATTATGATGTTAATAGAGAACCGATAAGAATGTCAAGAAAATTAGCCGAAATATATGAAAAAACATGCAGAAAAGGCGAGGATGAAGAGTTTTTATTTATAAGTACGCTTAGAAACAAGAAAGGATTAATAGCAAAAGTTGAAGAGGTCAAGAAAGAATATCAACTACATGGTAATCCTAAGATCTCTGAGATATTTGCAGAATATAGAGTACTAGAAGATCAACCATATCAAATAGCTGAGAGGATGGCAATAGCTTATTTACATGAAATGGACAGATGTGGAGATGAAAAGAAAGCGGACGACTATGCGCATGAAATAAAGAATAAAATAGAACGAGAAATTAAAGAAATTCAAGACAAATGCATGAAAATATCTAATGGAAATGAAAATTTTTCATATTCTGCTGCAACATTTCATGTACTGGATTGCATACCATTGAATGTAGCTAAGGAAATGGCTAAGGCATATGAGGAAGAGTATAAACTGACAGGAAGTATTGATCAAGCGGTTGAAAAGAAGAACAGATTATATGAAACTTTATATTATTGCAGGCAAAACAGTGGATTTTTAAGAGAAAGTGAAGTCTTTTTAGACGCATATTCAATATATTATATAATTAATAATGAGCCTAGAAGGATAGCCAGAGAATTGGCTCGTGCATATGAAGAAGAGTTTAATAGAAGTCACGATGATTTTAAGGCACAAGAGGCAGCGGATTGCAAAAAGAAAGCTTTAAATGAAAAAATCAACAAATTTATAAGGATTAATTTCAAACCGGGCAAAAGTAAAGTGTTTTTAAATGCATATGCAATGTATTGTATATTGGACAATGACCCTAGGCCGATAGCTCACATAGAGGCAGAAGCATATGAAAGGTCATATTTTATAAATCGTGATGCAAATTTAGCCGATAAGGTAGCAGGAGAAAAGAAAGCAGAAATATTAAGAAGAATGGAAGAAATAAAAAGTAAATATAAATTAACTAAAAGCCCATTATTTTTAGATATGATGGCTAGGTATTGCATAATTGATAATATCCCTGAGGATATATCATATAGAATGGCGGAAGCGTATGAAAAAGAATACCTAGCGTCGGGCGACAGAAGAAAAGCTGATATTTCTTCAAAATCTATAAAAAACAGTTATATTTTTTAAAAGAAAGGGAAATTAACATGAAAAATTTAAAAAAAGCAATTAAATTAGCAATAGGAACATTGGTTTTAGGTTCATCATTAGTAGGAATATCATCCTTGGCAACTGATTCGAGTTGCAATTCAATAGATGAACCATGTATAGAATTGGATGCAGGAGAGTGCGACCTTTTAGGAGATGTCAAGAAAGACGAAGAAAAATTGAAAATATATAATGAATGCATTAAAAAAGGTAAATCGGAAGCTTATGCAGAGATGTATGCAGATAAAGCTAAGTATTATGAAGAATATGAGGCACATATACAAGCTTGCATATATGATAAAATGATTAGACTAGGATTTGATAAGTTTTCTGCAAATATGCATTCTTATAGAGTATCGAATGACATAATTTTAAGACTTCTTTACAATAGAAAAAGAGATTATTATAAACATTTTATGAGAACTTTTAATTTTTTAGAAACTCTTGGATCTCGTCGAGAAATGATAGACTGTTATTTAAAACTTAGTGATAATGTAGACGATTTATTACAAATAGAAGAAACTGCGCCATCTTGGAGGAAAAGAGAGTTTAAGTCAGTTGATCATATAATCGAGCATATATTTGATGAGAACTTTAATCCGTTTGTGTGGGGATATGGTCCTGAAAGTTACAAATTTCCAAAAGGTAAGAGTTGTTATTACAAAGATGGCTATCGCTTAGGCATTTTTAAGGGAGCAAGTGAAGAGGAAGCAGACAAAATAGGATTAGCTTATGAGGAAGCTATGAGAAAGTATAGAAATGAAGATTATGCTGAAATGTATGCTGAATTAATTCGACAAGGAGAAAGTAAAGAAGAAGCAGATAGAAAGGCAAAACTGTATTATATTGATATTAGATATGGTCGAGATAAAGAAGATGCATATCACTATATATCTGGCACAAAGTATGTAAAGTAGTGGGCTGTAACAAATAAGAAATAACTTTAATCATCTGTAATTATAGATAATATATAATTATGGATGATTTTGTTTTTATTAAGATTATGTTAAATATAAGAAATGTAGGGACGCTTATGATATAATGGTAGTATAAACTTTTAGAGAGGAAGATAAATTTGATAAAAATGATAAAGAAATTAAAAATTGCTTTATGTACTGTTAGTTTAGGATTGGCAATTGGCAACGTTGCTACTATGGCAATGAACTTTGATTATGATTTTATGTCAAAAGTTGAACAAGATGGACTTTCAGATATGGGTATAGATGATTATTTTAAAAGAACGGGAGTGTCTGATGACGATATTAAAAAGGCTGTCAATAAGTATATGAGACTTATGAGGAAAGGAAAGAATGACTTAGATGCAAAAGCAAGCGTAATATATAGCATAGTATACGGCTGTCCAGAAAGTATAATAGAAAAGTTACTAGAAGTTAAGAATGAGCAACTTTATTCAGGGAAAGGCGAGATTTATTCTAATGCCTATGCAAGATATATTGTAATTAATAAGGAACTAGTAGGAATAGCTGAACTAATGGCAAATGCTTACAAGAGTAGTTTTATTAAAGGGAAGAGTAACATTCGTTGTGATGCACATGCAAAGAGTGTTCGGGATAGAATGATTCACTTTTTTAAGCATGGGACAATGAACCTATACGCTCACAGAGCAAGATATAATGCATTTGTATTACAAAATATACATAGTAAGAAATTTGGGGAATTACCGAAGATAGCAATTAAAAGATTTAGAAAGATGCGCTTAAATGAGTTGATCAAAAGATATAGTAAAAGTGGGATGACTTATGAAAAGATATTAAGCATCGCATATGGAGTATATAATTCGTATTGTGAAGAATATATGGCGATTGCGCAACAAATGGCAGATGAATTTACAAAGTCTTATATCGAAAAGAAAAATATTGCTGAGGCAGACGAATGTGCTGAGAAAATAAAGGCCGCATTAAAAAGGGATATAAAAGAATTACAAGAGAAATATAAAAAATTAGGCAAGAATGATAGAGTAGCAAAAATGTGGGCTATGTACGTAATAGCGGAGGGAGTACCTGAGAACATAGCAATGAAAATGGCTGAAATTTATGATATAAAATATAATAATGGCTATTGTAGTAAAAATAAGGCTGAGCATAAGGCATATAAAGAAAGAGAGCATTTATTAAAACTTAAGGAAAATGCTGAAAAAAAATTAAGGAAGCAAGGCAAAAGCGAAGTATATATTAAAGCATATATTGATTATTTGATATTTTATGATAATTTTATGGATCCATGGACTGGAACGGACGAATATATATGCCGGCGCATAAAACTTGAAGTCAAAATGATGGCAAAAGCTTACGAAAAGGAGTATAACAGAAGCTGTAATGAAATAAAAGCGGATGAATATGCAAGAAAAGAACGAGAGAAGATAGAAGAGATTATTGAAAAAGAGTATTCTTTATGCAGATCTAATTATATGA
The DNA here is from genome assembly GCA_934489735.1 of uncultured Eubacteriales bacterium. Taxonomy (GTDB): domain Bacteria; phylum Bacillota; class Clostridia; order Oscillospirales; family Acutalibacteraceae; genus CAKSSR01. The sequence continues at coordinate 22,839 of CAKSSR010000002.1, read as the reverse complement.
GATTAAAAGACTTCTTCACATATGTGGAATACTACCTAGATGCAGAAGTACCAAGGCCACAAGCAAAAATAATAGTGGATTCTTATATAAGAGAGCGGAGACGTTCAAATAGAAAGATTGATTTCAATGAATTTAAAAGGGAAAGGGAAGCAACATTAAATGCAGAGGTATTAGAATTATCGAAAGACTATAGAATATCTGGAAAAAGTGAGCTATTTGTACGCATGTGTGCGATATATTCTTTGATTTATAAAGAATCTAAAGAAATGGTTATCGAAATGGCATCAGCGTATGAGAAAGAATATAAAAAAAGCAATAGTATGTTTAAGGCAGAAACAGAAGCAGAGAAAGTTAGATATTCTTTAAACAATTCATTGAAAGCGGTAATAAAGAAATATAAAGCATTAGGAAAAAAGAAAGTATATATAGAGGCATATTCTAAGTATCGCGTGTTTGGAAAAGAACAGAGTGAAATAGCAAATAGAATGGCTGAAGTCTACGAAAGGAAATATAATAATTTTCGTGATACAGAGATAGCTGATGAATGTGCTAGAGAAGAGAGAGACAGATTAAAGAAAGAAATAAAAAAATTTGAGGCTAAATATAAAGAAATGGGAAAGAGTGAGATTTTTTCAAATATATGTGCGACATATATAGTGGTTTATGAAGAGTCAGAAGAAATTGCTATGAAGATGGCAGAGGTTTATGAAAGCACGTTTGCATCTACTGGTAATATATATAAGGCCGACAAGAATGCTAAAATCTTTAGGAGTAAGATAGTAAAAGAAAGTAAGTAAATTATATATAAGCAGGACGAGCCTTTTAGAAAAATAAAGCATTAAATTGAAAGTTCCAAATGATTTCGTAGAAATTCGAAATTTTTGGAACATTTTTGTTAAGATTTTATTAAGAAGACTTATTGAGAAAATTATTATGATATAATAATAGTAATTATATTTGAAAGTGAAAGGAAAAGTAAATATGAAAAAATTTTTAAAAGTTGTATTATGCACTATCGGAGTGGGCTTGTCCATTAATAGTATTTCGATTTTAGCAACGGATATAAATTCAGAGAAGAAGAGTTTAATAGGAAAAGAGAATTCAGAGGAAAGACAAGAGGTGGCAGATAAAGAGGTAGAAGAAGCAGAGACAGACAACGACTTGGATGAATCAGAAGGAAAAATGGAAGATGAAGATGAGCGGGAAGGAACAGAAGAGTCGGATTGGAAGTTTGATTATGGGGAGAAAGAGTCAAACGAAGAGGAAGAAGGGTCAGGAGAGAAGACGCAGGATGAAGATGAAGAAGAATGGGAAGGAACAGAAGAATCGGACTGGAAGTTTGATTATGGGGAGAAAGAGTCAAACGAAGAGGAAGAAGGGTCAGGAGAGAAGACGCAGGATGAGGATGAAGAAGAATGGGAAGGAACAGAAGAATCGGACTGGAATTTTAATTACGGGCATAAAGAATCAAGCGAAGAGGCAGAAGAAAACATAGAAAATAAAGAAGCAGGAGAAGCAGAGACAGAAAACGAATTGAATGAATCAGAAGAGAAAATGGAAGCTGAAGATGAATGGGAAGAAACTGAAGAGTCAGAAGACGAAGAAAGGAATCGGTTTAGGGCTGGTTTGGAACAGTACTTTAAGGGATTAGGAATAGATAATGTTGACGACTGTGCATATGCGGTGGAAATATATGAAAAATATATAGAAGCAGGGAAAAGTGATTCATTTGCAAAGAAAATTGCCTATTGTGTTGTTTTTAATAAAAAATCTGAGCGGATAGCTTATATAATGGCTGAACGTTATGTGAAATGTCTGGAAGGTAATAAAAAAAGAAAAGTAAAAGCTGAGAAATTGTATAATGCATTATTAAAAAAAGTAAATGGTCTTGAGAAACAATTGAATAAAAAAGGTGTGAGCGATGAATATAAAGAAGCATATGTTTATTGTTATTTAATTGGTAATGAAAAAATAGATCTACCAGATGGAAATATTATAGAACTACCAATTTTCTTTGATAAAGTACTTGAAGCATATGAGAAAAAATATGAAGAGACTGGAAGTTCTGATGAAGCTGCAGTTAGTGCAACAAGAGAAAGAGAAAAGATAGAACAATTTGTAAAAAAAGAATATGGAGATGCTTTTTCATATTCGTTTGATTTATTTAAAAGTTATATTAAAGTTTCTTTAACTATAAAAGGATCGAGAAAAATGTGTAAAGAAATTATATTTAATATTACAACTGACGATGACATAGAAGAAGCTGTAAATAAGATAGAAAAGAAATATAAGATTTCTGAAAAAAGCGAATTATATTCGCGAATGTGTGCCATATATGAAAAAATTCATAAGGAACATAAGATAGTAGCTGAAATTATGGCAGGAGCTTATATGGAAAAGTTTAAAGAAACTAGTGACGAATTTAAAGCTGAAGAATATGCTGAGCTTATTAGCCAAGAGTTAGAAATATTATGTAAAGATATCGTAGGTTTACCATTAACTTATAAGAAAATAGATGATTTAAAAATATATTTAAAGGCGTACTGCAGATATCGAATACTTGATAATAAAAAAAGAGTGATTGCAAACAAAATGGCTATAGCATACAAAGAAAAATATATAGAAACTGGAGATCCTAATGAAGCGAATAGATATGCTTTAGGAGAAAAAGAGAGATTAAAAGAGATAATTGTAGAGAAAGAAGAACAATATACCGGTATAGATGGAAGATTATTTATATATTGTTATGCAAAATATATTGCTGATTATGGATGCAACGAGAAGGCAGCTAAGCTAATAGCGGAGGAATATGTGAAAAAGTTTAAAGAGACTCATAATTTAGAGGATGCTAAGGAAAGTGCTGATAATGCGAGAAAAAGGATAAATTGGTCATTAAATGAATTTATAAAGAAATATAAAAGTTTAGGGAAAAGCAGAATATATACAGAAGCATATTTTAATTATTACATATTAGATAGAGAGCAAAGTGAAATAGCGCATAAAATGGCTGAAGTTTATGAAAAAAGATACAATTCGGGATGTAGTCCTGACGAAGCGAATAAATATGCGATAGAAGAGAGAAATAAGTTAGAGAAAGAGATAAAAAAAGTTAAAATGAAATGTGAGGAGTCAGGAGAGAGTGAAGCGTTTTCTCGGATGTATGCGATATATTCTGTAGTTTGTAAGGAACCAGAAGGTATTGCTAGGAGAATGGCAAAGGCTTATGAAAAAAAGTTTAAGAAGTCACAGGATAATTTTGAGGCCAATAAAGAAGCAAGACTAAAAAAAGAAGAAATCAATAAAAAACTTACAAACATTGCAAAAATAGAAGAAGAAGAAAAATATAAAAGCAAAGCTTATGCAAAAGCATATTCCAGATATTTTGCAATTGATGAAGAGCGTGAACAAATGTTATTAGAAATGGCAAATGCTTATGAAGAAGAATATAAAAGGAGCAAGAGTGATGATTTAGCCAATACAAGTGCGATGAAAAAAAGAGATGAATTAAAGAAAAAAATGATAGAAGTCGAAAATAAATATATTAGATTAAATAAAAGCATAATATTTGCAAACGCATGTGCGAGATATATTGTACTTTATAAACAACCTGAAAAAATTGCAAAAGAAATGGCAAAAGTTTATGAGGATTGTTCTAATAGATATGATATAGCATCTGATGCTGAGCTTCATTCGCTAGATATTAAGCACAAATTAGAGGAATCCTTGAGATCGATTAAAGAAAAATATAAAGGGAAAAGTGATGAATATATAGATGTATATTTCGATTATCACATACTTTATGGAGAAGAAAGTGCAATAGCAGAGGAAATGGCTCAAGCTTACGAAGATGAATATAATATGAGTCATGATAGGAATAAAGCAAAAAGATGCGCTATTGAAAGAAGGAGAGATATAATTAAAAAAATAGACCCGATTAGGGGAAAGTATATAACCAGCGGGAAAAGCGAAGGTTTTTCGTATATGTGTGCCATATATATTGTGCTTAATAATAAGCCTGAAAAGATAGCAGAGAAGATGGCAGAGGCTTATGAGCGTAATATAAAGGATACTTGCAATGTTGAGAGAGCTAAAAAATATGTAAAAATAGTGGAAAATTCATTAGAAAATAAGAAATGCATAAAGCCTGATTTGAGAGTTTGGATGTTTAGTCAAGAAGAAAAGGATATAGAAAGAGAAAAGATAAAGGCTTATTTAAAAATCGTTCCTAAGATTAAAGACCGTTCTATGTTAAGACTTCGTTCTGAGCAAAAAGTTATACAGTTGAAAGAAAAATTAGCAAAAATCAGGGAAAAATATATGAAATTAGGGAAAAGTGGAAATTTTTCATATATGTATGCAAGATATACGGTACTTGATAAGGAACCTATGAGGATGGCAAAGAAAATGGCAGAAGCATTTGAATATAAATTTGATGAGACTAAGAATATAATAGTATCCAGTGAATATGCATTGAAAATAAAGGAAAAAATAGAAGACAGAATATTAAAAGCTGAAAAAATTTGTAAAGATGAAAGTTTGAAGTATAAGAAAGCATTTACTAATTATTATGCATTTGAACAAGAATCATGTGAAATGGCAAAAAGTATGGCTAGGGCTTATGAAGAAGAATATAAGAAAAGTAGAAATCATGATAAAGCAAAAGAGTATGCTGAAATGATTGGAGATGAATTAAAAAGATTGATGATAAGAAAGAGAAATGAATTAATGGAACCAATAGAAGAAATTAGAAGAGAGTATATAGATTCAGGCAAGGGAGAAACGTTTTCATACATATGCGCCAGATATATCGTAGATGATGGGGAATCAAAAAAGATGGCAGAGGAAATGGCAAAAGCTTATGAAGAAAATCTTAATAAGACTCAAGATATACTTGAAGCAAGCAGATGTGCACAAGAAAAAAAGAGAAGAATAGTCGAATCATTAAAATCTATTAGAGAAAATTACAAAGAGAGAAGCTTGGCATATATGGATGCATATTCTAAATATCATTTAATTGATGGAGAACCAAGTGAGATAGCAGAAAAAATGGCTGATGTATATGAGAAAGAATATAAAAAGACTGATAATCATGATATATCAAATAAATGTGCTATGGAAAAGAAGAAGGAAATTAAAGATAAATTTGAGAAAGTTAGAAGAAAGTATCTTGAAATGGGGAAAAGTACGATGTTCTCATACAAATGTGCGGGATATATTGTACTTAATGGAGAATTTCAAGATATTGCAGAAGAAATGGCAGAATTTTATGAGAGGAATTTTAAAAAGAATCATCAGGAAAAAGTATCTGACGAAAACTTGCAAAGAATGAGAGAAAAAATGGATGAATTATTGAATCCTGTTAAAGAAAAGTATAAATCGAGAGGCGAAAGATATGCAAAAGCATATTTCAGTTACCATGTGCTTAAGGGAGAACGAAGTGAAATAGCAGAAAAAATGGCTGACGTTTATGATAGGACATATATTGAAGAAAACAATCATGATATAGCTAGTAAGTGTGCTATGCGAGAAAGAATAGAAATAAAAAGAAGAATAGAAAAAATTAAAAATAAATATATGAAATTGAATAAAAGTGAGATATTTTCTCGTATGGTTGCATTGTACATGGTGGTTTATGGAGAACGAGAGTGTATTGCTATAAGAATGGCAGAGGCTTATGAAAGAGAATTTCGAAAGGCTTGTGATGCAGATAAAGCTGAAAGACGTGCACAACTAGAAATGAGAAAAATGAAAAAAATGTTGAGTTCTATTAAAAAGAAGCACGAGAAAAAGAGCAAAGAATATATAGATTCATATTTTAATTATATATGTACCGGAGAACAAAAGGATATAGCAAAAACAATGGCTAAAGTTTATGAGGATGAATATAAACAAGTAAAAAAACCATTTGTGGCAAATCAATCTGCTATGATAATAAGGGATTGTTTGAAGGAGGAAATACTAGAGATTAGAAAAAAATGTATTAATTTAGGCAAGAGTGATACATTTTCATATATGTATGCAATTTGTAGAGTGATTTACGAATTGTCAGAAAATATGTCTCAAAAGTTAGCAGAGGCCTACGAGCAAGAATATAGCAGGACATTCAATGATGATAAAGCTAGAAATTATATGCTGAAAGTGCACGGAAAATTAGCAGAACAATTAGAAATGGCTATAAAAAAATGCCAATGTGAAGGAAAATCTGAGAATTATATAAAAGCATATATCGCATATCTTGTATTTGAAGGAACATCTGAGGAAATGGCTGACAAAATGGCTAGGATACATGAAAACATGAAATAAAATTAGATAAAATATCAAGTTTGAATTCTTTACATTTATACAAAAATATTGTATAATTATATTGTACGATTAAAAAAGGAAGTGATATTATGAATAAAATAGCAATAGTTGAGAGACTATCAGAAAAGAAAGGAAACGAACCATTTAGAGTGACATACGTACTTGATGTCTTTTATAAAGAAATATTTGATAGATTAAATATTTTACTTATTCCAGTTGTATCAGATAAAGGCTTAGAAGAGATATGTAAAATCTGTGATGGATTGATTTTAACTGGAAGTAATAACGATACTTATCCTAAATATTATGACGAAGAGATACTTGAAGGAAAAGAATATAATAAATTTGATGAGTATCCAATATCTGCAAGACTAATTCACCTGTTTAGTAAAGAAAACAAGCCAATATTAGGAATATGTGCAGGATTGCAAGAGATAAACGTGGCTTTCGGAGGAAGCTTAAACCAAAGAATACCGAATCATTACTTAAAAACAGGAAATCATATGATAAAATTAGAAAAAGACTCTTTTCTATATGATACTTATAAAAAGGAAGAGATAGAAATCAATTCATATCATAGGCAATGCATAAAGAAATGTGCTGAGAACTTTAAAGTCACCGCAACATCTGATGACGGAATAATTGAAGGAATTGAAAAAGGGAATATTATAGGAGTGCAATGGCATCCGGAGGCTTTGAATGACATGGAATTTTTCAATAACTTCGTCAGTAAGTTCATTATAAAATAAGAGAAAAGGTACTGTTAGATTACTAATTGATAACAGTATCTTTTTATATTAAGATTCTGTTAAGATTGGTTTATTTGGAGTGAAATATGTTATAATGTACTTAGGTTAAATGAGAAAGGATGAAAAATGTGAAAATATTAAAAAAGATACTTATAGCGGCTAGCCTGGGAGTGGCTGCTATTGGACTTAATGCTTTCGCTATGGAGGCAGGACTTATTAAATTGCCAGAGGTGACTTGGATTGATATAGGAGAAAACTTGGAAAAGTATCGAAAAATATACGAACCTAATATATCAGAACTAGGTCAGATTTTCAAAGATATGAGTTGTTGTATAAATAAAGAAGACATAACAGAAGATCTTGATAAAATAAGAAGCGAACTTATAATTACTCGTCACCATTTCACTTATATAGGAATAAGAAACTATTACAAGTCAATAGGATTTAGTGAGGGAAAGGTAAATAAAATGGCATATGCCTACGAAAGGTATAGAACATTAGGAAACGAAAGGTTTGAGTCAAGTATATGTGCATTTATTTATTATTATTATGGAAAAGAGAAATCCGATAAGTTTTTATTAAATTATAAAGAAAGTAAAAAGAAAAATGAATTGTATCATTCTTTATTATATGCATACTTTAGGAGCGTCTTTGATGAAGAACATGACAATGCAAATATGATGGCTTACTGGTTTGTTAGGACATATTTATTAAATTCTAAAGACTTTATATTTTCTTTTGTAAAAACTATATGTAAAATATCAAAAATGGATGATAGTAACTCAAATTTGTATGCACATGCATATGCATCATGTAAGGAAAGGAAGAAAAGTAATAAGTATTTTGATGAGTATTATTCTAGTATATCTAATGGATTCAGTGAAGAAATTGCAAGAAAAAGGACCGATGTATACGAAGATTGCTTACTGCATGAAAAAAGTGAAAACTATGCTGGAATATATTCTTATTACATAGTAGTTAAGAAGTATGATGAAGCAAAAGCAGACAAATGTGCGAAATCTTTTGAAGAATGCTTGCGCAGGTTAGAAGAAGCAACGAGAGGGAAGAAATAGATGAACAAATGGTAAATTTTCATTCAATTCGACTATTTATACGCAGGATGTGCTATAATGATAACAGAAGAACATACTAAATTAATTTACAAAGAAGGGAAGGTAGGCAAGGATTTACTTGCCAAATTCATATGAAAAAATTAATAAAATTATCAACCTGTATAGTGGGATTAGGTATATCAATTATAAGTGCATCTGTTTTTGCTACTGATTCATTTGAGAATGTGAAAGAATTAGACAAAGGAACTGAAGATACAAAGATTTGTCAGGAAAGTGATAGAGATTGTAATGATCAGAATTATAGCACGATGTTTGATTATTGCATGAGTAAGGGAATGAATAAAGAAACTGCAAGTAAATATGCAGAACTGTATATGAAAAATATGAAATTGAATGTACTTACTGAGAAGAATTATAAAGAAATTTATTACAGATCTGCATTTAAGAGAGCATTAGATGAAGGGAAAAGCATTGAATTTACAGACTTTTACTCATATTTTTCACAAGCTAGTTATCGTCCTTTTATGGGAGTTCATGCCTGCTTTCCTGATGGTCAATTGAGAAAACAAGCAGAAATATATGAAAAAAGTGATATAAAGGATAAGAGTAAGACATATGCGTATGTATATACCTATTGTATCTATATCGGGAAAAGCAAAGAAGAAGCAGAAATGTTTGCAGAAGAGAGCGAAAAAGGAGTCCAAGGCTTATATGATTTGATAGATAGGAAGAACTTTGTTGAATATAATTACTTCCATGCAGCAAGGTTTTGCTGTGACTATGCACAGCTTGTAAGCAATGGGAAGAGTCCTAAGTATGCTAAGTTCTATGCATTATTTAGAAGAAGCGAGATTGAATCAGTTGATAAATTATCAAGCACATATGAATCGTTAGATTTAAAAGATAAGAGCATGACGTATGCGTATGCATATACTTATTGCATTGCAAGAGGATTAAATGGAACAGAAGCAGATAGATGTGGTAAAGCATACGAAATAGGTGCAAAAGAAGACTACTGGAATCAAGATGATTTGGTAGAGTCTTTATATGAATTATCAAAAGAAGGCAGAAGTGAAAAGTTCTTAAAAGAATTTACTGAGGACTATGAACAAGGGATGTCTATTAAGGAATCGAAAGAAAGAGCTATTGTTCGTGAAGGCGTGGATATAGATGGTTCAAATAATTATAGATATATGTACTTATATTGTAAGGAACAGGGACTAGACGATGAGTTAGCTAAAGAATATGCTAAGTTTTATGAACTAGAATTTAATTCTACTATAGTACTTGTAACGCTAGAAGAGAGAAATTCTTCAAGTTTTGATTCGTTATTTAAAAAATGTATATCGGACAAACTAGAACCGATACATGCTTATTATTACTCACACTTCAATGCTGGTATAAATATGGGTTGTGTATTCGTTATGGGGGGACCTTTCGACAATGAAAAGATTTTACAATATGTTAAAAATTATAAAGAAATTGTAAAGAAAGGCTTCGATATTGAATGGGCAATTGGGATTTCTGTAATGTCTACTGATAGAAAGATTAGTATAGAAGAAGCTAGAAAGGACATAGAGAGACGTAAGCGCTATCCTAGACGTAGAATAGGAAATGTTAGAAATACGTATAGATATATTAATTACTTAATTTAAGACAATTAAAAGAATTAAATAATTTTGCAACCATATTAAGATTTTTAGTATCTATATGGTTGCTTTTGTTTTTGAATTGTGCTAAACTATACTACGACGTGATATTTTTGACTAAAATTAAGACTAGATTTACGTCATGGGTAAATATATTGATAATTGACATGATATATTTATTCTGTTTCAAGATTTATTATGCAAAGTTTAATGCATATTTGATTGATTTTGAGGAGGTGCAAATATAGACTTGGAACTATGGTTATTTATTTTACTTATTATTCTCGTCGGAGTTATATTTTCAATAATATTTTTTATCTTAGGAAATAAATATAGGCAGAGAATTGCTGAGGCGGAGATAGGTTCAGCTGAAATAGAGGCAAAAAGAATATTAGATGAGTCTATTAGAAATGCAGAGGCTAAGAAAAAGGAGATAATTTTAGAAGGAAAGGACGAGGTGCATAAGCTAATAAATAGTGCAGAGAAGGATATTTCAGAGAGGCGCAAGGAAGTTCAAAGACAAGAACGCAGAATTCAACAAAAAGAAGAATTGCTTGACAAAAAGTCTGAATCTATTGATGTTAAGGAACAAATAATAGTTGACAAGGTAAAGCAAGTTGATGAGAAACTTAATGAAGTAGAGACATTAAAGAAGAGTCAATTTGATATGTTAGAAAAGATATCAGGATTTACTTCAAAACAAGCTAGAGAGTATTTGTTCTCGACATTAGAGGAAGAGTTATTACATGATAAAGCAGTTCGAATAAGAGAATTCGAACAAAATCTGAAAGATGAGATGGATGAGAAGACAAAAGAAGTTTTATCTGTGGCTATTCAAAGATGTGCATCAGAATATGTATCAGAAGCTACAATATCTGTAGTACCATTACCGAATGATGAAATGAAAGGAAGAATAATTGGAAGAGAAGGTAGAAATATTAGAGCTATAGAGACACTGACAGGGGTTGATTTGATAATAGATGACACTCCTGAGGCTATAACTTTATCATGTTTTGATCCGGTTAGGAGAGAAGTGGCAAGAATAACTTTGGAAAAGTTGATAATGGATGGTAGAATTCATCCAGCAAAAATAGAGGAAATGATAGGGAAGGCTAGAAAAGAAGTAGAAGCAGCAATAAAAACAGATGGTCAGAGAGCTGTAATGGAAATAGGAATAACTGGAGTTCATCCAGAAATAGTAAAATTATTGGGAAGATTAAGATATCGTACGAGTTATGGACAAAATGTGTTGAAACATTCTATAGAAGTAGCTTATATTTGTGAGGCTTTGGCATCAGAAATAGGCGCAGATGCTTTACTTGCCAAGAGAAGTGGTCTCTTGCATGACATTGGAAAAGCAGTAGATCATGAATTGGAAGGATCTCATGTGGATCTGGGCGTAGAAATTGCTAGAAAGTATAAAGAAAATGAAATAGTATTAAATGCAATTGCTGCACATCATGGTGACATAGAGCCAAATAGTTCTATAGCTTGGATAGTTCAGGCAGCTGATGCAATATCAGCAGCAAGACCAGGAGCTAGAAGAGAAAATCTAGACAGCTATATAAAACGTTTGGAGAAATTAGAAGGATTAGCTTCATCCTACGAAGGAGTAGAAAGAAGCTTCGCAATTCAAGCAGGTAGAGAAGTAAGAATAATAGTTAAGCCCGATATAATAAGTGACGATGAAATGCCATTATTGGCCAGAGAAATCTGTAAGAAAATAGAGTCCGAATTAGACTACCCTGGACAAATAAAAATTAGTATGATAAGAGAAAACAGAGTAGTGGACTATGCAAAATAGAAAGATAAGGGGCAATTCTTTTAAAAATAGAGAATGCTCCATTTCTATTTAATAAAATGGAGAGGTGATTACTTGAATATTTTAGCTATAGGTGACGTAGTTGCCAAAGTGGGATGCAATTTTTTAAGAGATAAATTGAGTAAGTTAAAAGAAATTAAAGAAATAGACCTGGTTATAGCAAATGGAGAGAATTCAGCAGACGGAAATGGAATAACTCCTTATTCGGCTAAGCAATTGTTTTCAGCAGGTGTGGACGTTATTACTACGGGCAATCATGCATTTAGAAGGAAAGAAGTTTATGAAGAATTAAATAGAAATCCATATATAATAAGACCAATAAATTATCCTAAAAGGACTACGCCCGGTAAAGGTTCATGTATAATAAATGTAAAGGGAATTAATGTTAGGATAATAAATTTAATCGGCAATGTGTATATAGATAGCTTCGCTTGCCCATTTTTAGCAATGGATGAAATTTTGGAAAAGGATAAAGAACCAATTATAACAATAGTGGACTTTCACGCTGAGGCAACTGCAGAAAAAAGAGCGATGGGCTTTTATTTGGATGGAAGAATTTCAGCAATATTTGGAACGCATACTCATATTCAAACGGCGGATCAGACAATTTTAGAAAAAGGTACTGGATATATAACGGATTTGGGCATGACTGGAACAATAGATTCAGTATTGGGAGTGAAAAAAGAATTGTCTATAAGAAAAATGAAAGAAAAAATGCCAGTTCGCTTTGAAACATCTATAGGAGAATGTAAAATGGATTGCGTCGTATTTAATATAGATGAACAAACTGGAAAAACAAAGGCTATATCAAGATTACAAATAAAATAATTAAGAATAGGTGGGATAAGTATGGAAAATTTATTGATTACAGGTGGAGCTGGATATATAGGTAGTCATACATGTGTGGAATTGCTTGAATCTGGTTATAATATAATAATATTGGATAACTACTCTAATAGTAATCCAGAGGCTATCAATAGAATAGAAAAGATAAGTGGTAAAAAGGTGAAGTTCTATGAGTGCGATTTAAGAAATTATGACAAATTGACTGAAATTTTTTTAGAAAATGATATAGATGCTGTAATACATTTTGCCGGACTTAAAGCAGTAAGTGAGTCCTGTAAAGAACCAATAAAGTATTTTGATAATAATATATCAGGAACTGTAAACCTGTTAAAGGTAATGGAAAGATTTGAAGTTAAAAAGCTGGTATTTAGTTCCTCGGCGACGGTATATGGCAGTAATGAGTCACCGTATAAAGAAACATATGATATAGGCGATGTGAGCAATCCTTACGGTAGATCTAAATATATTATAGAATTGATGCTAAAAGATATATCTAACTTTAATAACGATTGGAAAATAATAGTACTTAGGTACTTTAATCCAATAGGAGCTCATAAAAGTGGCTTGATCGGGGAAGATCCATTAGGAATTCCTAATAATTTGTTACCATATGTATCACAAGTCGCTATAGGTAAGCTTGATAAACTTACGATTTTTGGGAAAGATTATGACACACCCGATGGGACTTGCATTAGAGACTATATCCATGTGGTCGATTTGGCTAGGGGACATATAAAAGCTTTAGAAAAATTGAACGATGTCAATGGCATTGACTACTATAACCTGGGCACGGGTAAAGGATATAGTGTCTTAGAAGTGGTAAATGCATTCGAAAAGGCTAACGGAATAAAGATAAATTATGAATTTGGTGAGAGAAGATCAGGAGATTTACCTGTAGTCTTTTCAGATCCAAGTAAGGCAAACAAAGAATTGAATTGGAAGACAAAATATGATATATATGACATGTGTAAGGATTTGTGGAACTGGCAAAAGAATAATCCAGATGGATTTTCTAGCAAATGATGAGAAAAAATGTGATAAATTTCAGCACTGGTTTTCAAAGATATTAACTTCAGCTGGCTTTTATCACTTTTTGTTATTCAATACAGAGCATATTAAAAGCAACCTTGTGAGATCTGCTCGCATAGGTTGCTTTTTTTTATTTAGTTATTGTCTTGTTGTTCCAATTCGGTGATTGTTTTAAACTTCTTGTTTGACTTCTTCTGGAATCTCTAAGTTTGCTTTACATATCGGGCAGTCATACTTTTGATCCTGTAATAGCATTAGAAAACAATCTCTACAAATTTGATGCGGTTCTCCTATTTCTTTATCTTTATGCATCGTACAAACAAAATTATCTCCATCTAATTCTCCCAATTTTGACATACATATCGGACAATATTCATTTGATTTAATTTCTTCTTCGGGCGTTTTAGACGCTTCAAAGAAATCATTGACTAAATCATTGTTTAACATAATTAGCACCTCTTTTTTATAATTTTTAAGTTGTATTATATCATTTTTTAATTTAATTGTCAATTTTTCATGTAAAAGTTACCTATATTTTGCTTAAGTTTGATCAAATGCAAAAATATCTGTGAAATATATACTTGTTTTAGTCGCTTTTTTAATTTAATTATTGTCTTGCTGTTCTAATTCAACAATTGTTTCAATTGCTTGTATTACCTCTCCTGGAACTCCTAAGTATCTCCTACATATTGGGCAATTGTAATTTTTAAATTGTATTGATCCTAAGAAGCAATCCTTACAAATCTGATGTTGCACTTTGCTTTCTTGATCTTCATGCATTGTGCAAACAGAGTTGTTACTTTCTGATTTTTAAGTTCTGAGTGATATATTTGAAATTTTTTCATGCGGTTGCTCTAAATTTTATACAAAAAGACTTGACAATATATATATATGCCATAATGATAAATGCGATAAATTTTAAAAGGAGTGATTGAAATGGCAAAGTTTTTAATTTGTAAAAAGGATTTTACAGGAATGATAAAAATCTATCAAAAGGCTAGACCGTCATGGTCTAATGACGACTACGAGTTTTTTTACGAGTACGATATAAATCCCAATGATTATAGAACTAGTGTTGTAAAGCGTAATTTTGATTTTAGACAAGGGGTTTGTTATGGAATAATAGACAACTGTGGTCTGTATTATATGGAAATTATGATGGGACACCTTTGTCTATAGAAGATGCTAAATCAAAAAATTTTGATGAGAAGACAGAATTTAAAGATATCAAAAATTGTTTATGGGATGAATTTAAGAATGAATGTTATGACGGTAGCAGTAGAGGAACTGATTACAAAATACCTTGTGTTTGCGACGATATAGAGATATATCTTTCTTGTTCATATAGAATCGTATTGGATGAGAATGAACCAGAAATTGTAAATGGGGACGACCTGAAGGAAATAGAGTCTTTTGAAGTAATTGGTTAATATAATTAAATGGGATTGCTATATTAGCAATCATGTTTTCATTATCAAAAGGTAGAATTTATCGCTGATGGAGGCATTGATACTGAAAGGTAAAAATATATATATTATGTCAGAAAATGTCTTTTATGATATGGTCTTAAACTAGTTGTGATATCCTACCATCACTTTTATTACATATGTTGTGCATACTAATTAAGCCACTCATAAGACATGGGTGGCTTCTGGCGGATTAAATTATTAAAATTTTGTTAATTAATCATCGTCTTGTTGTTTTAATTTGATGAGTTCATCAAATGCTTGCCCGATGTCGTCTGGAATATCTAATGGCTCATCGCATATTGGACACTTGTGATCTCTAAACTGTATCAATGATAAAAAGCATCTCTTGTGAACTAGGTGCTTTGCCTTGGTTTTTGGATCTTCGTGTATTGTGCACACAAAGTTGTTGTTTTCCAATTTGTCTAATTCATTAAATTTTGAGTTGCATATTGGGCAAATGTCTTCTGCTACAATATCTGCTTCAGAGGTTTTGAATGGTTCAATGAAATTGTCAATTATTTGTTGCTTTTCTTGTATTAGTCTTTCTTTTTCTTGATTTTCTTGTTCTTTTAATGTATCTAAGTAGGAACGATAATTTTCAGGACAACTTCCATAAAACATATAACACTCGCCACGTTTTATCCTCAATCTGTTATTATTGTCTAAACTCTCAAAGATCAGATTACATTTTTCGAATGTACTCGTTATAATGGTAGATAGATTGCAAAAGTTAAATGCTGTTGGATCAAGACTTTCTATATTTGGCATAGATACAATTTTTAATTGGTGACAGTTAGAAAATGCCATTTGTTCAATATTTTTTGTAGACATTAAATAAACTTGATACAAATTTTCACACTTCGAAAATGCACCTGTTTCAATTGAAACGATATTTTGAAGAGTAATTTCAGTTAACTTATCACAACAGCCAAAACATTGTTGCGGAATAGTCTCTATTTTAGGAAAATCAAAAGTTTCTAAACTTGTACAGCCTAAAAATGCAGCAGAATCGAGTTTTTCAACATTTGGAAAATTAACTTTTCCTAGTTCCGTACAGGAATGAAATGCCATAAGGTTAATTTCAGTGACATTTTCACCAGAAATAGATTTTAAGCCTATACAATTAGAAAATGAACTTTCACCAATTTTTTCGATTGCATTGAGGTCTATAGATCCTATATAAGTACTTTTACTAAATGCCCCAGCGTTTACTTCGCCATTAAAGTTCTCTGGAATTACTAAAACTCCATTAGAATCATAGTATTGTGGTGAAGCTATTAAACTTGCAGCGATTTTTTTAGATATGTCTTTAAGATCTGTAAAATCTGGAACTATATTATTTTCTAGTGGTTTGTCAGAATCTTCAATATAAACCTTTGCCTCTTTAAGATCGGGATCTAGAAGATCTAATATTTGTCGTCCTATTTCTTCATCTTTTATGCGAATTTCTTTAAGTTTAGGACATCCTGTAAACATTGGAGACTTATCTACTATATCTTCAAGATTAAACATACATACAGTTTCTAAACTTTTCATTGATGAAAATGCACTTGATGATAATGTTATAAGTTTTGGCAAATCGAGAGACTTTATGTTATCACAAACCTGGAATGCTCCACTACGTATTTCAGTAACATTTCTGAAACTAACATTTTTAAGATTAATACATAATTCAAATGCATTTGAATATATTTTACTAATACTATCAGCTACTACGTTCACAAGACCTAACTAGGCCCAAAAAGAACCATCATAAATTATTCCATCAAAATTTTCAGGAATTACTAAAGTTCCATTATTATCTGTTCTCAGTGTGGCTGCTATTTCCTTTGTTATATCATGTAATTCTTTGTTTTGATTATCCACCGAATTTTCATTATTTTCATTTAGATTGTCATTTAACATAATTAACATCCCCTTATTAAATTAATTTCAAGTTAGAATATAACTTATAGAATAATTATATCATCTTTTTGCTCATATGTCAATTTTTTTATACAAAAATAACTTATATCTTATTAAGTCTTATCAAATACAAAGCGACCTGTGAAACATGTTCATTTAGGTCGCTTTCTTTTAATTTAGTTATTGTCTTGTTGTTCCAATTCGGTGATTGCTTTAATCGCTTTTATAACGTCATCTGGAATTCCTAAGTTCTCTTTACACATTGGACAAGAAGAAGTGTAATCATTAAATTTTATTAATCCGAAGAAGCAATCTTTACAAATCTGATGCTGTACCCTGCTTTTTGGATCTTCATGCATTGTGCAAACGAAGTTGCCACTTTCCAATTCATTAAATTTTGATTGACATATTGGACAAATTTCATCTTTCCTAATGTCGTCTTCAGGAGTTTTAAATGCTTCAAAGAAATTGTCAATTATCTGTTGGTTTTCTTGTATTAATCTTTCTCTTTCTTGCCGCCTTTGTGCTTCTAATTGTTCTAAATAAGCTTGGCAATCCCAAACTTCGCCTTCATAAAACAATTTGCAAGTGCCATTTATAAGTCTTCTTCTGTTTACTTCATCTATGTTATTGAAGATTAATTCACACTGTTCAGGTGTACCTGTAATTATTTCTTCTAAATGCCAACAAAATTCAAATATTGATTTATTAAAGCTTTCTATACTTGGTATATATATCTTTTTTAATGAGGAAGGAAATTGATATAAACTTCTCCCAAAGTTAATCATAGATGGCAGCTTGATTTCAGTCAAACTTTCGCAACCGGAAAAGCATTCTGGCCCAAGCGTGCTAACTTTTGGAATATTAATTTCATGTAGCTTTCCACAAAGAGAGAATGCACCGTTACCAATAGTTTCTGCATTCGGTAAGTCTATATTTTCTAAATTTGAGCAGCAAGAGAATGCAGAATTTTTAATTTCAGTGACGGACGGTAATTGAACTTGCTGCAATTTTTCACATTTATGAAATGTTCGTGAATCAATTAATTGAATATTTGGAAAGCTAATTTGAGTTAAATCCTTACAGTAGCTAAATGCACAATTAAAAATCTCATTAACATTCGGGAAGTTGATTTTGTTTAATTTACCACATGAACAAAACGCTCCAACGTCAATTTTAGTAACCTTATCTCCGTAAACTTCTATTAAGTTCTTACAGCCATTAAAAGAATTATCACCGATTATTTTAATATTGTTAAAATTGATGGATTTTATTGATTCGTTTGTTATAAATGCGTTATTGGCTATCATACCGTTAAAGTTTTCTGGGATTGTTAAAGTGCCATCAACATAATATTCGGAATTTAGAAGGTGTTGTGCAGTTTTTGTATATATATCTGTAAGGTCTGAAAAGTTTTCATTTATTGGTTCGTCAGAGTCACCAATATAAATTCGAACTTTTTCACATTGAGGGTCTAATCTATTTAATATTTCACGACCAATTTTTTCATTTCCTATACGAATTTCTTCTAGATTAGGGCATAGTTCAAACATTATAGATGTGTTTGTTATATTTTTTAGATTATACATATGTATAGCCTTTAGTTTTTCCATATCTGTGAATGTGCATGATGATATTGTTTCAAGTTTTGGTAGTTTCAATATCTCTATCATAGTATAATTAAATGCTTCATCATCTATTATATTAACATTTGGAAAATCAACCTCTACTAAGGACCTGCAAGCATAAAATGCACCGCTCTTTATTTGAGTAATATTGTTGGCCTTTATGTTTTTGAAGGTGCGTTCTGCAAAAGCAGATTCGTAAATAACTCCGTCAAAATGGTCAGGAATGATTAACATTTCATTTTCATATGGCATTAATGTACATGCGATGTCCCTTGTTATATCATGGGGTAGTTCTTCATTTTGATTATCATTTAGCATAATTAATATCTCCTTTATAAAATAAATTTAAGTCAAAATATGACTTATAAAATAATTATACTGTTTTTTTTTTTTTGTCAAGTCTTTTCTGTGACAAATTACATAAATATAAATGGCGGTGTTAAGATTTCAGCTACTTTTTGCTTGACAAAGTGGTTTGAATTGTAGTAAACTTATATAAGATTCGGTGCATTGACACTGATTAATGGATATCTATGTTACTATTTTTTTAATAGTAGACATCGATATGTTTATTTTTTAGGAGGTATTTTGATTATGAGCGACAAATATGTCTATCTATTTTCAGAAGGTAATGGAAAAATGAGAGAACTTCTCGGTGGAAAGGGAGCAAATCTTGCTGAAATGACAGGATTAAACATGCCAGTTCCACAAGGATTTACAGTTACTACAGAAGCATGTACCAGATATTATGACGATGGTAAGAAAATAGCTTCAGAAATTGAAAAAGAGATTTATGACAATCTTGCTACAATGGAAGAGATTACTGGGAAAAAGTTTGGGGATGCTAAGAATCCTTTATTGGTATCAGTACGTTCAGGAGCTAGAGCGTCAATGCCAGGAATGATGGATACTATATTAAACTTAGGTTTAAATGATACAGTTGTAGAGGGACTCATTTCTATTACTAACAATGAGAGATTTGCATATGATTCATATCGTAGATTTATTCAAATGTTCTCAGACGTGGTTATGGAGCTTCCAAAGTCAGAGTTTGAAAAAATTATAGATGAAATGAAGGAGCAGAAAGGCGTTAAGTTAGATACAGAGCTAGATGCTAACGATTTAAAGGCACTTGTAGAGAAATTTAAAGCTTTTTATAAAGAAAACAAAGGCGAAGATTTCCCAGAAGATCCGAAAGTTCAGCTCATGGAAGCTATCAAAGCGGTTTTCCGTTCATGGGACAATCCGAGAGCAAACGTATATCGTAGAATGAACGACATTCCATATAGCTGGGGAACAGCTGTTAACGTTCAGTCAATGGTATTTGGAAACTTTGGAGAGACATCTGGAACAGGTGTAGCATTTACTAGAGATCCAGCTACAGGCGAGAAGAAATTATTTGGAGAGTACTTAATGAATGCACAAGGTGAAGACGTAGTAGCAGGAATTCGTACTCCATTACACATTGATGATTTAAAAGAAAACATGCCAGAGGTATATGAGCAATTTGCTAAAATAGCTCAGACATTAGAAGATCATTATGCAGACATGCAGGACATGGAATTTACTATTGAAAATGGTAAGCTCTATATGTTACAAACGAGAAATGGTAAGAGAACAGCTGCAGCTGCATTAAAAATTGCAGTAGACTTGGTAGACGAAGGTAAGATCAGCGAAGAGGAAGCAGTACTAAGAGTTGATCCAAAGCAATTAGATGCTTTACTACATCCACAATTTGACGTAGAGGCATTAAAGAAAGCTCAACCAATTGGAAAAGGCTTGGCAGCATCACCAGGAGCAGCATGTGGAAGATGCGTATTCACAGCTGAAGATGCTAAAGAGTGGGCACAAAGAGGAGAGAAAGTTATATTAGCAAGACTTGAGACATCTCCTGAGGACATTGAAGGAATGGCAGCAGCAGAAGGTATATTAACAGTTAGAGGCGGAATGACTTCTCACGCAGCAGTTGTAGCAAGAGGCATGGGAACATGTTGCGTTTCAGGTTGTGGAGACATAAAGATTAATGCAGAAGAGAAATACTTTGTATTGTCTGGCAAAACGATCAAAGAAGGAGATTATATATCTTTAGATGGTTCAACAGGGGCAATATATGGTGAAGCTATTCCGACTGTAGACGCTCAGATTTCAGGAGACTTTGACAGATTCATGACATGGGCTGACAATGTAAGAGTATTAAGAGTTCGTACGAATGCAGACACTCCTAAAGATGCAGAACAAGCAGTTAAATTTGGAGCAGAAGGAATAGGACTATGCAGAACTGAGCATATGTTCTTTGAAGGAGACAGAATCAAAGCTATCAGAGAGATGATAGTATCTAAGACTCAAGAAGCAAGAAAAGCTGCATTAGCTAAGATTTTACCTTATCAACAAGGTGACTTTGAAGAAATGTACAGAGTATTAGAGGGCAAACCAATGACAGTTAGATTTTTGGATCCGCCACTTCACGAGTTCTTACCTACTAAAGAAGAAGATATTCAAGAAATTGCAGGAGAGTTATCAATTTCAGTAGAGGAATTGAAAGCAGTTATCTCAAGTCTTCATGAGTTCAACCCGATGATGGGACATAGGGGATGTCGTCTAGCAGTTACTTATCCAGAAATAGCAGAGATGCAAACAACTGCAATCATCAATGCAGCAATTAAAGTAAATGGTGAGCATCCAGAGTACAATATAGTACCAGAGATCATGATTCCATTAGTAGGAGAAGTAAAAGAATTAAAATTTGTTAAGGATGTAGTAGTAGCTACAGCAGACAAATTGATACAAGAAGCAGGAGTAGAGCTCAAGTATCATGTAGGAACAATGATAGAAATTCCTAGAGCTGCATTAACTGCCGATGAGATAGCAAAAGAAGCAGAGTTCTTCAGCTTTGGAACAAATGACTTAACTCAGATGACATTTGGCTTCAGTAGAGATGACGCAGGTAAGTTCTTAGATTCATATTATGATAATAAGATATATGAGTCAGATCCATTTGCAAGACTAGATCAAGTTGGAGTTGGCAAACTAGTAAAAATGGCTTGCGAGTTAGGAAGACAAGTTAGACCTGACATTAAATTAGGAATCTGTGGTGAACATGGAGGAGATCCGTCAACAGTAGAATTCTGTCATAATGTAGGATTGAATTACGTATCTTGCTCTCCATTCCGCGTGCCGATAGCAAGATTAGCCGCAGCTCAAGCAGCAATTAGAACCAGAGGCGAAAATTAATCTTTTACCTAGAGTAATTGATGTAAACAATTAAGAACTTATATTATAGAACATCCACCTGTCGAGATTGAATCAGATAGGTGGATATTTGCATTTGTATAAGAGATCTAATATAATATTTAAAAGAAACATGTAGGAGAAAAATAGAAGAAAGGACTTAAAGGGGAACTGCAATTATGGCATATTTTTTAAATGGAAACTTTAGAAATAATGAATTTGAATTGGTATCCAAAGAGAAATTTTTCGTAGATAAGACGAAATTAATAAAGAAAATGAATGAATTAGTAGGGACAGCCTCACAATATGTATGCATAACAAGACCAAGAAGGTTCGGCAAGACAGTAAATGCAATGATGTTGGCTAGCTATTATTCAAAGAAAGCTAATTTCAGGGAACTATTTGATAGACTTGAGATAAGCAAAAGTGAGACATATTTAGAGCATTTAAATAAGCACAACGTAGTTTATATTACTTTTAGCAAACCAACATCTGGTTATAAAAATTACGATGAATATATGAAGTGCTTTACAGAACAGGTGATAAAGGATATAAAAGAAGAATTTCATATAGTAAATATTGACGAGAATAATAAATTAGGAAAGATTTTTGAGGATTTGTTTAATGAAACAGGAGAGGAATTCATATTTATAATAGACGAATGGGACTATATATTTAATAACAATCTATTTTCGGAAGACGATAGGAAAGAATTTTTAAGATTTTTAGAGGATTTATTAAAAGATAGACCATATGTAGAGCTTGCGTACATGACAGGAGTGTTACCAATAGCAAAATATTCATCAGGATCAGGATTTAATATGTTTTGTGAATTCAATGTGATGAATGATTATACTTATGACAAATATTTTGGATTTACAGATGAAGAGGTAGAAAATTTATGTAAAAAGCAAGAAAAAGTTACAATGGATGAATTGAGAATTTGGTATGATGGATATTGTACATGCAATGGTTTAAAAATATATAACCCAAGGTCAGTAGTATGTGCACTTAAAGATGGAATATGTCAGGGATATTGGACGAACACAGGGCCAATGGACGAGATATTATATTATATCAATAATGACATAGAAGAAATAAAGAATGATATAGTACAGATGGTAGCAGGGATACCGGT
>CAKSSR010000001.1 GCA_934489735.1 uncultured Eubacteriales bacterium | reverse complement strand
GCAGACTTTAAGTATCTATTTGATAAATTAGAAATAAGTAAAAGCAAGACATATTTAGAGCACTTGAATAAGCATAATGTAATATATATTGACTTTAGTGGAGTGCCCAATAAGAAGAATTTCACATATGAAGAATATATAGATAGATTTGAGGTGTTTATTACAGAAGACTTAAAAGAAATGTGTCCGGATTTAAAAATAATACCGCAGATGGAGCTATATGATATATTTGATCAAGTATTTAAAAGAAAAAAGGAAGGATTTATATTTATAATAGACGAATGGGATTATATATTTAATAATAACCTATTTACAGAAGAAGAGAGAGATTCATTTATAACATTCCTAAAGAACCTACTAAAAGGAAAATCATATGTAAAACTAGTATACATGACAGGAATACTACCGGTAGCAAAGTATTTTGATGGCTCGACATTGAATATGTTTGACGAATGTACAATGATAAATGATAAAACATTTGATAAATACTTTGGATTTACTGAGGACGAAGTGAAAGAATTATGCAAAAGACAAGATAAAATATCCATGACTGAACTAAAGGAATGGTATAATGGATACAAAACCCACGACGGGATAGACTTGTATAATCCCAGGTCAGTATCATTCGCATTAAATAAAGCAAGTTGTCAGAGTTATTGGACAAATACTGGGACGATGAATGAAATAATACCATTTATTAATATGAATATAGACGGATCGAAGGACGATATAATAGAAATGATATCAGGAATTGATATAGAAATAGCATTAAGAGAATATACTGCTGAAAAAATATCATTCAAGACTAAGAATCAATTGTTTTCAGCAATGGTCAATTATGGACTTTTAAGTTATTATAATGGAAAATTAAGAATACCGAATCGAGAATTACAATTAAAGTTTGATGAAGCATTGGAAATAGGTTGTGAGAACGATGAATTATCAGAAATAATAAAGAAATCAAAAGAAATGTTGGATGCAACTTTGAACAAAGACACAAAGAAAATGGAAGAAATAATACAAAAAGCGCACGATTATAATATCCCACTATTGAAATATAATGATGAGAATTCATTGTCATGTGTAGTAACATTAGTATATCTTTGTGCAAGAGACAAATATAGCATAAGGAGAGAAGAACGAGCAGGGGCAGGGCTAGCAGACTTTGTATTCCATCCGTATGACAGATCTCAACCAGCATTTATATTGGAATTAAAAAAAGAC
Organism: uncultured Eubacteriales bacterium; assembly: GCA_934489735.1. Taxonomy (GTDB): domain Bacteria; phylum Bacillota; class Clostridia; order Oscillospirales; family Acutalibacteraceae; genus CAKSSR01. The sequence goes on along the minus strand of CAKSSR010000001.1, from coordinate 172,727 downwards.
TCAACGCCTGAAGATGCAATAAAGCAGATAAGAGAAAGAAGGTACGTGGAAGCATTGGATGACTGCACGGGAGAGAAGTTTGCTGTAGGTATAGTATACGACAGCAAAAATAAGAATCATAAAATAAAGATTGAGAATTTATAATATTTAGTTGAGAGTAAGAATTTGTTGTGATATAATTGAAAAGTATCAAGAATGACTTGTATTTTAAAGCATTGTCATGTCCTTGATACAAAATTTTTTAATATATCTTAAAATGAGGGATTTAAATGATTGATTTTTTTAATAAATATGAAGAAATTATAGCAAATGCATTAAGAAATTGTGGATATGACTCGGATATGGTAGTACTAAATGTCTCGTCTAGACCTGAATTTGGTCAGTTCCAGTATAACGGAGCAATGGCTTTGGCTAAGAACTTACATAAACCTCCTAGAGATGTGGCTTCGCAAATAGTTAGTGAGTTGGAAAAATGTAATGACTTTAAAGATATTAACATAGCTGGCCCAGGATTTATTAATATATCTCTTAGCGAGGAAGCATTGGCATCGTATATAAATGAAGTCTATAATGATGTAGATAATATTAATTATAATGAAGATGAGAATACAAAGAAAAAAATTATAATTGATTACGGTGGAGTAAATGTAGCAAAAATTATGCACGTTGGACACCTGAGAAGTGCAAATATAGGCGAGGCATTAAAAAGATTGGCTAAAAGTTTAGGACAAGAAGTTATTGCAGACGTACATCTAGGGGATTGGGGACTACAATTTGGTATGATAATAATGGAAATACAAAATATGTTTCCAAATCTTCAGTATTTTGATGACAACTATGAGGGAGAATATACCGACAAGATAGATATATCATTGAAAGATTTAGAGCAACTTTATCCAAAGGCTAGCAAAAAGGCAAAGGAAGATAAGGATTTGATGGAAAGAGCAAGAAAAATTACATATGACTTGCAAAATGGACATAGGGGATATAATGCTATATGGAAATATATAATGGATATATCATTAGGAGATATTAAAGAAACATATTCTAGAATAAATACTTCTTTTGATCTATGGGAAGGAGAAAGTGATGCTTCGAAATATATACCGGAAGTAATTAACTATTTGAAAGAAAAAGGACTTGCTTATGAAGATCAGGGAGCACTCATAATGAATGTGTCAGAGGAAGATGATAAGGAAACAATTCCTCCTATGATATTAGAAAAATCTGACGGCGCAGTATTATATAGTACAACTGAAATAGCAACTATCTACTCTAGAATGAAAAGATTTAACCCGGATGAGATTTGGTATGTAGTCGATAATAGACAGGAAATGCATTTCAAACAAGTTTTTAGAGCCGCATATAAATCTGGAATAGTCCCTAAAGATGTTAAGCTTATTTTTATCGGTTTTGGAACGATGAATGGAAAAGATGGAAAACCATTTAAGACCCGTGAGGGAGGGTCTATGCCACTATTTCAATTGATAGATTTAGTAAAGCAAGAGACATTAAAAAGATTAAATGAAGAAATAATTGAAAACAGAGAAAAAATATCAGAAGAAATAGCTATATCTGCACTAAAATATGCAGATCTATTAACCAATAGGACTACTGATTATATATTTGATCCAGTTAAATTTAGTGATCTGTCAGGAAAAACTGGTCCATATCTATTATATTCTACGATAAGAATAAGATCTTTATTGAAAAAAGCAGAAGAAAATAAGATGGAGCATAAATCAATAAAGGGAATTTATAATCAATATGACATGAATATAATATTAAGTCTATTATCTGTTAATAAAGTCTTGAAATCTGCATACGATTCTAAGAGTTTGAATGAATTGGAAGAATATATTTTTAAATTATCAAGTATATATAATAATTTTTACTCAGAAAATCATATATTGACAGAACAAGACGAACAAAAAAGAGAGTCTTGGCTTAGATTATCTGAAATAGTCTATAATACAAACTTAAAACTATTGGATATCTTGGGAATATCCGTACCAGAAAGGATGTAATTAATTATATGAAAAAAATAAAAAGTTTTGAAGTGGACCATACTAAAATGGAAAAAGGATTATATATATCAAGACAAGATGGAGATATAATTACTTATGATATAAGAATGGTAAAGCCAAATACCCCTCCGTACCTAGAAAACGATGGAATTCATACATTTGAACATCTATTTGCTACATTCGTTAGGAATAGCCAATATAGTGATAAAATAATTTATGTTGGACCTATGGGATGTAGAACTGGATTCTATTTCTTAGTTAGAAATCTAGACTATGAGACCGTTAAGGAATTGGTTATAGACACATTAAAATTTATATATGAATTCAATGATGATATCCCAGGTGTCTCCTTGAAAGAATGTGGAAATTATTTGGACCATAACTTGGATAAAGCTCACCAATATGCTAGAAATATGTATGACGTACTTACAAAGTGATTGAATTTTTTATCATGTAAATGATAATGGAGATGATTGAATGAAGAAGTTTTTACGTTTGAATATTATACTGTTTAATATTATTTTAATATTTCTATATATATTTACATTCTCAAGTACCTTTGCTAAAAAGCATAATAAGACTCTAAACTGTTTGAACTTTGCATCTATAAATAGTGATATCGTATATGAAGTCTGTACTAGTAGGACATTACTAGATAGAGTTCAAAAGGCTGAAAAGGGAGATAAGTTAGTATTAATTAATGACATAGCTTTAAGCAGCCCGTTATATATAAATACTCCTATAACTATAGACTTTAATAGTCATAAGATTGTATTTACATCGTGCGAAACTGGTATCAATATAGAAACTGAAACAACAGATGGAGAAATAGGATTCGTTTCATTGCTAAATGGTAGAGTCTTTATGCAAAATGATGGAGATTATGCAATCGATATTAGAAAAGGTAATATATATATGAATAGAATGGCTATATTCGGTATGAACGGAAGAGACGGCCTTCTATTTGGAGGTAATGGGGGATCAGCTTTGTATATAGAAGATACTGAAAATACAGTCGTACTTGATTCGGTTGTGCTGGTTGGAGGGAACTCGGGAATAGGTAGATTTAAGTACGGAAGAACTGGAGATTCTATACTGGGAAGCACTAGGAAACTTATAAGTATAGGAGATGGATTCCATTTTAGATATAATGATATAATCGGTTACGTCTCTGCTGATACAGTTATTAAAAATAAATAAAATAAACAGACCAGCTGTAAACAGTTGGTCTGTCTCTGTTATCAAAATGATGTCATTCTTTTATAAAATCCATAACTGGCAAAGGATAAGATATCACTTGCATGTTCAAAACTACTTTCGGTTATCGTTTTGCCTTCTGATTCGTAGTCTTGAAGCATGTAGAATAAAGCTCTTTCTGCATCTTCAGGGCAACTGGAAGAGTAAATCTTTCCACTAAATATAGTAAACATTGCCTGACCCCATGCATAGCTAAAGTTTTCTTTATATTTGTTAGATGGACCTTCTTCGCTTGTTGACTCTATGATTTCTTTATATGTATCTTCGTCTTTTTTATTTTTAGACTCTAATTCATCTTTAAGTTTATCTCTAAGTTCAAATATATCTCTGAAGTCATCCGGATAAGCTGAGGTAAATTCTTCAACGCTACTATACTCTCTTACTACTTCAGGATTTGTAAACTTAATTTCCATTGTGCATTGATCTATTGTTCTAGGTAAGGCGTCTAATGATTTGGGAATTTCTTTGCCAGCATATATCGTATATAGCAACCAGAACAGATCATTCCTTTGAAACTCTTTATGATTAAAACTAAATCTACCCATTGAAACTGCACTTAAGCAGGGAATAGCATATTCGTATCCATTTATCATAATCTTTTGAATAAATTGCCTACCATCAGATACATTTTTAGTATAATAATCTTCCCAACAACTGTTATTATTCTCTCTAACGATACATTTTAGAACTGTCTCATTGCTTGCATTATTTTCACTAAGTGAAAAAGGAACTTGAGATACTGCAAGAGAAGCTGAATCATTTGCTACCTTTTTATCATATAATTCTTTGGTTTCTGGATACATAGCGCACCAATACAATGGACCAATTGAGTGAGCACCACCATAATTACAAGAGTTTATACTTCGTAACCATACGTATGGATTATATACAAAGGACTCTTCTTGCCCATTTATAAAAAGCCTACACCAGCAAGCGTTATTATCTGGGTCGTATACAAGCGAGAAATTACAACCATGGGCCTTCCCGCTACGAGCCTTATTTACCAAATCTGTATACAATTCATCAGGGCTATCAAATTGAAGGAAATAATTTTCAAACAAATCAGTATTAATTATTTTCCCTTTTATATTAAATGTATTGCATAGGCTTTGTGCAAGATATGTCATTTCTTCTACTACATATCTATCGAAACTTTTTCCAGTAGGGAGATAATAGGAATCATTACCTATCTTAAATTCTACAGCATATCCACTATTCAACAAATTCAACCAATAAAAATAAGATTGGAAGTAATCAGTACTGGGATCTGGGATGCTATCAAATTCATACTTATAGCCGGTATAAATAAATCTTGACATAAAAACCACCTCTTTAATAAAATTAAACAATTTAATCATAACACATATAGTTTTTATTGTCAAGTACGAATTAATATAATGAGTGTGGTATAATATATTATTTATGTATTAAAAGAAATTTGTTTAATTTGATAGCAAATTACAACGAATTTTTGTCATCAAATTGATATATTTAAGGGACTGTTAAAGCAAAGGACTGTATGTTATAATAATGATATAAAAATTAGTATTTTTGTTGTCAGACTTGATAAGCATGACACTATTAAATTAAAAGAATATATGTTATAATAGATTAAGATTTTAGACTATTTATAAGCCTTAAAGAAAGGATATTAATATGATAGAAAAGAAACTTAGTGATTTAAAGCCAGGTCAGAAAGGGACAGTAGTACGTATCAAGAGTTACGGTTCCTTAAGAAGACGAATAATAGACATGGGGATAACTCCTAATGCTGTGATCATAATGAAAAAAGAGGCGCCATTTGGAGACCCGATAGAGATTAACATTCGCGGATATGAATTAAGTATTAGAAAATCTGAAGCAAATCAAATAATAGTTTTAGTGGAGGAATGATTAAGTGACCAAAATTAATGATTCTAAAGAAAAGTTACCTTCTTTTGCGCTGCTTGGAAATCCAAACAGTGGTAAGACGACTTTATTTAACAGCTTAACTGGAAGCAAACAATACGTTGGTAACTGGCCGGGAGTAACGGTTGAGAAAAAGGAAGGTTTTTTTTGTTATAATAAGATTTATTCAAAGATAGTGGACCTACCAGGAGTTTATTCTTTATCTCCCTACACGCCCGAAGAGATAGTTACTAGGAATTTCTTACTAGATGAAGATCCAGATATAATAATAAACATAGTAGATGCTACTAATATTGAGAGAAATTTATATTTAACGACCCAGTTATTAGAATTAGGTAAGCCAATTGTAATTGCATTGAACATGACTGATTTGCTTGAGAAGAAAGGGTATGTAATAAATTATAAAGAATTAGAAAAACGATTAGGCGCAAAGGTAGTACCGATATCGGCAAGCAAGAGACTAGGTATGGAAGAGTTATTATCAGCAATGATGGAGACATACAAATCTTGCGAAAAGGTAAGCATCAGGAACATATACTCAAGCAAAGTTAACGAAATTTTAGAGCAAATAGAGGATATAATAACTGAATTAAAACCAGAAGACTATGACAAAAGAAGGTTTATAAGCATAAAGCTTTTTGAAGGGGATTTACTAGAGCAAAGAAAACTTGGTTTAGACAAAGAAGTCCTACATAAGATATTGAAACTAAGAGACTCTATTAATACTACTGAATTTGTAGATCACGTAATGATAATAGCGGACGAACGATATAAATTTATATGTTCATTATGTTCTGAATGCATAAGTAAAAGCAAAGAAAACAAATCTACAGGCTCGGATAAGATAGACAATGTACTGACCAACAAATTTTTAGCATTTCCATCGTTCTTTATACTAATATTCTTAATATTTTATATAACCTTTGGGCCTTTTGGCAATTTGTTAAAGTCATATGTAGAATATTTTATAAATGATATATTTTCTGTAAACGTGTCGAATATGCTTAATAACCTTGGGGCAGCTGACTGGGCAAAAAGTCTTGTCTTAGACGGAGTCATAAAAGGAGTAGGGTCTGTATTATCATTCTTACCACAGATAATCATATTGTTTACTTTGTTATCAGCTTTAGAGGACAGTGGCTACATGGCTAGAGCTGCATTTATAATGGATAGATCATTGAGGAAAATAGGATTGTCAGGAAAAGCTTTTGTACCTATGCTAATGGGCTTCGGATGTACAGTTCCAGCAGTTTTAGGGACCAGGATACTAGAAAATAAGAAAGAGAAGCGTCTGACGATTTTGGTAATGCCATTTATGTCATGTAGTGCGAAAATGCCAGTATATTTATTGATCATATCATCATTTTTTAAAGATATTCAACCGTTAGTGATAATATCGATATACGGAATAGGGATACTTTTAGGGATAGGGACAGCCTTGCTATTTAAGAATTCATTAAATAAAGGAGAAAGTTCTAACTTTGTCATGGAACTGCCTTCATATAAGTTGCCAACATTCAAGAGTTTATTGATTCACACATGGGAAAGAGTAAAGGACTTTTTAATGAAAGCAGGCACAGTCTTGCTAGGGGCATCAATTATTATATGGTTTTTGCAATCCTTTAACTATTCTTTTAATCAAGTAAGCGATAGTTCAGAAAGTATATTAGCTGGCATAGGAAAGCTTATAGCTCCTATATTTACTTTATGCGGATTTAACGATTGGAGAGTATCAGTATCATTACTAACGGGAGTGATAGCAAAGGAATCGATAGTGAGCAGCATGGCAGTTTTATATAATTTCGATACGACGATGGAGTCTGTCAATGCATTATCTCAAACATTTACTAACCTGAGTGCGTATTCTTTTATAATATTTGTCTTATTATACACGCCCTGTGTAGCAGCTATATCAGCTATTAGAAAAGAATTGGGAAGTCCTAAGTGGACGTGGATATCTGTTGGATATCAATTAGTAGTTGCATGGTTATTTTCTGCATTGATATATCAAATAGGAAGTTTAGTAATCAATATTTGTCATTGAAAGGACTTAGTATGATAAATTACATTATATTTATATTAGCGGTTTTGATAGTTTTGTGCTCTTTGTATACGATTATTAAAGGAATGAAAAGCAACAAGTGCTCATCTTGTAACAAAAGGTGCGAAAAATGTCCGATAAGTAAGGAAGAAAATGATAATTAGAAAGAAAGGTGGTGAGATCCGTTGTCTATTTGATTGATGACGGATTATCAACTATGGTACAATTTGAAGAAATTTTACTAATGTTTAAAAAATTACATCCAGACATAGAAAAACTTTATAATGCATTAGGAATTGAAGAGATAAAAAAAGAAATAAGTGAGCTAGAAAAAGAGACTACGGCACCAGATTTCTGGGATGATTCTACAAAATCTCAAAAGACTTTACAAAGAATAAGTTATTTAAAGAATAAGATTAATAACTATAACGAATTGAAATCTATGTATGAAGATGCTTATACCTTTACTGAACTAGCTAATGAGGAAGAAGATATAAATTTATTAGAGGAGTGTCAGCAAGAGTATGAAAAAGTTAAAAATAAGATAGAAAATTTGACATTGTCTACATTGCTTACAGGAGAATATGATAATAACAATGCAATATTGACATTCCATTCGGGCGCAGGAGGAACAGAAGCTCAAGACTGGGTAGAGATGTTGTATAGAATGTACAGCCGTTGGGGAGAAAAGCACGGGTATAAAGTGAAAATGTTAGATTGCTTAGATGGAGATGAAGCAGGTATTAAAAGTGCATCTGTATTAGTGGAAGGTATTAATGCATATGGCTTTTTAAAAAGTGAAGCGGGCGTGCACAGATTAGTCAGAATATCACCATTTGATTCCTCGGGCAGAAGACATACTTCATTTGCATCACTAGAAGTAATGCCTGAGATAGAAGATGACATAGAAATAGAAATCTCACCGGACGATATAAAAATGGATGTGTTTAGATCTTCTGGCGCAGGAGGGCAACATATAAATAAGACTTCTTCAGCGGTCAGGTTAACTCACTTACCGACAGGAATAGTTGTTGCTTGTCAAAACGAAAGAAGCCAACATCAAAACAGAGAGCTAGCAATGAAAATGTTGAAGTCTAAATTATTAGAAATAAAAGAAAGAGAACATTTAGAAAAAATTGAAGATATAAAGGGAGTACAAAAAGAAATTGCATGGGGCTCTCAGATCAGGTCTTATATATTTATGCCATATACATTGGTTAAAGACCATAGAACAGGATTTGAAATAGGTAATATAAACTCAGTTATGGACGGGGAACTAGATGGCTTTATAAATGCATACTTAAGCTTGAAATGTAAAGAAAATTTATAATAATGTTTATAATGCATAATTATACTTTAAAAAGTATGTCATATTTTGCACTTGATTTGTATTAGAATTTATGGCATAATTACTTCCGTAAATAACTTAAGGAAAGGATTTTGATTATGCCAGGTAATTTTTTGTTAGAAGATGCAATGGTAACATGTCCTTTTGGGGGATTATTCCAAGTAATCAAAGCAGACCCAGGACCGACTGTAGGAGGACTTAGAGTTTTAACTATGAAAGATAAAACTCTTGTACCAAAAGTTCCAGGAATTCTTTGTAAAAAGCCCCCATTGCCAACACCACCAGCAACACCACCGCCGTGCACTTGTACTAAGTGTATATGGCAAGATACGTCAGCTAAAGTTTCCATAGGAATAGAAGGCAATAAAGCACTCTTAGTTGGAGCTCAAGCAGCGACTATTTGTCCTAAAGCACCAGCACTTCTAACTGCTCTTTCACCTAAACCTACTCAGGTTTTTGCAACCTAGTAATCAGAAATTTTTAGCAGATGAATAAAACAAATTAAGGATTTGATATGAAGATATGAAAGATAATATAAGTGAAGCATATGGCAACGACAGTATATCATCATTAAAAGGAGCTGACAGGGTTAGAAAAAGACCTGCAGTTATTTTTGGATCTGATGGTATAGAAGGATGCAAGCATTCTATTTTTGAAATATTATCGAATTCTATAGACGAAGCTAGAGAAGGCTATGGAAAAGAGATAATAATAAAGAGATTCAATGACAATTCTATAGAAATAGAAGATCATGGGAGAGGAATCCCAGTGGATTATAACAAAAATGAGCAGAAGTACAACTGGGAGTTAGTATTTTGTGAATTATATGCAGGGGGCAAGTACAACAATTCAGAATCGCAGAACTACGAGTACTCATTAGGACTCAATGGATTAGGACTATGTTCTACTCAATATGCTTCTGAATATATGGATGTAGAAATAAAGAGAGATGGATTTAAGTATTCACTTTATTTTGAAAAAGGAGAGAATATTGGCGGTTTAAAGAAAGAGAAGTATGATGGAGAAGAGACAGGAACTAAGATCAAATGGAAGCCAGACATAGAAGTATTTACAGACATAAAGGTGGACAAGGATTATTTTCTAGACATTATAAAAAGGCAATCAATAGTCAACAATGGATTAGAATTTTTATTTTATAGTCAAGAAAAGAGCAGCGATGAATTTGAAGAATATAGATTCAAGTATGAAAATGGAATAACTGATTACGTTGCCGAACTAGTTTTAGAAGATAATTTAACGCCTATACAATTTTGGACTTCTGAGAAAATGGTTAGAGATAGAGAAGATAAACCAGAATACAAAGCCAAAATCAATGTAGCATTAACTTTTTCTAATAAAGTAAATCTATGCGAATACTATCACAATTCCAGTTACTTAGAACACGGTGGGGCACCAGAGAAAGCGGTAAAGAATGCATTTGTGTACCAGATTGATAAGTATTTAAAGCAGAATAATAAATATAATAAAAATGAAAGCAGGATTACTTTTCAGGATGTAGAAGATGCATTGGTTATAGTGATATCGTCGTTTTCGAATGTGACATCGTATGAAAATCAGACCAAAAAAGCGATAACAAACAAAGGTATTCAAGACGCCATGACAGAAATGTTAAGGCATAACTTAGAGGTCTATTTCATAGAAACTCCTGCCGATGCAGAGAAAATATCTAATCAAGTATTAATAAACAAGCGAAGTAGAGAAGATGCAGAAAAAGCTAGAATCAATATAAAGAAAAAGTTTATTAATAATATGGATATGTCAAACAAAGTGGCAAAATTTGTTGACTGCAGAAGCAAAGACGTACAAAAAAGAGAACTATTTATAGTTGAAGGGGATTCAGCATTAGGAGCATGTAAACAAGCAAGAGATCCAGACTTTCAAGCTATAATACCGATACGAGGAAAAATTTTAAACTGTCTAAAAGCGGATTACAGTAAGATATTTAAGAATGAAATAATAACTGACTTGATCAAAGTACTAGGATGTGGAGTTCAAGTACAAAGTAAGTCTAATAAAGAAATATCTTCATTCAACATAGACCTTTTGAGGTGGAGCAAGGTTATCTTTTGCACGGATGCAGATGTAGATGGATTTCAGATAAGGACTTTATTATTGACAATGATATACAGATTAGTACCGGATTTGATAAAAGAAGGGAAAATATTTATAGCAGAGTCGCCATTATATGAAATAAATTCGAAAAATGATACTTATTTTGCTTATACTGAGAAAGAGAAAGACGAATTTATAAATAAAATAGGGAATAATAAATATACAGTTCAGAGATCAAAAGGATTAGGTGAGAATGAACCTGATATGATGAACTTAACTACTATGAATCCGAGCACAAGACGTTTAATAAAGATAATGCCGGAAGACGTAAAGAAGACAACTGAAATGTTTGATACCCTTTTGGGTGACGATCTTCAAGGCAGGAAAGAATTTATAATAGAAAATGGACATTTGTATATAGATGATTTAGACGTAAGTTAACAAGTTTACAAGCACAGAGAAGGGAAGGGATTGATTTGTTTAAGAAAATTGCATGTTTATTCAGTGCAGTATTAATTGCGACGACGGGCAGTATCAACTATACGGAAGCGACAATTAACAAGACAGACAAGAAAGTTATAGACGTCCCTTATTTTAATCAGAACAATATAGCCTCAGGCTGTGAAGCAGTAAGCGCAACTATGATTTTAAGATATCTAGGTTATAATATCACGCCAAAAAGATTCGTAGACAAGTATCTAATAAAGAAAAAATTGAAAATATTAAAGAATGGCAAGATATATGGTCCCGACCCTGGAAGTGCATACGTAGGAAATCCTTATATAAGTGGAGGTAGGAATTGCGGTTTTGGATGTTATGCAAGGTGCATGTCTAAATGTTTAAACAATTATTTGAAAGATGACAGCATATACGAAACAAAACCATTGACAAATACAAGTTTGGATTACTTAATTAAGAATTATATTGACAAAGGTTATCCAGTTTTATTATGGGCAACAATTGGGATGATATCCAGCAAGCCTACTATATCATGGATAATAGATTATTCAGATGATGGTAAGAAAATTAATAAAAGATTTACATGGTTAGCGAACGAACATTGTTTAGTATTAGTAGGATATGATAAAGAGGGATATTATTTTAATGATCCATATATGAATAATGGTTTAAAAAAGTACAAAAAAGACGTAGTAGAGAAGAGATTTAAAGAGATGGGTAAGCAAGCAGTTGTCATAGAAGACGTTTCTTATAGTTAATTTGTATAAAAATGGCAAAAAAAGTAGTAAAATTTTCCTTAGTACTAAAAATTGACAAATTATTTTTTCTATGATATAATAATAAACGAGTCGATGTGCATCTGTGGCGAAATAGGCATACGCGTATGGTTCAGGTCCATATGAGTGAAAACTCGTAAGGGTTCGAGTCCCTTCAGATGCACCAATTGGGACAAGATTAATTAATTTGTCTTTTGATAAGTTACTTGGATGAAATGTGTGAAAATCTTATATATTTGGTCGTAAGATGAGTAGCACGTTTCAAAAAAAAATGACATCGGTAGGCTTGCCCCTCGTGACTTAAAAGTAAATGACACAGTTTGTTTGAAATTTTGTGAAAAAGTTCATCATAAACACCGCCAAACGTTAGTAAAAAACTATCAATGTGTAGCAAAAATAATTAAATATGCTAGCGCAGTAAAAGCAATACATAGCATTTTGTTCCCTTAAGCAAGGATCGCACTGTCTTAAATTAGACATTATGGAATAATTATTATACATCATATAGCTGCAATGCAAGCCAGCTGTAAGCAACGATTAGACGTAAGTAAACAAAATTTTAATTGTAGAACTGTGTGAGTAATTAGATAATAATAGCAAACAAATACTAGCAACCAGAAAAGAGTTAAAAAGACCAAATAAAAAATAAAAAATTTAATCAAGAACGGAGGAAGCTACTTGGGCGATATGTTATTAATATTTTTGCCGTTATCTGGGGAAGTAGCGATATTGAGGTATGAAGTCAATAGGCATTGTTAGGAAGGTTGATCACTTAGGAAGAGTGGTTTTACCTAAGGAAACTAGAGATTGTTTTGGAATAAAGGATAATGATCCATTAGAATTTTATGTTGACGATGATAAAATCATTTTAAAAAGATATCTATCAAGATGTGAATTTTGTAGCAATACAGAGGACTTGATAGACTTCAAAGGGAGAAAAGTTTGTCAATCATGTATAGACGAACTAGCAAACCAAGCTTCCGATAAGTAAGATCAACCGCAAATCTAACATTTGTAAAAAAAAAGTTCCCATCTCTATACGGGATGGGAAAGAATATTATAATTTTGTAGCAAAATGTTAAAGAATAGGAAAGGAATATTTAAAACAAATAAACTTTAGGTTTTAAATGAAATGCTGAGAGTATTATGAAATTATATTTTTATTACGGAGTCATGGGTTCAAGCAAGACAGCTAACGCCTTGATGAAGAAATTTAATTTAGAAGAACATGGCAAGAAAGTACTTATGATTAAACCAAGTATAGACGATAGAGACGGAAAGTCAGAGAACGGAAAGACTATAGTAAAATCTAGAGTCGGTATATCGTGCGAAGCTATCGCTATTAGAATGGATGAATCTATTCAAGAAGCAATCAAGAGATCACTTATTAAACCGGACTGTATAATAGTTGACGAAGCTCAATTTTTAACTAAAAAGCAAGTTGACGACTTGAGGGATATAGTAAATGAAAATTTGTTTGTAATATGTTACGGTTTGAGAACAGATTTTCAAAGTAATTTATTCGAGGGAAGCAAAAGACTTTTAGAAGTAGCAGACAGTGTTCGAGAAATAGAAACTTTTTGCAACTGTGGTAACAAAGCCATTATAAATGCGAGATACAAAGACGAAAATATAATATATGACGGAGATAAGATCGAAATTGGAGGAAATGATAAATATGTTTCATTATGCTATAGATGCTGGAAAGATGGAAAGTTGTAAAAAATAATAAATATATTTATTAAAATACAATTGGTCGGTTATCCCGGCCATTATTTTTATTTAGGAGATGATATTAATGTTGAACCATAAAGGAACGAAAATGCTAAGATCTAATAAAATTACATTAAGAAAATTTGGATTTGAAGACTACGAATCTGTCTTCAATAATTGGACAAGAGATAAAGACGTTTTTAAATTTATGACCTGGGGACCACATAGAGAGCTAGAGGAAACTAGAACAATGGTCAATTATTGGGCATTTATGTCGAACAATGATAATTATTATAACTGGTGCATAACTTTGAATGATAATACAAATGATAGTATAGGCGGAATAGGAGTGTCTAGCATCAATGAAGAGAAATGTTCCGGCGAAATAGGCTATTGTTTAGCTCAAGATCATTGGAATGAAGGAATAGCTACCGAATCTTTAAGAATGTGCTTAGATTATTTATTTAATGAAGTTAATTTTTCACAAATAAATGGCATCTGTGATATAAGAAATACAGCTTCATTAGAAGTTATGAAGAAATGTGGTATGAAATTGACAGAATTTTTACCAGGATATAAGACATTAAGTGATGGAACTTTGAGCGACGTACAAAAATTAGTTATTTTTAGAGAGGATATAAGAAATTGAAAGACATAGGAATAATAACAGCTATGCCAGTAGAGGCAAATATTTTGAAAAATGAAATGAAAATTGAAAAAACTGAGCATATTAGTGGGATAGATTACTATATTGGTACCATATCTAATAAAAAATGTATCTTATCGATATGCGGACCAGGAAAAGTAAATGCAGCTATATGTGCTCAGACTATGGCAATACATTATAATGTTGATATAATTTTAAATTCAGGAGTAGCCGGAGGCATAAATACAGAGGATAATAAGATAAAAATAGGAGACGTAGTGATAGCTAACAATACGATACAATGTGATGTCGATACATCGGCACTAGGCGACGAAATTGGACTTATTTCTAAATTGAATATAAAAGACATACCATGCTCTAGTGAACTAATTGAAATATCTTTGAAGGTATTGGAAGATTTAAATTCGAGCAAGTATTACTTAGGGACTGTTATGACTACTGATAAATTTATAAACGAAGTCGAGACTTTAAGAAAAATGAATAGAATATTCGGGGGCATAGCATGCGAAATGGAATGTGGAAGTATAGGACATGTATGCTATGCCAACTCCATTGAATTTTTTTCTATGAAAGTTATTTCTGACTTGGCAGATGAGAATGCAGAAATGGATTTCGATAAATTTCTAGAGAGTTCGTCAAATAAATCATGTAAATTGTTAATTGAAATAATAAAAAGGCTATAGCAAGGAATAACAAATGATATGAAATGACTAAGAATATGTTAATTTTGAGTCGTTGACAAAAAAAAAATCTAATGATATATTAATTGAGTACGAATGTTTGATACTCAATTTTTTTGTAAGGGAATGGTATTTTGAAAAAGACATTAAAAAAAGATAAACCAATTCAAACAACACATGGAGTAATTAACGGGGCAGGAGAAGTAACTGAAGACGGAATAACAGACATACTGGAGAAAAACTATATGCCATATGCAATGAGTGTTATAATGTCTAGAGCAATCCCAGAAATAGATGGCTTCAAACCATCACATAGAAAGTTACTTTTTACTATGTATAAGATGAATTTATTAAATTCCAGTAGAACCAAGTCAGCAAATATAGTCGGTCAGACAATGAAATTGAATCCACATGGAGACAGTGCTATTTATGATACAATGGTTAGATTAAGCAGAGGTTATGAAGCATTATTGCATCCATATATCGATTCAAAGGGAAACTTCGGAAAATTTTACTCAAGGGATATGGCCTGGGCAGCATCTAGATATACCGAGGCAAAATTGGATAGCATTTGTAATGAATTGTTTGAGGATATAGATAAAGACACTGTGGATTTTATAGACAACTATGATAATACTTTAAAGGAACCGACACTATTACCAACGAAATATCCATCTATTTTAGTAAATGCCAATACAGGGATAGCAGTTGGTATGGCAAGTTCGATATGTTCATTTAATTTATCAGAAGTATGTAAGACGACTATAGAATTGATTAAGAATGAGAATCATGATGTCACTTCTACTTTGCTAGCGCCTGACTTTCCTGGAGGAGGTCAGATATTATATAATAAGCATGAGATAAAAGAAATATATAAGACAGGAAGAGGTAGTATAAAGGTAAGAGCAGAATACAAATTTGACAAAGATTTGAATTGTATAGACATATTTAGTATTCCTCCAACAACTACTTGTGAGGCAATAATTGAAAAAGTTATTGACCTAGTGAAAAATGGCAAGGTTAAAGAGATATCAGATATCAGGGATGAGACTGGTATAAACGGATTAAAAATAACTATCGACCTTAAGAGAGGCATAGACCCAGATAAATTAATGATTAAGTTATACAGGTTTACTACGCTGGAAGATAGTTTCTCATGCAACTTTAATATTTTGATATCATCGACACCGATGGTTATGGGAATAAAAGAAATATTAGAAAGATGGATAGCATTTAGACAAGGATGTATCAAAAGAAGAGTATCATTCGACTTAAGAAAGAAATCAGACCGACTTCATTTATTAAGAGGACTTGAGAAAATATTAGCAGACATAGATAAAGCAATAGCAGTTATAAGGAATACAGAAGAAGATTTAGACGTACTGCCAAACTTAATGATAAACTTTGGAATCGATAAGAAACAAGCTGAATATGTTTCTGAAATAAAACTAAGAAATTTAAATAAAGAATATATTTTAAATAGAATCAGAGATATAAGCGTGCTAGAGAAAGACATAAAAGAATTAAATGAAATTTTGAACGACGAATCTAAAGTTAATGATATAATAATAGAAGAACTTGAAAAGATATCCGAAAAATATGGCATGTCAAGGAAAAGCAAGATAATATATCATGACGAAGTAGAAGTCTTTGAAGAGGATCAAGAGATTTTAGACTATCCTGTTACATTTTTCTTTACAAGAGATGGATATTTTAAGAAAATAACACCTCAATCGTTAAGGATGAGCAAGGAACAGAAAATAAAAGAAGATGATGAGATAGTAAAAGTAATAGAGGGGAGTAATAAATTCGATCTATTATTCTTTACTAATAAAGCGCAGGTATATAAATCTAGAGCATTTGATTTTCAGGATACTAAAGCGAGCGTTCTGGGCGACTTTGTTCCAGCAAAATTAGCGATGGACGAGGACGAAGACATAATCTATATGGTCGCAACAGATAATTATAAAGGATTTTTACTATTCTGCTTTGAAAATGGTAAAGTTGCTAAGGTCGGATTAGAATCTTATTATACTAAGACTAACAGAAAAAAACTAGCTAATGCATATAATGACAAAAGTGTGGTAACTGATATATTATTTTGCAATGAGGATAAAGAAATAGAGTTCAAATCTTCAGATGGGCACATCATTATAATATATTCTGGCGTCCTTCAGGTAAAGTCAACAAGATCTACCCAAGGCGTTGCAGTTATGAATTTATGTAAAGGACAACGATTGATAAGTGCATCAGAATATGAAAAAGGAAGCAGGGAAGACGAATCTAGGTATATGCTTAAAAACATACCTGCTGTTGGATCTATTCCGAAGAAGCAATGAAGAAAATCAAAGACAAAAAGGAGGAAACCTTTATGAATAAAAGAGTTTTTTTAATAGTTTTGGATAGCTTTGGTATAGGAAGTCTACCAGATGCAGATATATATGGAGATGTGGGAGCAAACACATTGAGATCTGTAGCCAGCCAGAAGGAATTTGATATGTCAAACATGAAAAAATTAGGATTATTTAACATAGACGGTGTGGATTTCTTGAAAAACGAAGAAGATTTACAAGGCTCATTTGGAAGAATGGCAGAAGTCTCTAAAGGAAAGGATACAACGACAGGACATTGGGAAATAGCTGGCCTTAATTTAAATAAGCCTTTCCCAGTATTTCCTGATGGATTTCCTAAAGAAATTATAGAAAAGTTTGAAAAGACAGTTAATAGAAAGGTTATATGTAATAAGCCATACTCAGGAACAGAGGTAATAAAAGATTATGGAAAAGAACATATGGAGACAGGAAATTTGATAGTTTATACGTCTGCGGACAGCGTCTTTCAGATAGCTGCACACGAGGATATTGTTCCGATTGAAGAATTATATACATATTGTCAAAAAGCAAGAGAATTATTAATAGGAGACTTTGCCGTAGGTAGAGTTATAGCAAGACCTTTTACGGGTGATTATCCTAATTTTACTAGAACTAGAAACAGACATGATTTTTCTTTAAAACCAATAGGTAAGACTATGCTAGATATATTGAAAGAAAATAATCATTCTGTGATATCAGTCGGTAAGATTGGGGATATATTTTGTAACGAAGGTATAACGGAATCGAATCCGAGTAAAGGAAATACTGACGGAATGGAAAAGACTTTAGAAATAGCTGATAGAGACTTTGATGGGTTGTGCTTCGTAAACTTAGTGGATTTTGATATGTTATATGGTCATAGAAATGATGCAGTTGGATATGCTAAGGCTTTGAATGAATTTGATAGGTTTATACCAGACTTAAGTAAAAAACTAAAAAGAAATGATATAGTGATAATTACTGCAGACCATGGCTGCGATCCTTTAGATGATTCCACAGACCATTCAAGGGAATATGTCCCGTTAGTGATTTTCGGAGAAAATATAAGAAAAGGTATGAATTTGGGTACCAGAAGTAGCTTTTCGGATATAAGTGCAACAATATTGGAATATTTTAATTTGCCAAATAATATTCATGGGCAATCATTCTTACAGGAGGTTTTAATAAATGTTTAAAAGCATCAAGGAAATGGGAATAAATAAAGTATTAATTAGATCTTTATTTTTCTTACTGGGAGCATTGGCAATCGGATTCGCTATAGGACTTAACAATCTTGCATTACTGGGTAATGACCCGATATCTGTATTTTACGACGGAGTAAGTAAATTCTTTAATATCGATCTAGGATTTGCTATAAATATAGTAAATCTTTCGTTGATATTAATTGTTTTTATATTTGGAAGGAAATACATAGACATAGGTTTGATTTTATATGTAATCCCTTTGGGTTGGTTTACAAATCTTTGCATTTATTTATGCAGCAGTATTATTTCTTTACCGATAAGTGACTTTGTATGTAGAATAATTATGTCTATAGTAGGATGCTTCTTGCTATTTTTAGGAATTGCAATAGTAATTTCACTCGATTTAGGCTTAGATCCATGGAGTGGATTGGTTATGATTATAAAAGATAAGCTAAATAAGTCATATAAAGTGATAAAGGTTTGTTCTGACGCATTCTTTTTAGTAGTTGGATTCCTTTTGGGAGGGACTGTAGGCGTTGTGACAGTAGTAGCAGCATTTTTGGGAGGACCAGTAATAGAATTTATGTCAAATGTAATAAAGACTAATATTCTTAAAGAAAGTAAATTGAATTAGAAAGCAGGGGATTTTAAAATGACACCTCATAATGAAGCAAAATTAGGAGAAATAGCAAAGACAGTACTAATGCCAGGAGACCCTTTAAGAGCTAAACTTATAGCTGAGAACTTCTTAGAAGATGTAAAATGCTTTAATTCAGTAAGGAATATGTTCGGATTCACTGGAAAATATAATGGCAAAGAAGTATCTGTTATGGGAAGCGGTATGGGAATGCCGTCAATGGGCATCTATAGTTATGAATTGTATAAGTTCTATGAAGTAGAAACTATAATTAGGATAGGATCGGCAGGAAGCATGAACGAAAATGTGAAACTGGGTGACGTAGTGATAGCATTAGGTGCATGTACTGATTCAAATTACGTTCATCAATATAAATTACCAGGAAATTATTCTCCAATAGCAGACTTTGATCTAGTAGAAAAAGCTAGAGATGTATCAAAAGAAATGAATATTAATACAAAAATAGGCAACATCTTATCATCAGATGTCTTTTATGATGACAACAGAGTGCAAGAAAGTTGGAAAGAGTTAGGAGTTTTAGCTGTTGAAATGGAAACGGCTGCCCTTTATATGAATTCTGCTAAATTGAATAAGAAATCAGTAGCACTTTTGACTATTTCAGATAGCCTAATCACGGGAGAATCATTATCGGCTCAGGAAAGATTAGAAAACTTTACAGATATGATAAAGATATCACTGAGAGTAGCATGTCAATAATAATGAGTCCATGAAAAAGGATTGAAATAGAAAGAAGGATTTTATGAAATTCAATAATATAGGAGTAAAAGTCATATCTATATTATCTGTTTTTATGTTGGCTGGATGTTCTAATAACCTGGACGACGATAAATTTAAAGTTGGAATGGTTAGCGATGTCGGAGGAGTAAATGACATGTCTTTTAATCAATCAGCATGGTCAGGCATGAAAGAATTTGGGAACAGAACAGGAGCAACTGTAAGATATTTAGAATCATCACAAGTGACAGAGTATGCTTCTAATCTAGATAGATTTGCAGACCAAAACTATGATCTAATATTTGGAGTGGGGAATGCAATGTTTAGTTCGGTTGAGGCAGCAGCGAGAACAAATCCTGAGCTCAAGTATGTAATTATTGACAATGATTGCAGCAAAACAGAACTAAGTAACTTGACAGGAGTAGTATTTAGAGCTCAAGAGGCAGCATTCTTAGTCGGATACATAGCAGCATTGAATACTAAGACCAATAAAGTAGGATTTATCGGTGGAATACCAATGGATATTATAGACCAATTTCACTATGGCTATTTGTCAGGGATTGAATATGCAAAGAAAGAGTCTAAAAAAAATGTAGAGGTTATAATCCAGTATGCGCAGACGTTTACAGATTCTGCTATAGGGAAAGCAATTGCATCGAAATTGTTTAAAGATGGTTGCGATATTATATTTCATGCAGCGGGCGGAGCAGCAGCGGGAATAGTAGAGAGTGCAAAAGAGACTGGAAACTTTATTATAGGAGTTGACTCTGACCAAAGTTATCTATCTCCTAAGCATGTTTTGACTTCAGCATTAAAAACAGTTGGAAAGGCTGTCGATATAGTGTCAACGAGAAGTATCAATGGAGAAAATTTAGGAGGAAAGACTCTATCATTTGGATTGGAAGACGATTGTGTAGGGATTCCGCTAGAGCATGATAATTATAGTGAAGAAATTTATAATAAGGCAATGATCGTTAGAGAAAAGATTATAAATGGAGATATAGTGCCAGGATATAATAAAGAAACATATAGCAAATATTTAAAAACTTTGGATCGTTAAGGTGAAGAAATAGATGAGAACAGAAAACAATTATGTAATTCAAATGAAAGATATAAATAAAATATATGGATCAATCAAAGCTTTGGATAACATGAGCATAGATATAAAAAAAGGCACAGTTCACGCAATATTAGGAGAAAATGGTGCGGGTAAGACCACATTGATGAACATTCTTTATGGACTATACCCACCTGACTCAGGCAAGATATTTATAAATGGACAGGAAACTAATATAAAAAATTCAAATTGTGCTATACAAAAAGGCATAGGGATGGTCCATCAACACTTTATGTTAATAGAAAACTTCACAGTGACTGAAAATATAATACTGGGAATGGAAACTACAAATAAACTTGGAATATTAAACATGTCTAAGGCTAGAGAAAAAGTGAAAAGAATATCTCAGGAATATGGTCTCAATATAGATTTGAATAAAAAAATAAGAAATATGCCAGTGGGAATGCAGCAAAAGGTTGAAATTTTAAAGGCATTATATAGGAATATAGACATATTAATACTTGATGAACCAACGGCTGTATTAACCCCGCTGGAAATAGAATCTTTGAAGAGAATTATAAAAAAATTGTCGAATAAAGGGAAGACAGTAATAATAATAACTCATAAACTGAATGAAATTAAAGAAATGGCAGACGAATGTACTATCATGAGAAAAGGTAAGTTTATATGTAAGCACAAAGTCGATGAAATATCTAAAGAAGAACTAGCTGAAAGTATGATGGGAAGACATGTAAAGCTTTCAATAGACAAGATAAAGCATGAATATGGAAAGGTAATGTTTGAAATAGAATCTTTAACAGTCTTGGACAGACATAAAAAAGAGGTTATAAGAGACCTATCATTGAAAATAAGAGCAGGAGAAATACTAGGAATAGCCGGAGTAACAGGAAATGGACAAGAAGAATTGATAAAAGCTATAACAGGACAAATAAATTCTAAGTCTGGTCTTATAAAAATCAACGGGAAAGAGATCCAAAATAAGAATCCAAGAGAAATTATAGATAATAAGATATCGGTTATATACGAAGATAGACATAAAGATGGAATTGTATTGGACTTTAACGTCTTAGAAAATGCTATAATGAAATCATATAAGAATAAACCTTTATCAGATTGTGGGATTGTTAATGAAAAAGAAGTATCTAAATTCACAGATAAACTAATAAACGACTACCAGATACAACCTAAAGATTGCAAAAAAGAAAGAATAAGGTCATTGTCTGGAGGAAATCAACAGAAACTAGTGATTGCTCGAGAATTGTCGAGTAATCCTGATTTATTAATAGCAGTTCAACCAACTAGAGGACTTGATATAGGCGCTATAGAATATGTACATAAAATGCTTATGAATCTAAGAGACAAGGGTAAGGCAGTTCTTCTATTTTCTTTAGAATTGGACGAAATAATTAATATATCAGATAGAATAAGTGTCCTTTATAATGGAGAAATAGTCGGAACCTTCGAAACTGATGACCCGATTTGCAATGAAAGAAGTATAGGAGCTATGATGGCAGGAATTAAGATTAAGGAAGGAAGATATGATTGAAAACAAGTAGCTATAAGTTTATCTCAGATACGATAAGAAAACCTTTTTTCTCGATTATTATATCAATTCTATTGGGATTTATTATATCTGGAATCATTTTGCTTATCTTTGGTTACAATCCAATAGAAACAATTGAGTCATTAATGTTGGGACTATTCGGTAGACCAAAGTTTGTAACCAATATAATAATAAAAAGTGCACCGCTAATACTAACTGGCTTGAGTGTGGCATTCTCGTTTAAAGCAGGATTGTTTAACATAGGAGCAGAAGGCCAGTATATAGTAGGAAGTTTAGCCACGACAATAGTAGGTTTATCAATTGACTTCCCACCTTACATCCAAATACCAATTTTGATTTTGGTTGGGATTGTAAGTGGAGGCATATGGGGAGGATTGGCTGGACTATTAAAGGCTAAATTTAGCATAAATGAAGTAATTGGAACGATAATGCTTAATTTTATAGCGCTACATTTGTCAAATTATATATGCATGATTGATAAATTTCACCAACCGAATACAAATGGAACATATCCGATTAATAAAAATGGATTAATAATGATATTAAATGACTGGAAGCTTTCAAAAGAAGGCATATCAATGCTAAAGGACAACAAAATATTAAATGACATCTTGCTGAAAACAGACTTGAACTTTGGAATATTAATATCAATAGCATGCGTGTTAATGATATGGTTACTATTATATAAGACAACTAGTGGATACGAAATTAGATCGGTAGGCTTAAATATGGATGCATCTAGGTGCGCAGGAATTAATATCAATAAAAACATAATCTACTCAATGTCTATATCAGGAGCATTGGCAGGATTATCAGGGGCTATATCGATTATGGGATTGTCACCACATTGTACATATTTATTATCAATATTCGAAGGGAACGGATTTAATGCATTAGCGGTTGCATTAATTGCAAAATGTTCTCCAATTGGATGCATTTTCTCCGGATTATTATTCTCAGGGCTATCATATAGTGGGAGGTTTTTACAACTACAATGCGGAACCCCTTCAGAAATTGTAAATATAGTTATAGGAATCATAATACTGTTTATAGCGGCTTCAAATTTTATGCCAATTGTAGCCGATAAGATATTCGAAAGGGGCGCTAACAAATGATAGCTCTTATTATTTCTATCACATTGATGTATTCGGCACCGTTGATCTTCGGAGCGCTTAGCGGAGTTATATCTGAGCTATCAGGAGTAACAAACATTGGAATAGAAGGCATGATGACTATTGGAGCACTTGTCGGAGCAACATGCGGTTATTACTATAATAACCCATGGATAGGATTCTTGATGGGAATGTTAGCGGGAAGTCTTCTATCGTTATTCCATGCGATAGCCTGCGTTACGTTAATGGCAGACCAAACGATATCAGGAGTATCAATTAATTTAATCGGATCAGGCTTATCTTTATTTCTATGTAGAACATTCTTCAATGGGGCAACGATAACTAAGACAATATCAAACAAGTTGCCAATCATCAGCATATCAGGAGTAAATATTGATATAACTATTGTAATAGCTTTATTAATAACATCAATAATGTGGATTGTATTATATAAAACAAAATGGGGTTTGAGAGTACGAGCAGTTGGAGAGAATCCATCAGCAGCAGATACCCTGGGTATATCAGTATATAGAATAAGATATACTTGTATAATAATAAGTGGAGCATTGGCAGGAATGGGAGGAGCAGCAGTAACATTAGCAATTATTTCTCAATTCAATTGCACGGCAATAAGTGGACAAGGATTTATAGCATTAGCGGCAGTGATCTTTGGGAAATGGAAACCTTTTGGAGTATTTAGAGCATGTTTACTATTTGGATTACTTCAGGCAATGGTAGTCATACTAGGAGGAGACAAAGTATTGATACCGACACCTATATTGTCAATGATGCCTTATATATTAACACTACTAGTACTAATATTATTTGTAGGGAAATCTAAATGTCCGAAAGCTTCTGGTAAGCCATATGAAAAAGGGATAAGAATATAAGTAATACGATTAAAAAATGTGAGGTATTTCAATGGATATAAAAGAAATTTTATCAAAAGTAGACCATACTTTACTAAAACAGACAGCTAGTTTAAAAGATATAATAAAATTATGTGATGAAGCTATGCTTTGCAAAACAGCTTCTATATGTATCCCACCATGCTATATGAAAGATGCCAAGAATTATATAGAAAAGATAAGGATATGTACAGTAATAGGCTTCCCAAATGGATACAACTCCACAAATATAAAAGTAATGGAAGCATACGACGCTGTTAATAACGGGGCAGATGAAATCGACATGGTAATAAATATCGGATATTTAAAAGAAAAAAGATATAAAGAAATAAAAAATGAAATCAACTTTATAAAAAATGCAATAGGCGATAGAATATTAAAAGTAATAATTGAAACTTGCTTATTAGATGATGAAGAAAAAATAGAGATGTGTAAAGTAATAAGCGAATCAAACGCTCAATATATAAAGACATCTACAGGCTTTTCTAAGTCAGGGGCAACTAAGGAAGACGTAAAATTAATAGCAAATCACGTATCAGATAATATAAGGATTAAGGCAGCAGGAGGAATATCAAGCATAGAGGATGCAGAAGACTTTATAAACTTAGGGGCATCAAGATTAGGGACGAGTAGAATAGTAAAAATTTATTTAGATATGATAGGAAATAATAAAATATGATAAAATATGATGTAATAGTGATCGGGGCAGGACCATCTGGCATGATGTCGGCAGGAATATTATCAAAAAGAGGCAAGAACGTATTAATTATAGAGAAGAATGAGAAAGTGGGAAGAAAGCTAGCGATAACCGGCAAGGGAAGATGTAACGTCACTAACAAATGTACTACAGATGAATTTATAAAAAACGTCACAAGGAATAATAAATTCTTATATAGCTCAATAAACAACTTCAACTCTGACGATACGATAGAATTCTTTGAGTCTATGGGAGTAAAATTAAAGATCGAACGAGGGAATAGAGTTTTTCCTGAATCAGATAATGCATATGATATAGTCGATGCATTGAAGAAACATATAAAAAGATGTAAATTGATACGTGGCCGTGTAAGTAAATTGATAATTAATGAAGGAAATGTCAACGGAGTCCAATTGGATAACAACAGAACATATATGGCCTCTAAAGTAATAATAGCATGTGGAGGAAAATCTTATCCCGGGACAGGATCGAATGGCGATGGATACATGCTGGCAACCCAAGCTAACCACAGCATAACTAAATTGAAGGGATCTTTAGTACCGCTTGTCTCTTCTGATGAATGGATTAAGGAACTTCAAGGACTGTCATTAAAAAATGTATCTATAGAAGTAAAAGACGTAAATAATAAGACGATATATAAAGACTTTGGAGAATTGATATTTACTCATTTTGGACTGTCTGGACCAATTATATTGAGCGCAAGTACTCACATGTCATTTGATGATAATAATAATGGATACATAGTTAAGATAGATTTAAAGCCATCGTTGACAATTGAACAATTGAATAATAGAATATTAAGAGATTTTGAAAAATTTTATAATAAAGACTTCATAAATGCTTTATCTGAACTACTTCCCAAAAAGATTATACCTGTAATAGTTAAGTTATCGTCAATAGACGCACATAAAAAGTGTAACCAAATAACTAGAGAAGAAAGAAATAACTTCATAGGATTGATAAAAGACTTCAAAGTTAATATATGTGACTTAAGACCGATATCAGAAGCAATCATCACTAGCGGAGGAGTTAATGTATCAGAAATAAATCCTAGAACTATGGAATCAAAAATAACGAAAGGTTTATATTTTGTTGGAGAAGTAATCGATGTGGATGCTTATACTGGAGGTTTTAACCTGCAAATAGCATTTTCAACAGCACATCAATGCGGGATGTCAATTGATTGAAAAAATAATAAAAGTAATAAAGTATAAAAAGGGGGTTGCTACTCGAAAAAAATGAGTGGCAGATTGTAATATGTTAGCTACAGAGAAGAAATTTGTTTCAATAGCAATAGATGGAGCTTCAGGAGCTGGTAAAAGTACTTTATCTAAAATGTTAGCAAAAGAACTTGGTTATATATATGTTGACACAGGTGCACTATATAGAGCTTTTGCTTTATATCTTCTAAAAGAGAATATAAATATTAAAGACGAATATAGAATTAAGCAAATAATTGATAATAATAAAGTAAAGTTGGAAATAAAATATATCAAAGGGGAACAGCACGTATTTGTAAATAATAAAGACGAGTCTGGTAATATAAGGACGCCGGAAGTGTCTATGGCTGCATCAAGAATATCAGCATTATCTATGGTTAGAAGCTTTTTATTTGATACTCAAAGAAATTTAGCAAAGACAAACAATGTTATAATGGATGGGAGAGACATAGGGACAGTAGTATTGCCACGTGCCAATATAAAAATATATTTGACAGCCTCAAGTGAAGCAAGAGCTAAGAGAAGATTGAAAGAACTTAATGAAAATGGAATAAATGTTACTTATGAAGAAGTACTTTCAGATATGAATAAGAGAGATTATAACGATTCACATAGATCTGTAGCTCCGTTACTGAAAGCTAGCGACGCTATTGTAGTTGACACTACTAACTTGACTTTAGATGGTTCATTCATCGCATTAAAAAATATAATAAAAGATAGGATCGGTTAGAAAATTGAAAGAAATAAAACAAAACAAAACGACTTATTCAGTTATAAGAAAGATATGCATAGGGATGTGCAAACTATTCTTTAAGTATAAAGTAAATGGTAAAGAGAATATACCTGAGAAGGGACCTTTTATATTATGCTCAAATCATGTATCGAATTGGGACCCGCTATTACTTATAGCAAGTCAAAAAAGAAATATATTCTATATGGCTAAAGAAGAATTGTTCAAGAATAAGATAATTGGAGGATTTTTGAAGTCTATAGGAGCATTTCCTGTCAACAGGGGAAGCGGAGACAGATCAGCATTAGATAATTCTATAGATATAATAAACAGTGGGGAAGTGTTGGGACTATTTATAGAAGGAACAAGATCAAAAACCGGCGAATTTTTAAGACCAAAGTCGGGGGCAGGCTTCATAGCACTTGAATCTAAATGCGATGTGCTACCAGTTTGTATAACATATAGTAAAAAAAGAGGAATAAGAAAAGAAGTAATTATATCTTTTGGAAAGATAATAAAATTTGAGGACATGGGATTTACAACAGAAGGAAGCGGAAAAGAAATAAGAAATGCAAGTAAATTATTCATGGAAAACATTATTAAGTTGAGGGATTAAATGAATATAAGATTAGCAAAAAGCTCAGGATTTTGTTTCGGAGTCAAGAGAGCTCTTGATATGACATTGGATTTAGCTAACAAAAGTAAAAAAAATGTCTATACCTTGGGCGATATAATCAATAACAGTCAAGTAGTAGAAAGATTGAATAAGATGGGGATATCATCTACAAATAATATAGACGACTTGAAAGAAGATGATTACTTAATTATACGATCGCATGGAGTCCCGACGAAAATTATTGATAAAATTAAAGAAAAAAATATCAATTTTATTGATGCCACTTGCCCGTTTGTATCAAAGATACATAAATTAGTTTCATCGGCAAAGAACGGAAGCAATATATTGATATTCGGAGACAAAAATCATCCTGAAGTTATAGGAATAGTAGGACATTGCAATGAAAATTGTAAAGTATTTGTATTTAAAAATGAAGATGAATTAAGAAAATTTTTGAGCAATGGCAAAGAAATAGTAGAAAAACTATTGACAGTAGTGTCTCAGACTACGTTTGATAATGAAAAATGGAAAAAATCAATTGAAATAATAAAAAAAGTATGTACAAATGCTTCGATTTTTGATACAATATGTAATGCTACATTAAATAGACAGCAAGAGACGATTGAGCTAGCTAAGTCATCAGATTGTATGATCGTTATAGGTGGAAAGAAAAGTTCAAACACTCGTAAGCTTGGGGAAATATCAAAGAGATATTGCCAAAATACTTATATTATAGAGACTAAAGAAGAACTGGAAGACAGTATCGATAATTTGGTAGAATCGGAGAATGTGGGCATTACGGCGGGGGCATCTACTCCTGCTGATATTATAATGGAGGTAATAAATTTTATGGAAGACATTAAAGAAAATCAAGAAGAACTTAGTTTCGAAGAGCTATTGGAAGAATCTCTTCAAAATATGAGCACAGACGAGAAAGTACATGGAGTAGTAGTTTCATTTACTCCTAACGAAGTATATGTTGACGTAGGTCGTAAGCAAGCAGGAATAGTTCCTTTAGATGAATTGACATCTGATCCGAATGCAAAAATAGAGGACCTAGTAAAAGTTGGAGATGAAATGGATCTTCTCATAATGAAAACTAATGACGTTGAAGGAACTATATTGTTGTCTAAAAAACGTCTTGACTCACTAAAAGGTTGGGACGAGATGGTAAAAGCATATGAAGATAAGACTATATTGACAGGCACTGTTGTGAAAGTTGTTAAGGGCGGAGTAATAGCGGTTACAAATTCTATTAGAATATTTATCCCTTTATCACAGTCAGGATTGAAAAAGACAGACGACGCAGATTCATTATTGAAAAAAGAAGTAAAGTTTAGAATAATAGAACTAAATAAGTTTAAAAGAAGAGTGGTGGCTTCTATTAAGTCTGTATTGGATGAAGAAAAAAGAAATGCAATGGAAAGCTTTTGGAATGAAGTAGAAATTGGTAAGAAATATAAGGGCGCAGTTAGATCTATTACTAGTTACGGAGTGTTCGTGGATCTAGGTGGAATTGATGGAATGGTTCATATTTCAGAATTATCATGGGGAAATGTAAAGCGCCCATCAGATTTAGTTAAGGTTGGAGACGAAATTGAAGTAGAAGTTAAAGACTTCGATAAGGAAAAGGGTAGAATTAGCTTGACATGTAAAAATGAAGACAATAACCCATGGAATATTATCGAAAGAGATTATAATGTTGGAGACATTATAGACTGTGAAATAGTTAGCATGACTTCATATGGAGCATTTGCAAAAGTTATCCCTGGAATAGATGGCCTTATCCATATATCTCAAATATCTGACAAGAGAATAAACAAACCTCAAGATGTTTTAGCTGTAGGTGAACAAGTAAAAGCTAAAATTATAGATATTGATATAGAAAATAAAAGAATAAGTCTTTCAATTAAAGAAGTTCCTAAAGATGAAGAAAGTAATGACGAAGAAATAGAAGATTAATTATATAGAGGTTCTCCGTTCTGAAATAGAATGGGGAACTTTTGATTTTGAAAGGTGATTCATTTGAAAAAGTTAAACATAGTAATGGTTGAACCAGAAATACCACAAAATACTGGTAATATAGCAAGAACTTGCGCAGCAACTGGATCAAGACTCCATATAATAGAACCAATGGGATTTGAAATAGATGACAAAAAGTTAAAAAGAGCAGGATTGGACTACTGGAATTTATTAGATATAACATTTTATAAGAATTTAAATGACTTTTATTCAAAAAATAATGGGGAGATGTATTATTTCTCAACAAAAGCAGGGAATCGATATACAGATGTAGACTATTCTAATGTAAATGATTGCTATCTAATATTCGGAAAGGAAACAAAGGGATTGTCTGAGGATATATTGATTAGTAATAAGGATAGATGTGTAAGAATACCAATGCTAAATAACGAACATGCACGAAGTTTAAATTTATCTAATTCAGTAGCTATAGGAGTGTATGAAGTGTTAAGACAATGGAATTTTAATGATTTATTATGCAAGGGTAAGCTGTCGTAACCTTTAGTCAACATAATTTTAATAATTTCTATTTTTGGTTTAGCGCATAAGCACAAAATAGCTATTGCTTTTTAGTGATATAATCAAATTTGTTTAATTATGCTTGCATCAAGTAGAATTAAGATATATAATAATTAAATGAACTTACCAACGGCACAGCAGATTTTGATTATTTTTTATTATCGAGATGTCATGTGTTGAAAAAGTTGTAACGTAAATAGAATAATATTTGTCTTTTCGAGGAAATACGAATCGGCGATTTATAAAAAACAAAATAAGCAAAAAAGGAGGAGCTACTAGATAATAAAGTTTTATCCATATTTCAAGTAGCTAAAATGATTATTGATATGAGTGATCAAAATACTGTAAACAAACCAAACAATAGAAAGAATAACAATAGAAGAATTCAAAATAATAAGCAACAATATCAAGATATAAAATATAAAAGGAATTATAAGCCTAATTACTATCCAAAGAAAGATAAACCATCTATGAAGGTATCTTTTTTAGGTGGACTTAATCAAATTGGAAGAAACATGACAGTCTTTGAATGTGAAGGCGATATGTTTATATTGGACTGCGGTATGAGCTTCCCTGATGGAGAAATGCCTGGAGTTGATTTAGTAATTCCCGATTTTACTTATATAGAGGCAAACAAAGATAAAATAAAAGGGATCGTAATTACACATGGGCATGAAGATCATATAGGAGCATTACCATATTTATTAAAAAATATTAATATCCCTATATACGGGACATTACTTACGTTAGGCATAGTTACCGGTAAGCTAAAGGAACATAAACTGGATAACAAAGCTAAACTAAACGTAATTAAGCCTGGGCAAATGATAAAACTTGGATGCATGGGAATAGAATTTATTCATGTTAACCATTCGATTCCTGATTCTGTTGGAATAGCAATACATTCCCCTGCAGGAGTATTAGTCCATACAGGAGATTTTAAGATAGATTGTACTCCGACTCAAGGAGGAATGATCGATCTGGCTAGATTTGCAGAGCTCGGGAAGAAAGGAGTCTTAGCATTGTTTGCAGACTCTACAAATGCGGAACGATCTGGATATACTATGACTGAACAAAATATAAAAGGATCATTTGAGGCATTATTTAAAGAAGCAGAAGAGAAGAGAATAGTTATAGCTACATTTGCATCTAATATCGGCAGGATTCAACAAATCATTGACTGTGCTATAAAATTTGGAAGAAAAGTAGCTTTTTCTGGCAGAAGCATGGTAAACTATTTATCAATAGCAAGCGAATTGGGCTACGTTAAAATTCCTAAAGACACTTTAATAGACATGGATAAGATAAATTTATATCCTAAGAACGAAGTCTTATTATTGACGACAGGTAGTCAAGGAGAACCAATGTCGGCTTTGTATCGTATGGCATACTCTGACCACAAAAAGATAGAAGTCGGAGAAGATGACTTTATAATAATCTCAGCTAATCCAATACCAGGAAATGAGAAAATGGTTAGTTCTGTTATCAATGAATTGATGAAATTAGGCTGCAGGGTTGTATATGAATCTATGTATGAAGTACATGTCTCAGGACACGCATGCAGAGAGGAACTAAAAATAATACAAGGTTTAACTAAGCCAAAGTTTTTTATCCCAGTGCATGGAGAACAAAGACATTTGAGAAAACATGCTGAGATCGCTAGAAGTATGGGAATGAGCGAGTCAAATATTTTTGTGGGAGACAATGGAGATTGTATAGAATTGAATAGAAGCGGCATGAAAATCTTGAAATCAGTACCGGCAGGTAAGGTTCTTGTTGATGGACTTGGCGTGGGCGACGTCGGCAACATAGTATTGAAAGACAGAAAAAAACTAGCCGAAGATGGACTAATAGTAGTTGTTGTCACTTTGAGTCATGAAGACGGAAGATTGATATCAGGTCCTGACATAGTCTCAAGAGGATTTGTCTATGTTAGAGAATCTGAACCGCTTATGGATAATGTGAGAAAGATAGTATTACAAATCTTTAAAGATTGTTCTGAAAATAATATAAGGGAATGGGGAATAATCAAGGCTAGAATAAAAGATGATTTATCTAAACTATTTTATAATAAAACAAGAAGAAATCCAATGGTACTACCTATAATAATGGAAGCATGACGATATATAGAAAGGGTGAGTGCATATTAATAGAAAGGTATGGATAATATCTCCACTTATTTTTATTATAGATGTAATTATGCTGATAATGACTTTCATAAGCTTCTTCTACGATGAAAAAGTATTTCTATTTGAACTTTCAATTAGCGTCCTACTATTGATAATGTCGATAATCGGAAGTGTAAAGTCGAATTACTATATCAATGCAGTAATAAACGGAATGAATAAATCATTAACAAATAGCAGAGGTATAATAGATAACATAAATATACCTGTATTGATTATTTATAAAAATAATGACGTAGTATACTATAACTCTGTATTCAAAGAGAATTTTAATATAGAAAGAAGTATAATAGGAGAATCATTAATTCAATTTATAAATGAAGATCAGCTTAATGAAATGACATTGAATGGGACTGTCAATGTATCATATGGTAACAGGAATTATAAGATATATGCGACGCTGCAAAACAAGTTATATTTTATTTACTTTATTGACAATACTGAATATATCAGATTAAAAAATGATACCGATAGTAAGAAACCTGTAGTCATGTCAATTGTTTTTGATAACATAGAGGAATTCCTACCGAATAATAGAGATAGACAATCATTAAAGGTTTTACTTGAGGTTGATAGCGTTGTTAGCAATTGGGTGACAACTAATAACGGCTTGTTTGAAAAATTATCAGAGAGCAAGTATATGGCTATATTTGAGGACAAAATAATTGATAGTTTCATAGAAAGCAAGTTTGATATATTAGACAATGTTAAGAATATTAAAACTGAAGATGGGAAATATGCAACTATATCAATCGGAGTAGGAAGATATGGCAAGGATTTAAAAGAAAGTGAATTACTAGCCAATAATGCTTTAGATATGGCATTGGGAAGAGGCGGAGACCAAGTAGCTATAATACAGGAGAATGGAATGTACAACTTCTTTGGAGGAATATTGGAGACATCTGTTAAGAAAAGTAAAGTAAGGGCTAGAATTATAGCATATAAAATACTAGACTATATCAATATGAGCAATAAAGTCATAATAATGGGTCACAAATATTCAGATTTGGACAGCGTTGGGTCATCACTTGGGATGTACGGAGTAATAGAAAAGTTCTGTCAAAAAGACGCATATATAGCAATAAACAGATCTGAAACGGCTGCTGAAAGTTTAATTTGTGATATAGAATCCAAATATAGTAAATCACCTTTCATATCCCAGCAAATAGCTGAAGAACTTATAGATAAAGAGACATTAATTATGATAATGGATACGCACTCTAAGAGTTTTTTAGAAAGTGATAGAATATATGAGCTAGCTAATAAAGTTGTTGTAATAGATCATCATAGGTTAACAATGGATTATATAGATGATGCAGTTGTATTTTACCATGAACCATCTGCCTCATCTACATCAGAAATGGTAACGGAATTGATACAATATATGGCATCAAGTTTGACTGACAAAGTTCAGGCCAAGGCTTTATTAGCAGGGATTATGTTGGATACTAAGAACTTTATAATAAAAACAAGCGCAAGGACGTTTGAAGCTGCTGCATATTTAAGATTAAAAGGAGCAGATACGATAGCTGTCAAGAAATTATTTGCTGATCCAATGAATGCTTACAAATTGAAATGCAAATTGATGTCGCAAGTAGAAGTATATAATAACTGCGCTGTTGTTTGTGCGACTGAAAGTATAGAAGACGATATAAATATGAAGATAATATGCTCGCAAGTGGCAGATGATTTACTTAGTATAGACAATATAGTAGCATCTTTTGTTATATATGATAATTTTGGAAGCATTAATGTATCAGCAAGATCATTAGGAGAAATAAATGTTCAATTAATAATGGAATCTATGGGCGGCGGAGGTCATCAATCGATGGCAGGTACTCAAATAAAGAACAAGAGTATTTTAGACGTGAAGAACAATATCATAGAAATTCTAAATAATATGAAAAACGAGGAGCATGATTGAAATGAAAGTAATTTTATTAGAAGATATTAAAGGAACAGGTAAAAAAGGAGATCTAGTTAATGTCTCTGACGGATATGCAAGAAATTTTCTATTTCCAAAGAAGAAAGCAGAAGAAGCAAGCAATTCTAACTTAAATGATCTGAAGAATAAACAAGCAGCTAAACAGTATCAAATTGATCAAGAGATAGAGAGAGCTAACAAAAATAAGGAAAACCTAGACAATCAAGTTATAAAGATATATGCAAAGGCAGGAAATGGAGGCAGACTATTTGGATCTGTAACGGCAAAGGAAATAGCAGGTGAAATCAATGATAAATTCAATATAGAAGTTGATAAGAGAAAGATAGATTTGCCATGTGATATTAAGTCGTTCGGGACATATGTTTGTAATATAAAACTATATAAAGACATAACTGCGAAGGTTTCAGTTATGGTAACAGAACAAATGTAAAAAACAAGTTCAAAAGGTAGTGGTAAGGTAATGTCTTTACAGGACAAACCATTAGCTGAAGCCCTGAGACCAAATGACATAAATGAAGTAGTGGGGCAGAGGCATTTATTTGAAAAAGGTAAGATCTTAAGAGGCTTAATTGACAATAATCGTATATCGAATATGATATTTTACGGTCCGCCTGGCGTGGGTAAGTCAACTGTAGCAAATATAATAGCAAAGAAAACAAATCGAAAACTTTTTAAGCTCAATGGAACAGTATCTAATACATCTGATATAAGAGAAGTAATCGAAAAATTGGATACATTTGAGACAATCAATGGAATTTTATTATACTTAGACGAAATTCAGTATTTTAGCAAGAAGCAGCAACAAACATTACTTGAATTTATAGAGACAGGCAAGATCATACTTATAGCGTCAACGACTGAGAATCCATATTTTTCAATATATAATGCTATTTTAAGCAGATGCTTAGTATTTGAATTCAAACCGTTAGGAAAAGAAGAGATAAAGGAAGCATTACTTAGAGCAATCTCTTATTTAGAAAAGAATAAATGTAAAAAAGTCGTAATTGATAAAGAAACTGTGGACTTGATGTCACAATTGAGTGGCGGAGATGTTAGAAAGGCTATCAACTTTTTGGAGGCAGCTTACTTTTCTTCAATAAATGATGACAAAATTGTAATTAATAATAATATAATAAATGAATTGAGTAGAGTGAAGTTTTCTAGATATAATAAAGATGGAGACGAATACTATAATCTTTTATCCGCATTTCAGAAATCAATTAGAGGATCTGATCCTCAAGCAGGGATTTATTACTTATCTAGACTATTGCTCTTCGGAGACTTGAACTCGGTCTGTAGAAGATTACTGGTTTGTGCCTGCGAGGATGTTGGGTTGGCTTACCCTCAACTTATTCCTATAGTAAAGTCATGTACGGATATAGCAACTCAAGTAGGACTACCGGAAGCGAGAATTCCTCTTGCTGATGCAGTAATTTTAACTTGCCTTGCTCCAAAGTCTAACACGGCTTATCTGGCTGTTAATAAAGCTTATGAAGAACTTGACAATGGGGAACTATATGATATCCCAGATTACCTAAAGCAGACCCCTATTAATAAAAATGGTTGCTATAAGTATCCGCATGACTATAAAAATGACTGGATCTTTCAAGAGTATCTACCTAATGAAATAAAAGATAAAGAATATTATAAGTATGGAAGTAATAAAACTGAACAAAGTTTTAAAGAATACTGGTCTAAAATTAAGCATTAAAAATTAAAAAGTTTTTATATTCTTACTTGATTTTTTAATGCAATAATGGTATCATTATTAATATGTGGTATTAAAATCATTTCAGGGAGGTGCAAAAAAGGATGCCAAATATTAAATCAGCTAAAAAAAGAGTAAGAGTTATAGCTAGAAAAACAGAAAGAAATAAAGCCTGTAAATCTGCTTTAAATACTTCAATAAAAAAAGCTAATGTAGAATTAGCTCAAAATAGCGAAACAAAAGCAGAAGCTGTTGCTTTGGCAGTTAAAAAGATTGATCAAGCAACACGCAAGGGAATTCTTCATAAAAATACTGCTGCAAGAAGAAAGTCTGCATTAATGAAAAGACTTAATAGAGCATAGAACATAAAAAGATTTCTTTTGACTGAGTAAATAAATACTTGGTCCTTAAGAAATCTTTTAATGAATTTTATGAAAATTTGAGGTGATT
Organism: uncultured Eubacteriales bacterium; assembly: GCA_934489735.1. GTDB lineage: Bacteria > Bacillota > Clostridia > Oscillospirales > Acutalibacteraceae > CAKSSR01. Next base: position 136,074 of record CAKSSR010000001.1, on the reverse strand, counting down.
AAATTGAATATAAATGTAGAAACATCAGCACGTCACGTACATTTGTCTCAAAATGACTTGGATTTACTTTTCGGCAAGGGCGCTGCACTTACTGTGAAGAAAGAATTATCGCAACCTGGGCAATATGCTTGCGTAGAAAAGGTAACTGTAAAGGGCCCTAAAGGAGAAATTAATGGAGTATCAGTGCTTGGACCAGTAAGAAATAATACTCAGGTAGAAATTTCTATGACAGATGCAAGAAAAATAGGAATAAGTGCACCAATAAGGGAGTCTGGTCATATAGAAGGAACACCTGGCTGTACTTTAATTGGTCCTAAAGGCGAAGTAGAATTAGGTAATGGAGTTATAGTAGCTAAAAGGCACATACATTTAGATCCAGAAACAGCTGACGAAATAGGAGTAAGTGACAATCAAGTAGTCAAAGTGGATATATCGACACAAGATAGGTCAATGATTTTAGGAGATGTAGTTGTTAGAGTAAGCGATAAGTTTAAACCAGCAATGCATATTGACACAGATGAATCCAATGCAGCAGGAATAAGCGGTCAATTGACAGGCGAAATAATATTATAAGAACGAATTAAGTGAGCATGAGACATAATCAATCAATCTCATGCTCTATATTTTTGCAAATATTTATCAAAGATTCTTTATCCAAGTTAACATCCAAAACATTTAGTAGGGATTTCGTTGACAAATACTTAGGAAGATTAAGATATTTTAATAATCTTAGTCTATATTGCTTACTATTGTCTCTTCCGCATAATCCTAGTTCGTATAAGTCAATATTAGTTATTTTATCTCTACTTTTAATATTATCTTGATTATTTATAAATGTCGCATTCGCTTTCCTTAATGAATCTAAAATTATATCCTTTTCAATGCCTTCTACTCCAAGAATTCCTTCCTTTGAATATTTATTCTTTCTTTTTTCTTTCCCTTTTATCTCTGGAATATAGGCATGCTTAATATATTCATTAGGGATGGTTCCTTTTAAGTAATTTCTAATTATAAATCCCGCTGAGTCACTGTCTGTTAGTATAATTATTCCGTTTTTATAGGCTAAATCCTTAATAAGTTCAATCTTTTGCTTATCTTTAAATATTCTGAATCCATTTGTCTCTATTATGCAAGTGTCCACTATATGATTTAATTTTTGGATGTCATATTTCCCTTCTACAATGATGGCTTCTTTAATCTTTATCATATTTTATCATAAACTCTTTTGATGTTTTCAATTCCATCTTTGATCTCTTCTCTTGAAAAGTTGTTCTTTTCTAAATCTTCGTTAGACCATTCATTGATCTTATTATAGAAATCAAAGGCAATGAGTAATTTCCCCACTGAAGGATTCCTTTTTATCGATGAGAATAATATATTTTCAGCTCGGTTTATATCATCGTTGTCTAAGAACTTATTAATTGTTACTCTTAACGTCTTTTCTTCTAGTCCATCTATTTCATCTTTTTCATGATTTTCATCATAATCTTCAAGAATGTCTTTTAATTTCTTCTTTCCAAATATGGCTACTGCAAGAGTGTCTCCAATAGCTTCAATTTGTTTCTCAGTCCAATCTTGTTTGAACATTTATAATCACCTGTTTCTAATTATTTTAAACTCATCATTGCAACCATAGTACCTCGTTTGCCTTGCGTCTTTCTGTGCGAGAACATGAGATCATGACAGCATGAAGTACATATGTCAGATATTATTATATTTTCTTCACTTATCCCAATTGATATCAAATTATACTTGTTGACTCCTAGTAGATCTATATTATATTTGTTATTATTCTTCTTTAATATTAAATTTTTATCTATCTCTTCAAAAGATTTGAATTCTTTATATACATCTTCATCGACTTCAAAGCAACATTGATTTATCCCTGGCCCTAAGCAACATAAGATATCCCTTGGATTTGATTTAAACTCTTGTATCATCTTATTAATTGCTACCTTTGCTATACCATTTACAGTGCCTTTCCATCCTGCGTGAACTAATGAAATTACTTTCAGTTTTTTGTCGACTATAAATATCGGGATGCAGTCAGCATAAAAGGTTACTAACGTGATATTTGGAATATTAGTTATTAGTCCATCTACATCGCTAAAATCTTCTGGAATATCCTTAATCAATCCTATTCCTAAATGCTCTTTATTCACAGATTTTATGTTACAAGAGTGAGTTTGGTTAGATAAGACTAAACTTTTGTAATCAAATCCTGTTGCATTGCAAAATAAATGGTAATTATTTATAACATTTTCTTTCTTGTCGTTAGAGCGTAGATTAAAATTCATTGACTTGAATTCCTTTTCACTTACTCCTCCAAGTCTCGTGGAAAAGGCATGGTTCAAAAAGTCATCATATTTTTCTAATTCTTTAAATGTTAGATAGCCTACCGCTTCTTTAATATTGAAATTCATTATTTCGCTCTTAAATATCATAAACTCACACTGCCTTCGCATAAATATTTTTAATAGGGGAGGTGTCGTTTTTATGTTAATTTTATCATCTATCTGTTCTATTTTGCAAAATTTATCAATTTTTGTTTTGCATATCAAAGGATCTGGTTCGTTTCCGAAGCCTCTAAGTAAAAAGGAAGAAAAAAAATACTTAGAAATGTGGGAAAACGGAGATAAGTCAGCTCGAGATTACCTGATAGAACATAATTTAAGATTAGTTGCACATATAATTAAAAAATATTATTCTAATTCAAATGATCAAGAAGATTTAATATCAATTGGGACAATCGGATTAATAAAAGCTATAAATACTTTTAATATGCATAAAGGAATACGACTATCAAGCTACGCCTCTAGATGTGTAGAGAACGAAATATTGATGTTTTTTAGAAATGGAAAGAAAACTCAGCTAGACGTTTCTATGAATGAACCAATTGATTTTGATAAGGATGGTAACTCTTTAACACTTATGGACGTAATAGCGTCTGAAAACAATTTAATTTATGATATAGATGTAAAACTTAACTTAGAAAAACTAAAAGAATATATAGAAAGAGAATTATCCCCGAGAGAACAAACTATATTAAAACTTAGATATGGATTAGATGGATCTATACCACTGCCTCAACGAGAGGTAGCAAAAATATTAGGAATTTCTAGAAGTTATGTATCTAGAATAGAGAAAAAGTCATTAGAAATATTAAAAAGTAAATTTGATAAAGATTAATCTAAAATTCAAGAAACCTCTTTTTAATTTAAGTCAGAGGTTTCTCATTCTTTTCTAGGCTTTACTTATACTTATATTTATATGTTCTCCATTTATAGTCCATTCTTTATTAAAATATGAATCGTTGTTTTGATTTTTATTATCAAAAGAAATTGAATCAGCTAAAAGTTCCTTCTTTATTTCATCAATGTTATTATTAATAGCATTTTCAATCTTGTCTTCAGAAGAATATAGGACGTTTATATGGTCAATTACTTCTAATCCAAACTCTTTTCTCATTGTTTGAACCTTACTGATTATCTCCCTGACAAAGCCTTCTTCTTCTAGTTCATGAGTTATTTCTATATCAATTACTACTTCGTACTTATTATCACTATCAAAAACAAAGCCGGGTGCCTGAGTTGATTCTATTAGTAGGTCATCTTTCCCTAATTTTATCTCTGTATTCTCATCAATATTAAATGATATAGATCCATTGTTATTCAATTCATTCATGATTTCTTTACCATTTGTTATCTCGGACAAGTGTTTTGATATACTAGGAATAAATTTTCCATACTTTGGTCCAACTGTTTTTAACTGTGGCTTAAACTTATAGTCTACGAATTGATCAAAGTTATCTAAAAATTCTAACTTCTTGATATTCAATTCATCAAGTACTAATTCAATATATTCTTCAGGCAATGACACATTCGATTTAATAAAGATAGTTGATAATGGTTGTCTGTTCTTAATATTAACAGAGTTTCTGCATGATCTTCCTAAAAATACTAACGATAAGACTGTATTCATATTTCTTTCTAGTTCTTTATCAATCAATTTATCATCATATTTTGGATAGTCACATAGATGTACGCTTATTGGTTCATTTGGATTGATACTTAAAACTAAATTTTGATAAATCTGTTCTGAAATAAATGGGACAAACGGTGCTATCAGTTTAGATAACGTTACTAGAACTTCATATAAAGTCATATATGCGCTTATTTTGTCATTAGTATATTCACTGCCCCAATATCTTTCTCGTCCTCTTCTTATATACCAGTTAGATAAGTCATCCACAAAATTCTGAATTTCTCTAGCTGCATCAGTCAATTTATATGAATTAAGATTTTCGTCAGTATTTTTTATCAAAGTGTTGAGACGTGATAGAATCCACTTATCCAACGTTGATCTTTCATATTCTTTTCCTATAAAATTGTTTGGATTGAAGTTATCTATGTTTGCATAAAGTACAAAGAATGAGTAAACATTCCACAAAGTGCCTAAAAATTTCCTTTGTATTTCACTTATAGCTTCCTCATAGAATCTACTTGGTAACCATGGCGCACTATTTACATAGAAATACCATCTAACGGCATCGGCTCCCTGTTTTTCTATGATAGTTTCAGGATTAACTACATTACCTTTATGCTTTGACATTTTAATTCCGTTCTTATCATTTACATGTCCTAATACAATGCAATTTTCAAATGGAGCCCTGTCAAATAATACAGTTGATATAGCTAATAAAGTATAAAACCAACCTCTAGTTTGATCTATAGCTTCGCTTATGAAGTTTGCTGGGAATCTTTCTTCAAACAACTCTTTGTTTTCAAATGGGTAGTGCCACTGAGCAAATGGCATGGAACCACTGTCAAACCAACAGTCGATCACATCTGTAACCCTCTTCATAGCTTTTCCGCACTTTTCACATTTAATTGTAAGGTTATCTACATAAGGTCTATGCAATTCTATGTCATGGTCCGCTCCGGTTAGCTCTTCTAATTCTTTTCTGCTTCCTATCACATGGAAATGCCCACATTCACATTCCCAAACCGGCAGCGGGGTGCCCCAATATCTAGATCTACTCAATCCCCAATCGATTACATTTGATAGAAAGTTACCCATTCTACCGTCTTTAATATTTTCTGGAATCCAGTTAATTGAATTGTTGTTCTTTATTAAATTTTCTTTAACTTTGGTCATTTCTATAAACCAAGTATCAAGTGCATAGTACAATAATGGAGTGTCACATCTCCAGCAGAAAGGATAAGTATGTTTATTCTTTAAAATTTTAAATATCTTCCCATTCTCTTTTAAGTATTTTATTATAAGCGGGTCTGCATCTTTAACAAACTTGCCTTTCCATAAGGTAACTTCTTCTGGGAAACATCCCTTTGAATCTACTAGTTGGATAAATGGAAGGTTATATTTTCTTCCAACCTTTGCATCATCCTCACCAAATGCTGGGGCAGTGTGTACAATTCCTGTTCCTTCGCTTGTAGTAACAAACGTATCGGTAACTACGAACCAAGCTTTTTTATCAGGATTAACAAAATTGAACAATGGTTCATATTCTATCTCATACAATTCTGATCCAAGCATAGTTTTTATTATTTTAGCGTCTTCATTTTCAGGAATTATAGTTGATTCTGCAAAGGCTTTCGATATTATTAATGTTTCATTATTTATATTTACTTCTGCATATTCTATATCAGGATTAACTGTTAAAGCTACATTTGAAGGCAATGTCCATGGGGTAGTAGTCCATGCTATTATATAAGTATTTTCTCTATCTTTCAATTTGAACTTGACGAATATAGAATTCTCTTCTACTTCCTTATATCCCTGAGACACTTCGTGACTAGATAGTGAAGTTCCACAACGTGGACAATATGGAACTATTTTGTGACCTTTATAAAGTAATCCCTTATCGCTGATATTTTTTAATGCCCACCATACAGATTCTATATAATTATTGTCATATGTTATATACGGATTCTCCATATCTGCCCAATATCCGATACTATTACTCATCTGTTCCCATTCAGATTTATATTTCCATACGCTTTCTTTACATTTCTCATTAAATTTATCTATGCCATAGTTTTCGATTTCATTTTTCCCGTCAATTCCTAATGATTTTTCAACCTCTAGTTCAACCGGCAATCCATGTGTATCCCAACCAGCTTTTCTTAGAACGTTATAACCTTTCATTGTCTTATATCTAGGAATTAAATCTTTTATAGCCCTTGTTAAAACGTGCCCTACATGTGGTCTACCATTAGCAGTAGGTGGTCCATCAAAGAATGTAAATACTTCGTTGCCTTTTCTGTTTTCAATAGTTTTAGAGAATATGTCATTTTCTTTCCAAAAAGATAGAACTTCCTTCTCTCTCTCTGCGAAATTCATTCCTCCAGGTACTTTTTTATACATTTTAATTACTCTCCCCCTTAACGACTATATATATTTTTTTTAATATGCCTTGCCCCAGTATATCATAGTTTTAGCTGGCTTCCCACATATGGGACATGTGTCTGATATGTTTTCTTGTTCAAATGGTATACATCTCGAAGAAATTCCAAACAATTCTTTAGCTTTTTCTTCACATTCTGTATTGCCGCACCACATTGACTTAATAAATCCTGGTTTGTTATCAGCTATTTCCTTCAATTCATTTGCATTGTGGGCTACATATGTCATATTATTTAATCTATTTAATGCACTTGAGTATAACTCATTCTTTACATCTGTAAGTAATTTTAATACAGAATCTTCTATATTTTCAAGAGATATAAATGATTTCTCTCTTGAGTTCCTCTTTACTGCCACACATTGATTCTTTTCTATATCCTTAGGGCCTATTTCAATTCTCAAAGGAACACCTTTCATCTCATGCTGAGAAAACTTCCAGCCAGGACTTTGATCGCTGTCATCAACCTTAACCCTGAATACTGTTTTTAATTTTTCTTTGAGTTCGAATGCTTTTTCTAAAACTCCTTCCTTATGAGTTGCAATTGGGATGATTACAACTTGAATTGGAGCAATAGAAGGTGGTAAAACAAGGCCATTGTTATCCCCATGCGTCATTATCACTCCGCCTATCATTCTGGTTGTCATTCCCCAAGAGGTTCCAAAAGGATGGCTTGGCTTGTTGTCTCTATTTTGATAAGAAATATTAAAGGCTTTACTAAATCCGTCACCAAAATAGTGACTTGTCCCTGATTGTAGGGCTTTCCCGTCGTGCATCAACGCTTCGATTGTATATGTGTCAACTGCTCCAGCAAATTTTTCTTTTTCAGTCTTTCTTCCTTTAATAACTGGCATGGATAAATAATTCTCACAAAATTCAGCATAGACATTCAACATAGTTAACGTCTCTTTTTCTGCTTCTTCTTGGGTCTCGTGGATAGTATGACCCTCTTGCCATAAAAATTCTACTGACCTTAAAAAAGGTCTAGTTGTTTTTTCCCATCTGACTACAGAGCACCACTGGTTATATAACTTTGGCAAGTCTCTCCATGAGTGAACTATGTGCGAAAAGTGATCGCAGAATAAAGTTTCTGATGTTGGCCTTACACATAGTCTTTCAGTTAATTCATCCGAGCCACCATGTGTCACCCAAGCTACTTCCGGAGCAAATCCTTCTACATGATCTTTCTCTTTTTGAAGTAAGCTTTCAGGAATAAACATAGGCATGTAAACATTTTCATGCCCAAGTTCTTTAAACTTTGAATCTAGAATCCTTTGCATATTCTCCCATATAGCATATCCATACGGTTCAATTATCATGCAACCACGAACGCTTGAATAATCCATAAGTTCGGCTTTCTTTACTATATCTGTATACCACTTTGCAAAATCTTCATCCATTGATGTAATTTCTTCTACAAATTTATCTTGTTTAGACATATCTTTCCCTCCTAAATCATTCTCATGTCTAACAACTGCTACATGAATGGCAGTTTCCATGGCAATTGCTGTCGTCCAACTTACCAACTATAGCTGTAGGATCTATTCCTTGCCTTTTATAATAATCAGAGATAGCAGCCTTAATTGCTTGCTCTGCAAGTACAGAGCAATGTACTTTAACTGGCGGTAATCCGTCTAAAGCTTCCATAACCGCTTTGTTTGTTAACTTTAACGCATCTTCAATTTTCTTTCCTTTTATTAATTCAGTTGCCATTGAGCTAGTTGCTATAGCTGCTCCACATCCAAATGTCTTGAAGCTGACATCTTCTATTATCCCATTGTTTACTTTTATATACATCTTCATTATATCGCCACATTTTGAATTACCAACTTCACCAATTCCATTTGCATCGCTAAGTTCTCCAACGTTTCTTGGATTAGAGAAATGATCCATTACTTTTTCGCTATAAGCCATTATTTTTCGTTCCTTTCGACTTCTTGATTTTTAATTCTTTCCCAGAGAGGGGACATATTTCTTAATCTTTGTACTATACCTGGTAGCACTTTCAATATATATTCAATATCTTCTATTGTATTTTCTTCATTAAAAGATAATCTTAATGATCCATGAGCTATTTCATGTGGAAGTCCTATAGATAAAAGGACATGACTTGGATCTAAAGATCCTGATGTGCATGCTGAACCGGATGATGCTGATATTCCGTTTAGGTCTAACATTAAGAGAAGTGACTCTCCTTCGATCCCTTCGAAGCACATGTTGACATTGCCCGGTAGTCTTTGATGTCTATCACCATTTAGTCTAGACCTTTCTATTTTCAAAGCTTCGTCTATAAATCTATCCCGTAACTGTGATACCTTTTTAATTTTTTCATCTATATTCTTACATGCGTCTACCATAGCGGTAGCTAATCCTACTATCCCAGCAATATTTTCAGTCCCAGCTCTTTTATTTCTTTCTTGTGCGCCACCGTCTATATAATTTTTTATTCTGATTCCTTTTCTTATATATAGCGCACCGATTCCTTTGGGTCCGTGAAACTTGTGACCGCTTAATGATAAAAGATCTATGTTCTGATTCTTGACATCTATATGCACATTCCCGATAGCCTGAACTGCGTCTGTGTGGAATATTATTTTATTTTCTCTACATATTTGTCCAATTTCTTTTATTGGTTGAATAGTACCTATTTCATTATTGGCAGTCATTATAGTAACAAGTCCTGTATTTTCCTTTATAGCACTCTTCAATTCATCTAAACTTATTATTCCATTTTCATGGACGTCTAAGTAAGTTACTTCAAAACCTTCACTTTTTAAAGCGTCCAAAGAATGTAATACAGCATGATGCTCAAATGCACTTGTTATTATGTGATTTTTCCCAAGTTTTTTCTGCTCTTTCATGATTCCTTTTATAGCCCAGTTGTCCGATTCACTTCCGCCAGAAGTAAAATATATCTCGTTACTATCTGCATTAAGACAAGAGGCAATATCATTGCGAGCCTTTTCTATTATAGACCTGCTTTCGGTTCCAAGTTTATAAAGACTTGAAGGGTTGCCATAAATGTCTTCAAGACAAGGAATCATAGCATTTATAACTTTCTTTGACATTTTAGTTGTCGCAGCATTGTCTGCGTAAACGTATCTTACCATTTTATAACTCACCTTAATTATAATTTAAATTCATATATTTTTTTGCTTCATTTACGGCAAGCTTATCACATCTTTCATTCTCTTCATGACCTGCATGACCTTTTATCCAGTGAACAGATACATCATGAATATCAAGTAAATTAATAAGTTCTTCCCATAAATCAACGTTTAGTGCCGGTTCATGTTTATTTCTCATCCAATTGTTCTTTTTCCATCGTCTGGCCCAACCTTTTTCAATTGCATCACAAACATATTTAGAATCAGATACAAGTTCGACCTTACATTGTTCTTTTAAAAGTCGAAGAGCATTAATTACCCCTAAGATTTCCATTCTATTATTAGTCGTGCTCTGCTCTCCGCCTGATATAACCTTTTCATGGCCATTGAATTTTAATATAGCGCCCCATCCGCCTGGTCCTGGATTACCTTTGCATGCACCGTCAGTAAATATTTTAACCAATTTCAAGTAAAATCCTCCAAAATAAAATTAAAATTTTAAAAACGATAAAGCTTTTATCACTCACATACATTATATATCTTCTTTATATTAATTTCAAGTACAAAAAAGCAGTTTTGATCTACATATCAAGCCAAAAGTCATAAAGAACGTCATATTTTTTATAATAAATGGTAATTAATTAATATTACGAAGAGTATAATTAATTATAAATAAAAGCTTTAGGAGTTGATAATTTTGAAGAATGTAAGTAAGTTAAAAGCATTTACACTTTCAAGTGATGAAGTAGTACAGAAGTTAGGAACGTCAGTAAAAGCAGGACTTAGTTACAATGAAGCTACGGCTAGATTAAGAAAATATAAAAAGAACATACTAACGGAAAGGAAACAGAAAAGTTTTTTTAAGAAGTTTTTAGAGCAACTATCAGATTTTATGGTAGTAGTATTGATAATATCTGCGATTTTTTCATTTATAGCATCATTTATAGACAAAAGTGGAGAATATATAGATTCTATTATAATACTTGTCATAATCGTAATTAATGCAATAATAGGAGTAATTCAAGAGAGTAAAGCGGAGAAAGCGATTAAAGCATTAAAGGAGATGTCATCGCCATCCACGAATGTAATAAGGAATGGAAAGCAACTATGTATTTTATCAGAGTCTTTAGTTCCAGGAGACATAATACTATTAAATACTGGAGACATAGTATCAGCAGATGCAAGACTTATAGAATCATATAATCTTCAGACAGAAGAATCATCGCTCACCGGCGAATCGATATCCATAGACAAGTCAGCGTCAAGCATATGCAAACCAGACGTACATATTGGGGACATGGACAACATGGTATTTATGGGGACAGCAATATCAAATGGGCATGCGACAGCAGTGGTTACAGAGACAGGAATGAATACTCAAATAGGAAAAATCGCTAATATGATTAATAAAGAGGAAGCACCGGCTACGCCACTTCAATCAAAGTTGGCAGATATCGGTAAATATTTAGGAATAGGAGCCTTATCTATTTGCCTAGTAATATTTTTGCTTGGATTATTTCAAAATATACCGATACTAGATATGTTTATGATATCAATAAGCTTAGCGGTAGCAGCAATTCCAGAAGGATTACCAGCAGTTGTGACTATAGTATTAGCAATGGGCATCAGAAAGATGGCAGATAACAGGGCAATAGTACGACGTCTACCAGCCGTTGAGACACTTGGAAGCACTACTGTCATATGTTCAGATAAGACAGGGACATTGACTCAAAATAAAATGACAGTGACAGACGTTAGATCATATGGAGGCAACATAGATATATCATCATCAATAGGGAGGACTATATCAAATCTATGCGTGCTATGTAATAATGCGAAAATTGAAAAGAAGTTAGGGGAGTGGCACGCAACAGGATCGCCAACTGAAAATGCTTTATTATTATTTTCGGCTAACAACGGGATAATAAAAGATAAGGTTGACTTAAAGTATCCAAAAGTAGATGAAATACCATTCGAATCAAATAGAAAGTTAATGACAACCATCCATAAGTTATCGCCTGGTAAATACAGAGTCATTTCTAAAGGAGCGCCTGAAATTCTTATTAAACTTTGTAGCAAGTACTTATCAGAGACAGGAGTATTTAATATTAATAATCATATAATATCAGAGATAGAGAAGCATAATATATCAATGGCTAAGAATGCTTTAAGGGTTATAGCAGTCGCTTACAAAGATATAGACAGTTCAAGAATTCCTAACAAAAATAATAATATTGAGAATGATTTAATATTTGGTGGACTTTTTGGAATGATAGATAAGCCAAGACCAGAAGTAAAAGACGCAGTGAAGATGTGTAAAGAAGCTGGAATTAAGCCGGTGATGATAACAGGAGATCATATTATAACGGCAAATGCTATAGCAAAAGACATTGGAATACTATCCGATAACGACAAGTCGATAACCGGAAAGGAATTGGACGAATTTTCTGACGAAATGTTTCAAAAGAATGTCTCAAATTACAAAGTATTTGCAAGAGTCACGCCGAAGCATAAAGTTAAGATCATTAAAGCTTTGCAAAGAAATGGTGAAGTGGTAGCAATGAGTGGCGACGGGGTTAATGATGCGCCAGCTTTAAAATGCGCTGACATAGGTTGTGCTATGGGAATATCAGGAACAGACGTGGCCAAAAATGCTGCAGATATGATTATGACAGATGATAATTTTGCTACAATAGTAGCAGCAGTAAAAGAGGGAAGAGGAATATTTGAAAATATTAAGAAAACAATTCATTTTTTACTTTCAAGCAATATAGGGGAAATAGTGACGGTATTGATAGCATTCTTGATGAAATTACCTTCGCCACTTATAGCAATTCAATTATTATGGGTAAATTTAGTTACGGATTCGTTACCAGCTCTTGCTTTAGGAGTAGAGCCTGTTTCTAGTGACATTATGAAGAAAAAACCTACCGGCCGTAAGAAAAATATGCTAGACTATAACTCTTGGTACAATATAATTGTAGAAGGGCTATTTATAGGGGCAATATCTTTACTTGCCTTTGTCATCGGAGTGAATATGTTTGATAATAGCTCATTAAAGATTGGCAGGACTATGTCTTTTGCTGTGCTAAGTTTAAGCCAAATAGTACATTCCTTTAATGTTAAAAGCAAGAAGTCTATATTTGAAACAAATATATTCGATAATATGAAAATGATTTACTCTTTTATAATATGCGTAGTGCTACAGATATCAGTTATATCAATTCCTTATCTATGTAACATATTTAAGACAGAAAACTTAAGCTTCGCTCAATGGTTTATTGTCATATTGTTATCATTGTCACCGTTGGCCCTTGTGGAATTTGAAAAACTTTTAGCTAGGCTATCTTCTGTTAAGAAAAATGATAAGAGAAAAGTGATTTTTACTGCTCATTCTTAAAAAATATTGATGTTCATTTAATAAAAAATAAAAAAATGAATCATAAAAAAGAAACAAATCAAAGAGAAAAAGAAGCGCAATGGAGATTTGCAATAACGGAAGATCGAAGATATCAGGGATATGAAAAGCATAAATTAAGTAATATGATGACGTTTACCAATAATAAAGAAGCTTTTTTAAAGAGGGACTTGGGATAGATGAGATAGCAATCAAGGCCAAAACAAAGACACTCAACACTTCCAATAGTGACAGCGCATATTTGACTGAAAACAGAGTTGCTTTAGAAAAGGAGAAGATACGGGAGAATACCAATGAGATACCAGTATTTCAAGAAATGTTTGATATTGACTTATTTCTTGTATTTAAGTTTATGAAACGAGCCTGAAAAAATATTGACATGTGGTTGTAATGGCTTGCTAGATGATATATAATGATTATTAAATTTTAGTTTATATATGGAAGTGATTTAATGATAAATATATTTGATTCACATGCGCATTACGACGACAAGGCTTTTAATAACGATAGATATGATTTACTTGACTCTTTATTTAAATCTGGTATATCTGGCATTATAAATGCAGGCTCTGATTTACGTACTTCTAGAATATCTTTAGATTTGTCTAAAAAATATGAGCTCGTTTATGCAGCGGTTGGAATACATCCTCACGAGGCTCAAAAAGCGAGCAGAAATTTTATAAATGATATAAGAAATATGATAAAAGAGGGAGCTGTGGCTATAGGAGAAATAGGATTGGATTATCATTACGATTTCTCTCCCAGAGAAGCACAAGTAAGAATATTTGAAGATCAATTGAAATTGGCTAAAGAAATGGATATCCCAGTTATTGTTCATGATAGAGACGCTCACATGGACTCAATGAATTTATTAAAAAAGTATAAGCCAAAAGGAGTAGTCCACTGCTTTTCAGGAAGTTATGAGATGGCTTTAGAAGTAATCAAGCTGGGAATGTATATTGGTATAGGAGGGGCCTTGACTTTTAAGAATGCTAGAAAATTAGTTGAAATAGTATCAAGAATAGATATGAGTAAGATACTATTAGAAACGGATTGCCCTTATATGACGCCAGAGCCATACAGAGGAAAGAGGAATGACTCAAGCTACATTCCGATAATAGCAAAAAGGATAGCAGAAATAAAGTCAAGAGACCCTCAAGAAATTTTAAATATAGCAGCAGAAAATACAAAGACGTTATTCAATTTATGAAAGTAAGCATAAGAGAATACTTGTTTATAATAGTATTAAGTATTATATTAATAAACATATTTGTCTTCAGATGGGACTTCATTATACTATCGATTATAACATTTTTGATTTGTTATCTAACGCTTTCAAAAATTAAACTTTTTTTAAAAGAAATCAAGTCTCCTTTGATTTTTTCAGCAATTTTGTTTATATGTACCTGCATAAGTTTTAAATATCATTACGTCGGCAAGTATGTATTTAGATTTTTTTTCTTTTATATTACCGAAGAATCGATTCATGGAGGAATATTGAATGGATTGACTATGCTGTCCACATGCATCTGGTTTTTATTTTTAGATAGATTTAGTAAAGTCCCTGAAGATTTTAAATCAATGGCTCCAAAATTTATCATAATTATGGACTGCTCTATCAGATTTATGAATATATACATATCTGAATTTAAAAAATATATGAATTTTCAAAAATGTATAGGCTGTGATATATATAATGCAAAGAAAAAGCTTAATCTAGTATTCGATATACTATTTAAAGTTATCAATAATTCATCTCAAAGAAACGTATTTGAAGACAATTTTGATATATACATATGTAAGAGGAAAATAGACTTGCATAAGATTATAATACTAGGCTTGTATATACTTTTCATCGCTTTGAAAATAGACGTGGCTTTTTACGTCATATGTTTGATTTGCATTGTTTTGTCATTGATATGTTATAAAAGAAAAGGATCAGGGAGAAAAAAATATGAATATGAATGATATAGATAAAGGAGAATTTATTATCGTCTCAGGCAGCACAGGGTCAGGAAAGACATCTTTTTTAAGAAATGTATATGAAGATCTATCAAATGATAAAAAGGTTTATTATATCTTTAGCAATCCTAATGAAAAAATAATATTTACTTCACCATACAATCAAATATTATATACAATGGGGCAGAATTCTGATATCTTATATGAAGCAGCAGAGATCTTCAGCTTTTTAGGAATAGAGAATTTGTTTGATAAAAATGTAAATGAGATGTCAGAAGGAGAAAAACAGTTAATAAATATAGCTATTGCTATTTTAAATGATCCAGACATACTTATTCTGGACACTCCTTTCTCATACATAGACCCGTTTTACAGAGACAGAATAATAAGTATACTGGAAAAGATAAATAAAGAACTTTTTATATCGATTATAATATCAGAGCACGATTTGAATGGTTTGCTGGAACTTTCAAATAGATTAATTTTAATTGAAAAATACAATGTTATAATTGATGCAGAAGTGAGAAATGTTGTAACATTCTTAAGAAATAGCCAGCCTGAGTTATTAAATTTATTCCCTGATTATATAAAATTATATATCGAATTAGATGGGGGAAAGGAGTACCCTTTAAATGTTAAAGAGGCTGCAGCATGGTTTGACAAAGTGTCGCTATCAGTAAGAGATCCTATGAGAAAATCTATAAAAAGTAATGGAGAAATAGTAATTAGAATAAAAAATTTATCTTTTTCTTATGGCAATGACTACGTGTTGAAGGATATTAATATGAAAATATTAAAGGGAAGCAGCAATTGTATAATAGGAAGCAATGGAGCAGGAAAGACTACTTTAATAAAACTTATGTCAGGATTGATTAAGTCTTATCAGGGACATATATATTTGAATGATCGTAATATAAAAAAGTATAATAATTTATATCACGATTGTATTGCTTTACTGCCATCTAATCCTAAGTACCTTTTTGTAAAAGAACGATTAGAAGACGATATTAAATATATGATAGATATACATGTTAACGATGAAAAAGATAAAGAAAAAGTATTCGAAAATATAATATCAGAATATGATATAAAAGATTTAATGAATCGTACATTCGATAATTTGAGCTTCGGGCAAAAACAATTGGCCGCTATTGCTAAAGTTATGATATCTAATCCTAAAATATTGATATTGGATGAGCCAACTAAAGGATTGGATTACTTTTGTAAGGAAAAGTTATCATATATTATAAATCACTTGAAAAGTAAAGGAATTACTTTAGTAATGGTTTCGCATGATATGGATTTTATAGCTCAAAATACAGATTATTGCTATTTTTTATTTAATCATGCTATAGCATTTGAAGGAGAAACTAATAAATTTATAATTAATAATAAGTTCTATACTACAAATATCCATAATATCGTAAAGAAACGATTGCCTAATACTATCAATTTAAAGGATATAGTCGACAAATGGAAACCTTTATGCTGACTTTGATCGCTATAATAATGGAAATTTTATTAATTATATATGGTAATGTTAGTATGGCATATCTATTTGGAATCTCTTCCTTTATATTGATTATGTATTCTAAATTTGAAATAAACAAAGAATATGTCGGGAAAAGATTGATAATATTGTCATCGTTGAGCGCAGTATGTGCAATATTTAGAATTTTATTCGCTCCTATTACAATTGTTAGACCTACTTTAGCAATAATCATCGCAATGTCTTCATTTGTTTCTCCCCTGGAAGCTTTTATTATGTCTTCTATATCATCTGTAATTGCAAATATGTTCCTTGGTCAAGGATTATGGACCGTCTATCAAATGTTTGCCTTCGGTATAGCAGGACTTTTATCCAGCTTATTTATAAAAAATGTAAAATTATTATGGCTGTTGATATTCGGTATACTTGACGCTGCATTATTTTGCTTTATAATAAACATTTCTTCTTTTATAATCTACTCTAAATACGTGTCCTTTGACTTATTTATTAATTATTTTGCCCTGAGCTTACCATATGATATACTATTGCTTGTATCTACATGCATCTTTCTGATACTGTTTTACAATCGATTAAGAAATAATATAAAAATAAATTCTTCATGAATAATTAAGTCTCCCTGAGTTAATAATAGACTTAGGGAGGTGAATCACCGATGAGCGAACAATTCAACCAAAACAACCAGAACAACAACCAGCAGAATAACAATCAACAAAACAATCAGAATAAAAATCAGCAGCAACAAAACAAAAACAGAAAAAAACAAGATAATTCTAATCAATATAGATAAAAAAACGAAGAACTAAGGTAAGCAAGCCCTTAGTTCTTTATTAATAATCTTAAAATTTGGATGACTATTTCACATAAAAATCTACAAGTTTTATCTTATTATCAACTTTTTCAAAGACGTATGTATAGGTCTCAAGTTTGTCTTTTATGCTCTCATAGTTTTCATCCATATACTTCTGATATATGTTTTCTTCTGAATAATTGTCTTCATTTTCGTTCATATTCATCGCATCTTGAACAGATGTAATTTTGTCCTTCTTGTCTTTTGCATTATCATAAGAAGCATAAACAGAGAAGCAATCATTTGCATCATTCCCTGATGTGCCCCATAGATATTTTCTTGAAAGATAATATTTCCCATTCTCTTCCTTAAATTCGCTTGTTTTATTTGCCACATTGTAAACGTAAGGGAAGCCATTGTTATAAACTTGGAACATATCAGTATTACATGAGTACTTGTTCGTATTGCTATCAAATTTCCATTCTACTATTGGATCTTTGCCGTCGTCTAACTTTGGTAAAAGAATGTCTTCATGAACTAATTTATCCATATAACTTATAGAAGATTTTTCAAAATACTCATCTAGTTTTGAAGCATCTACGTCAAAATTATCATCGCCTGCATTCAATTTGTCTAATACTTCTTCAGAATTTAAATACAAGTGTAAAGCCATTATCAATTTCTGTTGATTTCCTATGTCTTTGATACTCTTTTTACCATTAAGTATATATAGTTCTGACTCTGCAACATCTTCAACTTCTTTTTGATCTATAGGCTGAGTGTTTTGATTCTGTGCAAAATTAAATATATTGCTAGTGGTTACTTTACCATCTTTCTGTAGACTCATATATATTCTTATTCCAAGACCTAATATCAATACTACACATATAACGATGATTAAAATTAAATAATTCTTCTTTTTTTTCTTTTTCATTTCTATATTCGTATTATTCTTATTCATAAAATCACTCTCCAATTATCGAATTTCCTATTATTAGCTATTTGCTGTAGAAGTATGCTACTGGGTGACCACATACAGGGCAAACATCAGGTGCTTCACTTCCTATTGCTCTATATCCACACTTTGAACATTCCCAAATAGTTTCTTCATCTTTCTTAAAAATTCTTCCGTCTTCTAAGTCTTTACATAATTTTTTGTACGATTCCTCATGCGATTTCTCAATTTCGCCTACCTTTTCAAATAAAGAAGCAATTTCTTCAAAGCCTTCCTCTCTAGCTTCCTTTGCCATTCTAGGATACATGTCAGTCCATTCTGAATTTTCTCCTTCAGCAGCAGCCTCAAGGTTCGACAAAGTATCATCTATTTCTCCATCGTTCAACAATTTAAACCAAAGCTTAGCATGTATCTTCTCATTAGCAGCAGTTTTATTAAAAAAGTCAGCTATTTGATTATATCCCTCTTTTTCTGCCTTTGAAGCAAAGAAAGTATATTTGTTTCTTGCTTGTGATTCCCCTGCGAAAGCTTCTTTAAGATTTGCTTCTGTTTTTGTTCCTTTTAAACTTTTCATAACTGATTCTCCTTAAAAAAATAAATTTACTAAATAGAATTACATTGTATCACAAAATATCCAAAATAGCAAATAAAAAAATCTCAATTTAAGTAATGATAATCTAAATTAAGATTTCGTTATTCAACAAATTATTATAGTATCAAAATGTTACAATAAAACTATTATATTATTAATCAATATTTTTTTGCTCCGAGAAAATTTATTGATTAAACGACTCATTATCAGGCAAAAATATCAGTAGACATATAAAACTATGTTATAAAAGATTATTTACGGAGCGTGAATTAATTGAATACATTAGATAATATTAAAAGAGGAGAAATATATTATGCAGATTTAAGTCCAGTAGTTGGTTCTGAACAAGGCGGTATCCGTCCTGTATTAATAATACAAAATGATATAGGAAATAAGTTTAGTCCAACTGTTATTGCTGCAGCAATAACAAGCCAACATTCTAAAGCTAACTTACCTACTCATATAGAATTAAGTGCTTCGACAAGCGGATTAGCAAAAAATTCTGTAGTCTTATTAGAGCAGATAAGAACAATAGATAAAAGAAGATTAAAAGAGAAAATGGGTTCTTTAGATTTCATGTCTATGCAGTTAGTAAACGAAGCTTTATTTGTTAGCTTTGGTTTAAATTTTGAAGGGAATATAAAAAAGGCTACATAAATTATAGCCTTAGTAACGATTGATCTTAAAGTGGATATCACTTGAGATCAATTTTTATTTTTCATTTGTTAGATCATTTTCTTCATTTAATAGATTTTTATATACAGACCATGTAATTTTTTTAACATTTCCATTGTTATCTATTAACTCTTTTTCATTCTCATCTTTTAATTTCTCAACGAACTCAAAGATTTTGATAGCATCCTTAGGCAAATTGTTTTCAGGTGCTTTACTTTTGCCTTCAGAATCAACTTGAGCTTTACATAAATACTGAACTTTTTTACCATTTTCCTTTAATATTTCAAGGTTATCATAGACTAATACAAATGAATGCAAATCGTTTTTATAACTATTTTCATCTTCATCCTCATCATATTCTGAATATCGGATATGTTTCAATACATTTTTGCATATTTCTGTCAAAGTTTCATTATTATCTTCATTTTCATGACTATCGTATGCTACAGATTTAACATACTGTACTAGTCCATCACAAGGATTAGTAATCATAAAGCCACCTATTTTGGGATATTCAATTACATGATCATTATCACTTTCTATGGCATCACTTTCGATATTATCAATATCATTATCACTTCTTATGGCATTACTTTCGATATTATCAATTTCTATATCCTCATCATTATTTTTAATATTATCATGCTGTTCTTGATGTTCAGATTTTATTGACTTATTTAAATGTCTATAAATAATATATGGAGATATTAAAAGCAATAGTCCAGCACAGGTAGTTTTAATTGGATTTTTCTTAATGAATGATAAAACTTTATTTTCCTTTTTTTCATTTTCGCTAGCATTTGTTGATATGGCAAGTGCTGGAGTCTGTAGAAGCATTGAAGTACTCAGTATTAGAGATATAAATTTCTTACTCCTTGTTATGTCCTTTCTTAATATTTATTATTTAAATTATAATATTTCAACGGTTTTTCTAAGCGACGATAAAACAAGATTAGTTTTTAATTTCCCTCCATAAAGGATTTTCAGAGCCTTGTTTAGGAATGACATCTTTGCTCATCGAATAAGATAAATGTGATAATTGATTTTTTTCACTACCGTTATTGTATTTATTATTTTTTGATAATATATGAAGCTTATTACATTCATTTAATGGATCTGCACTTAATATTTCTTTATGTACAGACCATGTGAATGTTTTAACCTTTTCCTTACTATCTTTTAATGTTTTTCCTTCCCTATCTTGTAATTCCTCAACAAATTCACAAATTTTCGAAGTGCCTTTAGGCAAGCCACTTTTTCTCGATCTCATCTCACCTTTAGAATTAACCTCCATAATGCACCAATACTGAGCAATTGTATTACCAGGTCCTTTTGATGTTTCAAAGTTACCGTCTATCAATACAAAAGGTGGCAGATCTCTTTCATCTACACGACCTTCACGAGTAGCTCTAGAGACTTTCTTACATATTTCAATCAAAGTTTTATTATTATTTGTTTCTGAATCCTTCTTGCTATCAAATGATATAGAATCATCAAATAATTGTATCAAATTTTCGATCATACTAGAACATCCTGTACATGTCTTTGCAAGAAAGCCAAATGTGTTTAACTTTCTTCTTTGTTTCTGCATCAGTGACAAATCCTTTTTATATGTAACTAGGTCTTCTCCTTTAATTTCTGGATAAACATCGTCAGAGTTACTACTATTTGAGTCACCTTTTTTCAAATCTGTTCTAATGCTTTTCTTAACACCTACGTCATTCGCAATATCATTTTGCTTTTTCTGTTCATTAGGTTTTGACGATCCATTTAAATACTTATAAATCATATATGGAGACATTAAAAGCAGCAGTCCAGTACAAGCAGTTTTAATTGGATTTTTCTTAACAAATGATAAAATTTTGCTTTCTTTTTTTTCATTTTCATTAACATTTGTTGACACAGCCAATGCAGGAGTTTGAAGAATCATTGAAGTACTTAATATTAAGGATACAATTTTCTTATCCATACTAAACTTTCCTTTCCTAAATTAATCATTATAATATACATATTATATCATAAATAAAAGTACAAAACATAAATTTAACAAAAATTTAATATTTTTTCTTCATATCTCTTTGCAAATAAAGAATTTTATGTTATCATATTAGCTATTATGTGTGGTTTTGATTTATATTACTATTGGGAGGAAAAACAATGAAAAAAAAGATAAGCAAAGTTTCTTTTAAAGGGACTAAACAGCAAGAAGAAGAATTACTAAAAATTATTGATTCTCATAAAGATGAACCTGGAGCAGTTATGCCTGTGTTACAAGAGGCTCAAGGCGTTTATGGATATCTTCCAGAAGAAGTTCAAATTATCATAGCCGAGAAGTTAAACATACCGTTAGAAGAGGTTTATGGTTTGTCAACTTTTTATTCTCAATTTTCTTTATCTCCAAAAGGAATATATAATATATCAGTTTGTCTTGGAACTGCTTGTTATGTTAAAGGATCTCAATCATTAGTAGACAAAATTACTGAGATATTAGGCATAGCTCCTGAAGAATGTACTGAAGATGGAAAGTTTTCTTTAACAGCATGCAGATGCATAGGTGCTTGTGGGCTAGCTCCTGTTTTAACTGTGAACGATGATGTTTACGGTCGTTTAACTGCAGATGACATAGAAGGCATACTTAATAGATATAATTAATAAAAGAATAAGAAAGGTGATTTTTATAATGAAAACTCTAGAAGAATTAAAAGCTATAAGAGACAGAGTAAGACATGAAATCAATGTAAGGAGAGACGAAAGTAAGTCTTTAGTAGTAAAAGTATATATGGACGACTGCGGAATACAAGCAGGGGCTAAAGAAGTTTTAAATGCCTTTATGGAAGGATTAGCGAACAAAGAGCTATACGATATAAACTTAATACAATCGGGTTGCTCAGGGCAATGTCAGCATGAGCCGATGGTAGAAATTATATCTCATGACGGGAACAAAGTCACATACGTAAACATGACTCCTGACAAAGTTACAAAAGTAATAGAAGAGCATCTCATAAACGGAAATATAGTAAAAGAGTATTTAATAAAGGAGGACTAAGAAATGTTTCGATCACATGTACTAATTTGTGGTGGTACTGGTTGTACTTCATCAGAAAGTGGCAAGATAATAGAAAAATTTAAAGAAGAATTAAAAAATCGCAATCTTGAAGAAGAAATTAGCATCGTAAGGACAGGATGTTTTGGACTATGTGCTTTAGGACCAGTTGTAATAATATATCCTGAAGGAAGCTTTTACAGTATGGTAAAGGTAGACGATGTCCCAGAGATAGTAGAGGAACATTTAGTAAAAGGCAAGATAGTCAAGAGATTGTTATATTCTGAAACAGTTGATGGAGATGATATTAAATCTTTAAACGAGACTCCTTTTTATGGCAAGCAAAAGAGAATTGCTTTAAGAAATTGTGGCGTGATTGATCCAGAGAACATAGAAGAGTATATTGCAATGGACGGGTATATGGCACTTGGGAAAGTATTGACTGAAATGAAGCCAGAAGAAGTAATAGAAGTGATTAAAGACTCTGGATTAAGAGGCAGAGGTGGCGGAGGATTTCCAACAGGGATCAAATGGAGTCTAGCTGCTAAGAACGAAAGTGATCAGAAATATGTTTGTTGCAATGCGGACGAAGGAGATCCAGGAGCATTTATGGACAGATCGGTATTAGAGGGAGATCCGCATGCAGTTTTAGAGGCAATGGCTATAGCAGGATATGCAATAGGTGCATCGAAAGGATATATTTACGTTAGAGCCGAGTATCCTATTGCTATAAAAAGGCTACAAATTGCTATAAAGCAAGCAAGAGAATACGAATTATTAGGAAAAGATATATTTTCATCAGGATTTGATTTTGATATAGAATTAAGATTTGGAGCAGGTGCATTTGTTTGCGGGGAAGAGACTGCACTTATGACTTCAATAGAAGGACATAGAGGGGAACCAAGACCAAGGCCACCTTATCCAGCAGTAAAAGGATTATTTGAAAAGCCAACTATACTAAATAATGTTGAGACATATGCAAACATAGCTCAGATAATACTAAACGGATCAGAATGGTTTAAATCCATCGGCACAGAGAAGTCAAAGGGAACAAAAGTATTTGCACTGGGTGGCAAAATTCACAATACAGGTTTAGTAGAGGTACCAATGGGAACCACATTGAGAGAAATAGTAGAAGATATAGGCGGAGGGATCCCAGGCGGAAAGAATTTTAAAGCGGCTCAAACCGGAGGACCATCTGGAGGATGTATTCCAGCTAAACATTTAGATGTTGAAATTGATTATGACAACTTACTATCTATAGGTTCTATGATGGGATCAGGCGGACTCATAGTAATGGATGAAGACACATGCATGGTGGACATAGCTAAGTTCTTTTTAGAATTTACCGTAGATGAATCATGTGGAAAATGTACTCCATGTCGTTTGGGCACGAAGAGATTGCTTGAGATGTTAGATAAAATAACAAAAGGTAAGGCAACACTTGAAGACTTAGATAAAATGGAAAAGTTATGTTATTATATAAAAGACAACGCATTATGTGGTCTAGGTCAAACTGCCCCTAACCCGGTATTATCAACTTTAAAGTTCTTTAGAGACGAATATGAAGCACATGTAATCGATAAGAAATGTCCAGCAGGTGTTTGCAAAGCTTTATTAAGTTATGAAGTTGATCCAGAGAAATGTAGAGGATGTACAGCGTGCGGAAGAGTATGTCCAGTTGGAGCAATTTCAGGAAAAGTTAAAGAGCCACATATAATAAACAAAGCTAAATGTATAAAATGTGGTGCATGCAAGACTGCTTGTAAATTTGGTGCAATAAACGAGAAATAAGAGAGGAGAAACAAACAAATGGACAATGTTAATATAAAAATAAATGGTGCATCGTATTCAGTACCAAGTGGTTCAACTATATTAGAAGCTGCTAGATATGCAGGAATAGATATTCCAACATTATGCTTTTTAAAAGAGATAAATGAGATAGGCGCATGTAGAATTTGCGTGGTAGAAGTAAAAGGAGCAAGGACATTAGTAGCATCCTGCGTATTCCCGGTAAGCGAAGGCATGGAAATCTTCACTCATTCAAAGAGAGTATTAGAGTCAAGGAAGACTACACTTGAACTAATATTATCTAATCATAAGAAAGAATGTTTATCATGTAAGAGAAGCGGTAATTGCGAGTTACAAAAGCTATGCAGAGAATTTGGAGTAGATGATGAAAATAGATTTGAAGGAGAGAATCCAATACCACCTAAAGATGAAACCACTTTGCATCTAGTAAGAGATAACAGCAAATGTATTCTTTGTAGAAGATGTGTAGCAGTATGCGAACAACAAAAGGTTGCTGTGATAGGACCAAATAATAGAGGCTTTGATACTCAAATAGGATGTGCTTTTGAAAAAGCCTTAGGAGATGTAGCATGTATATCATGCGGTCAATGTATAGCTAACTGCCCTACAGGTGCATTAGTTGAGAAGGACCAATGTGATGAAGTATTTGAAGCATTAGAAGATGATACTAAGTATGTAATAGTAAATACTGCACCAGCAATAAGAGCAACATTAGGAGAATGCTTTGGTATGCCAATCGGAACTAATGTCAAAGGAAAAATGGTATCAGCATTAAGAAGATTAGGATTCAATAAAGTATTCGATACCGACTTTGGAGCAGATCTTACCATAATGGAAGAAGCAAATGAGTTGATAGACAGAATACAAAATGCTGGGACATTACCAATGATAACCTCATGTTCACCAGGCTGGATCAAATTCTGTGAACATTACTACCCTGACTTAATTCCTAATTTATCGACATGTAAATCTCCACAACAAATGACTGGAGCGATAATAAAGACATGGTATGCTAAAGAGAACAATATAGATCCAAAAGATATAGTGGTAGTTAGTATTATGCCATGTACGGCTAAGAAATTTGAAATAAAAAGAGAGAACCAAAGTGCCTCAGACTATCCAGATACAGACATATCATTGACTACAAGAGAATTGGCTAGAATGATTGAAAGGGCTAGAATTAACTTTAATGAGCTACCAGATGAAGACTTTGATGATCTTTTAGGAACCTCAACGGGCGCAGGTGTAATATTTGGAGCAACAGGTGGAGTTATGGAAGCAGCACTTAGAACTGCGAAAGATATTTTAGAAAACAAAGATGATGAATCAATTGAATATAAAGAAATCCGTGGCATGGAAGGAATAAAAGAAGCTACTTACAATATAGCGGGAAAAGAAATTAAGGTAGCAGTAGCTAGTGGATTAAAAAATGCATCTAAAATATTGGACGATATAAGAAAAGGTGAAAGCGATTATCAATTTATTGAAATAATGTGTTGCCCAGGTGGATGTATTAATGGCGGAGGTCAACCTATTCAACCAGCATCAATAAGAAACTTTACAGATCTAAAAGAAAAAAGAGCAAAAGCTTTATATGAGGAAGATAAAAATCTACAGATGAGAAAGTCTCATGAAAATCCTGTTATAAAAAGATTGTATGATGAATTCCTCGGCAAACCAGGAAGCCATAAAGCTCATGAAATATTACATACGAATTATGTAAAAAGAAACAAATATGATATTAATTTAGATAATTAATAGAAAAGGAAAGGCTAACTAAGCATCATGCTTAATTAGTCTTTGTTTTATGACTTATCTTTAGTTTTAGAGAAAATAGCTGCTATAAATCCACAGAAAATAGCAGAGGCTATGCCTGCGGCAGTAGCTTTAAGCCCACCCATAAAGATTCCAAGGAATCCATTTGACTGAACTGACTCAAATGTACCTTTGGCCAAAGTATATCCAAAGCCAAGTAAAGGGACACTCGCACCAGCACCAGCAAATTCAATCAACGGTTCATACAAACCGACTGCAGTCAAGAACACTCCTGCAACTACAAATGATACCAGTATCCTAGCTGGAGTAAGATTAGTTTTATCTATAAGAATCTGACCTATAATACAAATTAATCCCCCGATCAAGAAAGCTTTAACATAGTCCATAAAAAAACGACCTCCTTTTAGTAAATCATTGATTTTGCCTTATCCTGAGAATAGTATTTAAAAACTTTTTCTTATTAAATGGAATCAACGGATAAAGATAGCTTTTACCTGAAATGGTTTTATTCATCAAAAGCATGAAAGCAATTAATAAAGTTCCAAGAATAAAGCCTATAATATTAAAAATAGACGTGAGAATTAATAAAATGATTCTCAACAACTTAAAAGAATATCCTAATTCCATACTTGGTTGACCATAATTAGCTAGCGTTACGAAAGCCATATACAACATGACTTCACTTGAGAACCAGCCGCTATTTATAGAAAACTCACTCAATACTATCCCAATGATGACACTTAAAGGAGTAGTTAGATTACTGGGAGTATTAAGCGCTGCTAGTCTTATACCATCAATGGAGAACTCAAGTATAAGAAGCTGCCATATGATAGGAATATTTGATCTACTTATAGAAAGTGTAAATTTTAGACATTCAGGAACTATTTGAGGATTATTTATAAACAAAAGCCATAGAGGAGTAATGAACAAAGCTAAGAATGATATTAAATACCTAGATAATTTTAAATATGATCCAATAACTGGAGGGAAATAATAATCATCAGCTTCCTCCATTATATCAAATATAGAAGTGGGAAGAACAATTGCTTGAGGGGAGTTATCAACTAATATTACAATATTACCATCAAGAATAGCTGAAGCAGCACTATCAGGACGTTCAGTATATTTTACTTTTGGAAAAGGATTAATGGGATTATACTTATAAATAGATTCAATTAAGCTTTGTTGGTTCATAGTCAAGGAATCGACTTTAGCATTCCTTAATTTATATGATAAAGTATCTAACAACTTTTTATCAACTAAGTTATCCATATAGCATAAAGATACATCTGTCTTAGAAACATCACCAATTTGAAAGAGCTTATTGACATAATTATGATTTCTTATCCGTTTTCTAATCAAAGCAGTATTAACTATTAAAGTTTCTACGAAACCATCTCTAGAACCTCTTAAAACTTTGTCATCATCTGGCTCGACAGTGGTTCTTTGAGGGTATTCTCTTACATCTAGAAGAATCCCTTTAGAAAATTTATCAATCATAAGGAATAACATACCGGACAATATATGAGTACATATCCCGTCTATATCATCAGATATACTTACCTCAACATATGGGATACAATTCTTAGAAAAAGTATCAGCATCCGACATAAAATTAGAATCATCAATAGAATAAAAGAATTCCATTACTTTCTCCATTATATCATCTTTTATCATACCGTCTAAATATATTAGACATGCATTGACATTGCATATAACTATTTCTCTACGTATTATATTGAAATTATCAGCGATTTTTAATCTATCATTAAAAAAATTTATATTCTCTTGTAAATTTGAAGAGTAAAACATACAATCACCAGTTATATTTTTTACTAATAAACCACTCATTATGCATAATTTATCTTTAAAAGACAATAATAAAAGCATATCAACAGTATTTTATTATGGCAGGTGGTTAATATTGAGTATCAAAATAAGAAAACGATTGATAATAAGATGCGCATGTTATGGAATAGCTATATGTTCAGTACTATCTGGGTACCTAGTTCAAAAGAACAATGAAACAATTAAATACAAAGAACAACTGAAAAACATATATTTGCATGAAATAAGTGACTTTTCTCACTATTTATCTAACATAGAGAACGATTTGACAAAAGAAATATACTCAGGGACAGGAACAGGACAGGCTAGAATAGCGGCAGACTTACTTAGCAATGCTGTTTCAGCTAAGGATTCTTTATCGGAGATACCTTTTGGTGACTCATCTATAAGCGACATCTACAATTTTCTATCTAAAATAGAAGATTTCTCGAAATATATAATAGCTACTACAAATGATGGGACTAACAATATGCTTTATGATGGAATAGATAATATAAATTATAAATTGAATCAACTTTTATCTTATTCTAAGAGAATGAATAAAGAATTAAAAAATGTAACGAATATTGTAAATAACATTGATGGAATAGATAATGCATTTATGGAATCAGAAATAAATAGTATCAATAATGCATTTGGAGACTATAACGAACTGACATCAAATGGACCATATAATTATCATATTAATAACATGCCATTGAAATTTATTGAAGGCAGAGATATGGTATCAAAAGAATATGCGCAAAAACATGCCGCTGAGTTTATAAACGTCTCAGAAGATTCACTTAATTTTGTCAATGAGATGGAAGGGAAGATACCGGCCTATGTATTCAATACCAATGGATCTACAATTGCTGTAACAAAATCAGGGGGATTGATATTATATTATACGAATCCAACTGTCGTCAGCATAAGAAAATTAAATTACGAAGAAGCTTCACGTAAAGCTGAAGAATTTTTAAATCAAAAAGGAATTAGTAATATGAAAGGAACATATTTCAGTATATCAGGGAATATATGCACGATTAACTATGTATATTACGAAGATGAAATACTTTACTATAATGACTTAATAAAAGTGAGCGTGTCACTCGACAATGGAGATATATTAGGATTTCAAAGTGATTCATATATAACTAATCATATAAAGAGAGAAATTAGCCCAGATCATATATCAGAACTAGCCGCTAGGAAATGTTTAAATCCGAACTTAAATGCAATAAAATCGACCTTAGCATACATTACTACTTTTAATGATCATGAAGACTTATGTTATGAATTTGAATGCATAAGTAACGATAATAAAAAGATAGTAGTATATATAAATGCATTTAACAAGACAGAGGAAAGCATTCTAATACTAACTGATGACGAAAATAATAAATTCACAATCTAAGAGGTTGAATTATATATGAAAATATGATATAATCATCATGTATTAGTATAGATGGAAAGGGTGTAGAAAATATGGGTCAAAATATAAATAATGATGCAGACCAAATGGATAATAGGAAAAAGTTTGAGCAACTATTAAAAAATAAGGATTTTGTCAATGAAATGTTGTCAAAGAAAGATTTCAATATGGCAAAGGAATTCTTTAGAAGAAACAATTTAACCATTAATGATGAAGAAATAAAAAAGTTTTGCAAAATTTTATCAGACGTCACGAGTAGGCTGACTGATGATAATAAACTTTCTTACAAAGACTTGCAGGGTGTTAGCGCCGGTGCAGGTGAGTACATAGACATAAATCAAATAATAGAATTCATGTCCAAATGGTGATGACCATGAGTGATAAAGAAGAACTAAAAGAAGTCTTTAATGAATTCAATATAAGTATCTCAGATAAAGAACTAACCGATTTATGTGCTCTAAGTGTGTCAGGAGGAAGTGCTAGAAACAATTCTTCAAGAAATTCTAACTCCCGATTGTATGGAATTAGAAAAAGTAAAAACATAAACTTTATGCGTGGTGGCAGAATATTAAAATAATTTTAAATAACAGTAACCTTTTTGATTCCTCAGAGTAGTATATATTAAGAACTTACTAAAGGAGGAATTCAATATGTGTAACAATGGTTTTTTCGGAGGTAACAATTGTACCTGGATAATATTATTAATAATAATAATCTGCTGTTGTTGTGGTAATGACGACGGCTGTTGTTCAGGTAATAACGGCTGCTGCTAGTCATAAAATAGTCAAAAGAAATTGAAAATAATTGAGCCGGGTAGACATATTGCCCGGTCTTCAAATATTTTCTAATAGTGCTTGTAATTACTATTGAAAAATAAAGTAAGTTGTGATAGTATATAATGGATATAGTATTAGAAAGGATGTCTTCAATGAATTATTTAAATAAAAAATCTATAGAGGATATAGACGTATCCGGAAAAAAAGTTTTAGTAAGATGTGACTTCAATGTGCCATTAGATGAAAATGGTAATATAACAGATACCAAGCGCATTGATGAATCTCTTAAAACTATTAATTATTTAATATCTAAGGGAGCAAAAGTTATACTCTGTTCACATCTGGGTAGACCAAAGGGAGAATTTAATAGTAAATTTTCACTTGCGCCAGTCGCTACATATTTATCAAGTGTTCTTGGTAAAGACGTAAAAATGGCTAAAGACGTTATAGGAGATAGTGCTAAGGAAGTAGTAGCATCACTTAATGATTCTGATGTCGCTCTATTAGAAAATGTTAGATTCCATAAGGAAGAAGAAGCAAATGATCCGGAATTTTCTAAGGCACTAGCTTCTCTTGCTGATGTATATGTTAACGACGCTTTTGGAACAGCACATAGAGCTCACGCTTCGACAGCAGGAGTAGCAAGCTATTTACCAGCGGTTTGTGGCTACTTGATACAAAAAGAGATATCAGTAATGGGAAAAGCATTAGAAAATCCAGCTCGTCCGTTTGTAGCTATATTAGGTGGAGCTAAAGTATCTGATAAGATCGGAGTCATAAATAACTTACTTGAAAAAGTAGACACGCTCATCATAGGTGGAGGAATGGCTTATACATTTTTAAATGCTTTAGGATATTCAGTAGGGACTTCAATATGTGAAATGGATAAAGTTGAATTAGCTAAAGACATAATGGCAAAAGCTAGAGATAAGAACGTAAAATTTTTAATTCCAGTAGACAATAGAGTGGGATTAGAATACTCTCCTGAGACAGAATATAAAGATGTAGATTCTGACAAAATACCAGATGGATATATGGGATTAGACATAGGTCCAAAAACGATGGAATTGTTTGCAGAAGCTATAGAAGGAGCAGGAACAGTTGTCTGGAATGGTCCTATGGGCGTATCTGAATGGAAAAACTTTGAGAATGGAACTGTTGCAATAGCTAAAGCAGTAGCAGAGAGTGGGGCAATTTCTATAATTGGTGGAGGAGATTCGGCTGCCGCAGTAGAAAAGCTTGGATTTGCTGACAAAATGACTCATATCTCAACAGGTGGTGGAGCTTCTTTAGAATTTTTAGAGGGCTTGGATCTTCCTGGAATATCCGCTTTGAATGATAAAGAGAATTAATTTATAATAATAATGTATAAAGGAGAATTTCTATGAATAAAACTTTAAGAAAAGCAATAATTGCTGGAAACTGGAAAATGAATAAGAATCCAGAAGAAGCTGTTGAATTAATAAATGGAATCAAAGACTTGGTTAAAGATGCCGACTGCGAAGTAATAACATGTGTACCATACGTAGACTTATTTAAAGTTTTAGAAGCAACTAAAGAAACTAATATAAAAGTAGGAGCACAGAACTGCCACTGGGAGAAATCAGGTGCTTTTACAGGAGAAATTTCAGCTGACATGTTGGCTTCTATGGGAGTTGAGTATGTAATAATAGGGCATAGCGAGAGAAGAACTTATTTCGGAGAAACAAATGAGACAGTTAATAAGAGAATTTTAGCAGCTTTGAGCTCTGGATTAAAGGTAATACTATGCGTTGGTGAATCATTAGAACAAAGAGAACAAAGAATTACCGAAGATATTGTATCAATGCAGACTAAAATAGCATTAAATAACATATCTAAAGAAAATCTTTCTAATATAATAATAGCATATGAACCAATATGGGCAATAGGAACAGGCAAGACTGCTACAGCTTCTCAAGCATCAGAAGTTTGCAATATAATCAGGAAGGTAATAGAAAGCCTTTATGACAAAGAAAGTGCAGATGCTATTACAATTCAGTATGGCGGATCGATGAATGCAAAGAATGCTTCAGAATTATTAGATGAAGAGGACATCGATGGTGGCTTAATTGGAGGAGCTTCACTTAAACCAAACGATTTTGCAGAAATAGTTAAGGCTGCATCTAGGTAAAATTAAAGCGAGGGGATAATTTCCTTCGCTTATTATAATTAATTGGAGGATAAGTAATAATGAAAAGACAACTAATTCTTATGATATTAGATGGATTTGGAATATCTAACGGTGGTAAAAGTGCAATATTAGAAGCAAAGACTCCTAATATAGATAAAATATTTAATTCAAATCCAATTACTAAAATTAGCGCATCAGGGCTGGACGTAGGACTACCTGAGGGGCAGATGGGAAATTCTGAAGTAGGGCATACAAATATAGGCGCTGGAAGGATTGTATATCAAGATTTAACTAGAATAACAAAATCGATTAAAGACGGGGACTTCTTTGAGAATGATGCGTTTATATCGGCTATCAATAATGCAAAGGCAAACAACACAGCGCTTCACCTAATGGGACTATTATCAAACGGCGGGGTACACAGCCACAACTCTCATCTATATGCTTTACTAGAATTAGCTAAAAGAAATGGTCTCCAGGATGTATTTGTTCACGCTTTCATGGATGGAAGGGACGTTTCTCCGACATCTGGATTGAATTTCATAAAAGAATGTGAAGAAAAGATGAAGGAAATAGGAGTTGGAAAGATAGCAACAGTAAGCGGCAGATATTATGCAATGGACAGAGACAATAGGTGGGATAGAGTCCAGAAAGCTTATGATGCGATGTCTTTTGGTAAAGGGAAGGTAGCAAGTAGCGCCGTAGAAGCTGTTGAAGAGTCATATAAAGAAAATGTAACAGACGAGTTTATAATTCCAACAGTATGCCAGCAAGGTGCAGAAATAAAACCGAACGATTCGATAATATTTTTCAATTTCAGACCAGATAGGGCAAGAGAAATTACTAGGGCATTTGTTCAAACTGACTTTGATCAATTTGAAAGGAATTTCGTTCCTTTGACATATGTATGTATGACAGAGTACGATAAAACTATTGAAGGGGTCGAAGTTGCATTTGGACCAGAAGAATTAGTAAATACTTTTGGAGAGTATATTTCTAATAAAGGATTAAAGCAATTAAGAATAGCAGAGACAGAAAAATATGCACATGTAACGTTCTTTTTTAACGGAGGGAAGGAAACTGTTTACAATGGGGAAGAAAGAATATTAATTCCGTCTCCAAAAGTAGCAACATATGACCTCAAGCCTGAAATGAGTGCATATGAAGTTACAGATAAAGTAGTTGACTCTATCGAATCTGAGAAATTTGATGTAATAATATTGAATTTAGCTAACTGCGACATGGTAGGGCATACTGGGATATTTGATGCGGCTGTAAAAGCGGTGGAAACAGTTGACGACTGTGTAGGAAAGATTATATCAGCTATAAACGATAAGAACGGAATAGCAATAATTACTGCTGATCATGGAAA
Source organism: uncultured Eubacteriales bacterium (assembly GCA_934489735.1). Classification (GTDB taxonomy): domain Bacteria; phylum Bacillota; class Clostridia; order Oscillospirales; family Acutalibacteraceae; genus CAKSSR01. The sequence continues at coordinate 102,451 of CAKSSR010000001.1, read as the reverse complement.
TGCTGATAAGATGTTAGACGAAGAAGGCAATGTATTTACTGCACATACGACGAATCTAGTTCCATTTTGTATCGTAGGTTATGACTGCGAATTAAAAGATAATGGAAGATTATCAGATATTTCTCCAACTATGCTTGAAATATTAGGATTTGATAAGCCGAGTGAAATGACAGGGGAGAGTTTAATTAAAAACAAGTAGTAAATAATAAGAAATAATAAGAAAAAGATAAACAAACCGGAGTTACACTTTAATCTGGTTTGTTTATTTAGTATCATTTGTATTTATATACTTTTTCTTTTATGATATCGGTATAAGACTTAAACAACTGTTTATTAAGAGGATTTGGAAAACTCATTACCTTCAAGTTAAAAGAGTCTTTCCTATCTCCAAGAGGCGGCTGTTCATAATAGAAAGGATTTAATGAAAAGTTTAATTTTTTATAAAATTTTATCCTTCGCTTAGCTATATCAGTCACAGGGGGATCAACTTCGAGGATTATATTACTTTTATCATTAGTTTGTTTGTTATTACTTATAAGTATGTTATTATCATCTAGGACAATCTTATTTTTAATATAATCTAATAAGAAATCATTGCCTATCCCATGACCTCTGTAATCTTCTTTAGTAGCAAAGTGTTCAATGAATGAAAAATCATCAAACTCCCAGCACGACAGAAACGTTATTACTTCATTATCTTTTAATTTAACATATAATCTATAGTAATCATCAGACAGCAGGTTGTGTTGTCCTTGATAAGATCTAATTTCCTTATTAGGAAAAGAACGAGTCATTATGTCATACACTTGATCAAATAAAGAATTATTCATGTTTAAATAGGCTCCTTTATCGTTTTTTATTACAATAATAGCATATGGCTAAAGGAAAGTAAATAATAACTAAAGAAAAAGAAGGTGATTGTCATAATATATAAACATATATATCGCACTCCGGCTAATTTTGCAGACATCTTAATGACAAGTGATGGAGAATACTTAACAGGATTATGGTTCAAAGATTCAAAGAATATAAAAAATCTAACAACAGATCAAGATATAATAACCAACGTCAAGGAAAATTTACAGATATTTAACGAAACGATTGAATGGCTTGACATATATTTTAGCGGAAGAGAGCCAGACTTTAAACCAAACTACTTGATAAAGAATGATTTAACGAGATTTAGAAAAGAAGTAATAGATATTATGAGCGATATACCTTTTGGACATACTATTTCTTATAATGATATTGCTAAGATTATTGCAAGAAAAAGAGGAATAAAAAGAATGTCACCACAGGCAGTGGGGGGGGGTGCGGTTGGATGGAATCCAATAAGCATAATCATTCCTTGTCATAGAGTCATTGGATCAAATGGGAAATTAGTTGGCTATGGCGGTGGAATTAGAAACAAAATAGAATTGTTAAGACTTGAAAATAATGATATCTAGTATTGTTTTTTTAGCATCTCTATTATATAATATTAAGAAAAAAAGAAGGAAGCTTTAAAAAAATGGCTATTAAACAAACAGCGGGAAGAGATCAATTAGGGAATTTTGCCCCTAAGTTTGCAGAATTAAATGATGATATTCTTTTCGGAGAAGTATGGTCTAGAAAAGATAAGTTATCACTCCGTGATCGTTCTCTAGTTACAGTAGTTTCTCTCATGTCGCAAGGACTTATTGACGAATCTTTTAAATATCATTTGATAAATGCAAAAAATAATAAGATAACGAAAGAAGAAATTGCTGAAATCATAACGCATGCAGCCTTTTATATTGGTTGGCCTAAGGCTTGGGCAGCATTTCATATGGCAAAAGAAGTATGGAATGAGGAATTGACAACAGATGATAAGAAAGTAATGCATTCCAATAAGATGATATTTCCGATAGGTCAGCCCAATGATGAATTTGCTAAGTATTTTGTTGGAAAGAGTTACTTAGCACCTGTATCAACTGACCAAATTATGATTACAAATGTAACATTCGAACCTAGTTGTCGTAATAATTGGCATATCCATAAGGCTTCAAAAGGTGGTGGCCAGATTTTAGTTTGCATCGCTGGTCAGGGCTATTATCAGGAATGGGGGAAAGACGTTATAAATTTACATCCAGGTGACGTAATCAACATTCCAGCTAATATCAAGCATTGGCATGGTGCAACAAATAAGGATTGGTTTTCTCATTTAGCAGTTGAGGTACCAGCAGAGGATGGATCGACAGAATGGTTAGAAGCTGTAGATGATGAATTCTATAATGGATTAAATTAAAATCTATAAAATGTATGGAGGTTTTTAAAATGAGTAAGACATTAGTAGCATTTTTTAGCGCAAGTGGAGTAACAGAGAAAGTAGCAAATAAATTAGCATCAGCATTAAGTGCAGATTTACATGAGATCATACCAGAAAAACCATATTCCAAAGAAGATCTTGATTGGACCAATGAAAATAGCCGTAGTACTATAGAAATGAAGAAAGATAAGTCCATTCGTCCAGCAATTGCAAATAAGTTAGAAAATATTGATCAATATAATACAATCTATATTGGATTTCCTATCTGGTGGTACGTTGCTCCTACTATAATCAATACATTTTTAGAGCAATATAACCTAGATTGTAAGAAAGTCATTCCTTTTGCAACATCCGGAGGAAGCGGCATGGGGAAAACGAATAAAGAATTAGAGCAGTCATGTAGCGGTGCCAAATTATTAGAAGGGAAAAGATTCCCTGAAAGCGTGTCTGAAGAAGAGTTAAAGAAATGGACTGAAAGTTTAGATTAATAAGAAATTATTTGAAAGAGAGATGAGTAATGCTATGGAATATGTGACATTAAATAATGGATTGATTATGCCTAAACTAGGATTTGGAGTGTATCAGATATCTAAAGAAGAATGTAAACAAGCAGTATTAGATGCAATTGAAATTGGATATAGATTGATTGATACAGCACAGAGTTATTTTAATGAAGAGGAAGTAGGGGAAGCTATTTCTGACTGTAACGTACAAAGAGAAGAACTATTTATTACAACAAAAGTATGGATCGATAACTATGGATATAAAAAATGTAAAGATTCTGTACTAGAATCAATGAAAAAGTTAAAGGTAGATTACCTAGATTTAATTCTTTTACATCAACCATTTGCCGATTATTACGGAGCATATAGAGCATTGGAAGATTTATATGAGGAAGGAAAGGTAAGAGCAATTGGAGTATCTAACTTTTATCCTGACAGACTATCTGACATCTGCTTATTTGGAAGAAAAGTCATACCACAAGTAAATCAAGTTGAGACAAATCCAATGAATTCTCAAGTAAAGGCTCAAGAAAACATGGAGAAGTACAATGTACAAATAGAAGCATGGGCACCATTTGGAGAGGGAAGAGATAACATGTTTTCAAATTCTACATTAGAAGCAATAGGAAACAAATATAATAAATCAGTAGCCCAGGTTATTTTAAGGTGGTTAATGCAAAGAAATGTAGTAGCGCTAGCTAAGTCTGTGCATAAAGAGAGAATGAAAGAAAATTTTGATATTTTTGATTTCAATTTAGATGATGATGACATGAATAATATAAACAGTTTGAATAGAGATGACAGCCTATTCTTTTCTCATAGTGATCCAAGCATTGTAGAATGGTTCGATAAAATGATCAATGAAAGAAAGACAAGATAATAGGAGATAATATAATATATATGTAAGAGAGAGCATAGTTCGATAAGAATTAAGTTCTCTCTTACTTTATTTAAATAGAATACATAATTTAGGCTAATATTTTAATAATATATATGACGATAAGTTTTTAAAAAAAAGAAAAAAAGAAGAGGTTTTTTATGACAAAGAGACTTAATATATTCTTTTCTATCATAATGTTATCTATATGTATTCTAATGGTAAAGATTTATTTAATATCGAATAAAGATGATATAATAGAAGCGGCATCTAATCAGAGTTTTTATAATATCAATGTAGCTAAGGCTAGGGGAAAGATATTTGATTGTAAGAAAAAAAGCTTAACAAATATTGAATATAATACAGTAGCATGCATAATTCCATCTATATCAGTAAAAGAAGAACTTAAATTAGCTTTTGATAATGAGACAGTTGAGCAGATTTTAAAAGATCATTCTGACTCTAAGCCTTTTATAATACCGATTGATGAAAATGCTTCAGAAAAGTTAAAAAATTCGAAATATATAGATATTTTTAAAGTACCTATAAGATACGGTCACGATCAGATATTAAAACATGTAATAGGATATATCGATTCGAATGGGGGAGTATGTGGAATAGAAAAGGTTTTCAATGATTATTTAGAAAATGAAGACTGTAAGTTATCTATAAGATATAAAGTAAATGCATTAAATCAATTCTTGCCAGGCGGAGAGAAGATAATAGATGACAATTTATATCTACAAAATAGAGGAGTAGTACTAACAATTGACTCTCAGATTCAAAAAATTGTCGAAGAGGCATCAAGAAAATACTTAAAAAAGGGAGCAGTTGTAATAGCGGAAGCCCCGACTTGTAAAATAAGGGCATTGGCAAGCTTCCCTGAGTTCTCTTATGAGGATTTGTCAAAAGATTTAAAGAATCAAGATTGTCCTTTCTTGAATAGAGCTTTCGCCGCCTATAACGTCGGATCGACATTTAAATTGGTAACTGCGATAGCTGCGCTTGAGAATGGCATAGAAAAGGATACTAGATACAATTGTAAAGGATATATAACGGTTGGAGACTCAAAATTTAATTGCTATAATAAAATTGCCCATAAAGAATTAGATATGTGTAGAGCTACGGCATTGTCATGTAACGGATATTTTGTAATGTTATCAGAATTGATGGAGAGTAATGTGATTTTGGATATGGCATATAAACTAGGATTTAATAAAACTATTAACTTCTCAGAGAATTTGTCAGATAAATCATTTAGCCCGGCTCAGGGAAGACTCCCATATTTGAGATCTTTAGATAATCCTAAAACATTGGCAAACTTTTCGTTTGGACAAGGCTCATTGCTGGCAACACCTATTCAAATAGTCGGATTGATAAATTCCATAGCATCAGGAGGAATATATAACGAACCTAGACTAATAGAAGGGCTAACAGACCAGAAATTGGATTTTATAAAAAAACCTAAGGAGGATATTAAGAATGTTAAAGTATATTCAAAAGAAACTGCCGAAAACATAAAGGAATTTATGAGAGCATCTGCACAAATTGGAACTAGCCAAAAAGGATCAAGTCAAGAAATCCCAATCGCAGCAAAAACAGCTACAGCACAAACTGGAATAAAAATAAACGGTAGGAATGTGCTTCAGGCATGGTTTTCTGGAATATTTCCTTTAGACAGGAATCCAAGCAATTCATATTCGATGGTCATATTGTCTGAAGACGGTCAAGGGGGAGCTAATAGCTGTGGACCATTATTTAAAGAAATAGTAGAAAATATGCAAAAGGAAGGGTTGATATAAATTGATCAGCATTTAGACAAAAATAAAATTTTGCCTAGTTCAGGTAATAGGCTTTTAGCCAACGTCCTTTATATTGCTACTATATCGCTAATCTTTTACTAAATATTACTCTAATTTTATTAATCTCTCATTTAATCATAATATAATCAATTCTAATCAATTTAATTGATTCCTAATAATCTGCAAGTATTTGCAATAATAAAACATACTATCATTCCAGTAATCGTTGGAATTATAAATGATAATATCGTCCATTTCCAGCTTCCAGTCTCTTTTTTTATCGTCAGACATGTGGTCCCACATGGAAAATGCATTAAAGAAAATATCATTGTACATGCAGCGGTAACAATTGTCCAACCATTGTTAGATAATAGAATAAATAACTCATCGACATTCGGTATCTGGATAATGCTACCAGTACATAAGTAACTCATTATTATTATCGGTACTACTATCTCATTGGCTGGAAAGCCTAATATAAAAGCCATTAAAATAACTCCATCAAGTCCTAATAGTCTGGCAAACGGATCTAAAAAATCTGAACAATATTTAAGTAGGCTTATATTGTCTACAGTTATGTTGGCCATTATCCATATTATTAGTCCCGCTATTGATGCAACTGATACCGCCCTGCCTAAAACAAATAAAGTTCTATCAAATATAGACCTTACTATTACTTTCCCTATTTGAGGTCTCCTATATGGAGGTAATTCTAGTGCAAATGTAGATGGCATGCCCTTTAATATCGTCTTAGATAATATCTTTGATATGATCAATGTAAAAATTATCCCTACAATGACTACCAAAAGTAAAATAATAGTAGAAACTAATGACCTTATTGCAATAGGAATGCTACATGCAAAGAACATCGTTATGATTGCTATAAGAGTCGGGAACCTTCCGTTACAAGGAATAAAATTGTTTGTTAAAATGGCTATCATGCGCTCCCTTGGAGAGTCTATTATTCTGCATCCGATTATGCCGCAAGCATTACATCCAAAACCCATACAAGTAGTCAATGCCTGCTTACCATGTGCTCCCGCTTTCCTGAATACTTTGTCAAGATTAAAAGCAATTCTAGGTAAGTATCCAGAATCCTCTAACAAAGTAAACAAAGGAAAGAATATTGCCATCGGTGGTAACATCACAGCAACAACCCATGTCAATGTCCTATATACCCCCAATACTAATGATCCATATAACCAACTTGGTGCATTAAAGTATACAAAGATATCTGTTAACTTCTCTTGACCAAATGAAAATAATGTCGACAATAACTCAGATGGATAGTTAGCCCCTACTAATGTAATCCAAAAGATAATTCCTAATAATAATATCATAGTTGGAATACCCGTCGCTTTGGAAGTTAAAAATCTATCTATTCTTCTGTCTCTCTCATTATAATTCTTATTCTCGTTGCGTACGCATATATTATATATTCCTTCACTTTTACTAACTATAGATGAAACTATTGACTCTTCTATCTCTTCATCTGAAAGCTTTAATCTTTTCTTCTCTTTCTTGATTATTAAATCAACATTCTCATCAGATAATAAATTATAATCTAAATAGTAAGATAAAGAATCTTCAAATGATTTATCTATATTTAGTAATTTTACCGCTATAAATCTGACATCCTCTTCCCTACTGTACTTTTTTACATACGGAGATAACTTATCTATAAAGTCTTCAATTTCTTTATCATAAGATATATCTATCTTAAATGTCTTCCTTAATCCAAATGATATGTTATATACTTCATCCATAAGTTCATCTATTCCAATTCCACTTCGTGCGTTCGTGCATACCACTGGGACCCCTAATTGAAGTGATAACTCATCTATATCAATATGAATCTTTTTCTTTTCCGCTTCGTCTATTAGATTGACACATACTACTACATCCTTAGTAATTTCTAATATCTGAAGTGCTAAGTTTAAATTTCGTTCAAGACAGGTTGCATCTAAAACTACTATTATTGCATCGGGATTGGCAAAACAAATAAAATCTCTAGCAACCTCTTCCTCAAGCGAACTGGATATAAGAGAATACGTCCCCGGAATGTCTACTAATTTAAAACTTCTTCCCTTATGCTCATATTCGCCTTGCGCATTGGAGACTGTCTTTCCTGGCCAATTCCCCGTATGTTGGTTCATCCCTGTAAGATAATTAAATATAGTACTCTTACCAACATTCGGATTGCCAGCTATAGCTATTAATTTCTGCCCTGGGAAATCTCTTAATATAGATAATTCACAATCATTTGGCATATATATCCCTCCTTTTTATACTAGGTCTCACTATTACCTTCTTTGCATCACTATTTCTTAATGCAATTGTAGTCCCTCTTATAAAATATGCTACTGGATCATCAAATGGACTGTTATATAATACTTCTACTTCTGTATTCTTAATAAATCCTAAGTCTAAAAACCTACGATGTTCTATGCCACTGCTTAACAATTTTAAAATTTTGCATTTGCTTCCAACCGGTATTCTATCTAATGATAAATCCATATACTCCCCTCCCTATCAATTCTATCAAGCGTAAAAACCTATTATAGTCTATTCAAAATACTATTCCTCTGTGAAACAATGATTTTTAATAGTATATTGTAGCAATCTGTATAAAAATGTAAGCAAATATTTAATGCGTGTATTTATTGACTAAATATTAAAAATACGTTATAATCAAAGTGTAGATTTTAACAACAATCTATATCAAAATAATAAAATTAAAAAGGAGAGATTAATATGGCAATGGAAACTTATTACATAGGAAGTCAAGACGAAATAGATAATATGTATAAAAATCAACTTTATCTTGAAGAATTCCTAGAGGAGGCACAAACATGGTGTTCACAAGGGGATATCCCTGAATACCCAAATGACGGAAAAATATATAAAATTACCCTAGATCCTGATGACAAAAGTATTCCAGTAACATTAGAAAAAATTGAATTTAAGGATATACCTGATCAAGGCTTGGGTGGACGTACTATACTTAGAAGTAATGCCGATATCAACGATAAGAATAAAGAACTTATATATGACACTTTATCAATGTGGAATCCATATGGCCGTCCCTATACTGCAACATTTCCTGCAGGTGAAGTAGGTTATTATAAGTATTTCCTTAACTTGGAAAACACTATGGAATTAATAAAATTAGACATGTGTGGAAGAGTTGTTGATGGAGTTAATCTTTTTGGTAATTATAGACCACCTGAACCACAGGGACGACCACAACAGGAGCAATCCAATGCTTATGTAGTTCGATTAGCTGAGGCACCTATAGATATAAACAATGTCAGACTGTTACAACAAGATGGCAAATATATAATGTATCCTCATATTTCACCATTCTGCAGGGCGGGTATAGCTGGTGCAAGAATTTTGCATGATATAATAAGGAAAATAGATGAAATATCAAATAACTTTGCAGACGCAGATAATGCCGCAAATGACAATATGATTGATCTTTTCAATGCAATAGAACAGAAACATAAAGTTGACCCAATGAGTGTTGACGAATTCATGAATCGAAGGATAACGATATCTGGAGCCGCTAGAGAATTTATATGATTAAGATTTAAATAAAAAGATAAGAAAAGAGGGTTATTTATGGAATTTTATGCAGTTAATTTAGATGAAGTCAAGATAACTCCAGAAAATGCTAGATTATTAAAGAAAGATGATAAATATATAATATATCCTAGTATAGCACCATTTTGTAAATCTCAAGGAGATTCAACTACTTTAGTAAGTATAATATTGCAAATAAAAGATATAATAGACAATTTCAATGTGGAAAGGCTAGCTAATGAAGAGATACGTACTATCTTTAATGGAATAGCTAAAGAGTATATAGACAACGCTAGTAGCATTGATGACTTTATGAACCTAGAATTAAAATTGTATACAGGAGATCGTAAATCTATTAAAGAAATAATAGAAGAACATCAAAATGATAATTAATGAAACAAAACAATAATAAAATAAAAAAGGAGAGATTGATATGGCAGAAATAGTAACATATTATATAGGAAGTCAAAATGATTTTTTGGAAATATTTGAAGAGAGTTATGTAGATGATATGCGCAGAATGTATTCAGAAAATCTATGGAAAATGGTTGAAGAATGTTTTAGCGAATGGAAAGATGAATCTTCCGCTATAGGAATCACTTATCAAGGGGGTAATAAAATTTATCAACTAGTAGGAGATATTGATACAACAACGGGTGGTAAAAAAGAAATAGGTGTACAAGTTCTTAGCGATGATGCAGGAATGGCCTTCATTAAAAACCAAGAAGATCTAGACAATATTAGTACAAAAATTAAAAATAAATTTCTATCAATCTGGGATAAAGGTAATGGTTTTGTGTTCCCATCAGATGGATTTAATACTGTGAAATACCTTTTAGATGTATCTGGACAAACTCTTTTAAAACTATCAATTACCGGGAAATACCTTAGCACAGAAAATATAATTGTAAAAGAAGACGTAGAGGAAAATACAGAAGAAGATGTAGATGTAGAAGAGAATACAGAAGTTGCGGAAGAAGACTTAGAAGATGTATATGTAGTTAATTTAGATATTGCTAGATTAGATGCTGGCAATGTAAGAATATTAAAGAAAGATGATAAATATATAATGTATCCTAATCTATCACCATTTTTTAGATCAGCTGATGGGTTGCCATGTTTACGAGGCATAATATCAAAAATACAAGAAATATCCACAAATTTTAACGACGCCGATAAAGCTACAGGCGAAATGTATGATATCTTTTTAGGAATAGATGATTGGCATAGAAATAAAGATAATATGATGAGTGTTGATGATTTTATGTCCAGAAAAATAAGCCCATATAATATGGGCTCAATAGTTACTAAAGATCTTTTAGAAGTATAGGCGGAGCAAAATTAAACAAATGGTAGTTGTAATATATAATAGCAATAACATATAATTGATGGCGCTAGCTAAATTTAAGATTTGGCTAGTGTTTTTATATTGTCATTGCTCAAATAATACATCACAGAACAGAAATTAATTATATTAATCATGAAGATATTATATATTAAAGCTTTTATTCCATAAGCAGGAACAAACTTAAGTATTATAATAATAGAAATAATCGATAAAACTGTATTGTTTACAAATACGAATACTTGCTTATTTAATGCCTTCAAAATAGAATCTGTTACAATATCTAAGTATATGAAAGGAATTATGACAGAAAACAATTTCAAATAAAAAGATATATCACTGCCTACGATGGCACTAATCTGACTAGAAAAAAAGAAATATATCATCAGTATAAAAACTGAGAACAAAAATGAAAACTTTATTGATCGATTAATGATATATTTTATTCCATTGTTATGATGCATCATATTTTTGCTAGAAATTTTTGATATAATCAAAGAAGAAAACGATGACAACAAAACAGATGGGAAGTAAATCATTGGCAAAACAATACCAGATAGTAATCCGTATATAGACATTGAAGAACTATAACTCAACCCATACATAATGAGACATTTAGGAATTATTATACTTTTCAATGTAGAGAATCCAGAACTCACTAAAGAACTTGAACCTATTGGTACTATTATTTTAAATATTTCTTTGATGAATCTATTAATTGATATATGATTGTTAATGACTAAACATTTATTAGTTCTATAATAGAGAAATAATAGAAATGAACATATTAGGGAAATAAATTCAGATAATACTGATCCCCATGCTATAGCAAAACAAGCTGATTCAACATTTGTACTTCCTATATTAAATATAATGATAAAGAAAATTACTATTTCTAACACTTGCTCTAACAATTCCTTAACTGATATATAAATAATTTTATCACAGGCATAAAAATATCCTCTAAGGCAAGCAGAAATTGATATAAGCGGAATGCATAATGACATAATTTTAAGAAACTTTATTAATCTATTGTCCCCTATCGTCATTGGAATGAAATAATCAGATGTAACAAACAAAAGGATAGCACTGACTACTCCTATCGAAAGACTTATATAAATACATAAACTAAACAGGTTTTTATTATGAACACATGATTTATATTTAATTTTATTTACCGCTAAGTCATCTCCTATCATCCTTGTAACGGCAACAATTATACCAGAGGCTATAAATGACACAAAAAGCGTGAAATAATTAAGCATTATATTATATAAACCTAGAAATTCATTACTTATTAAGTTAGTCAAATAAGTTCTAAAGATAACTCCTATCATTCTATTAACTATTACAACCATAGTTAAAATAATTGTATTCTTTATTAATATTCTTTTCAATCAGAAGTCTCCCATTTTTTAAATAATATAATATATTAATATTAGAAAGATAATAAAAAAATAACAAGCATCCACTAATACTAAAGAATATTTAGCGGGTACCTGTAAATTTGATATAATGAAAAAATGAAAAAACGCTACTAAATTATACCATCTCTCTTTTGACGCTCTTTGATCTTTTGCCAATTTACGAAGCTATATACATCATTAATCAAAAATACTACAAAGCAAACGACAACTGAAATATAATGAATATCCGTAATACTTGCCAAAATCCATAAAATGATCAAAATAATATCATTTGCTGCATATCCCAAAGCGAAGAATGGGCTGCGCCTAAAAGTAAGGTACACAGCAACAAAACTAGTTGTAACTGAGATTGTACTTGATATGATATTAGCGGTATTAAAAACTTTCAAAATGAAATAAAATATAGCAGTTACTATGATAGCCACAAACCACATTAATACTATTTCTTTTCTACTGATACTGTTCACTTTTACGTCAGATTTATTACCATTGTGTGGATTTTTTAACCATGAAACAAAAGCAAATATAGCCATAGGCATTATCATCCCAAGATAAGTTAGCATTTCCCCGTAATAAGAGAAAGTAAAAGAAATAATTCCGTACAATAGGCTAAAGATTATCATTAAGAGTTGTCCAAATGGATTTCCTTTAGCATTGAATATAAGCGATGTAATACCAACCAATGATGCTACTAAAGTCAAATAGTTTCCTCATTATAAATTTTCTATCTTTTTTTAGCATGTTAGAGTAGGTCTGTGACCTACTCTAACATAGCTTGGCTCTTAGCCTAAAATATATTATCACTTGGGTTTCCTTACGTTATCATTATAACATATAATTCATATCAATTCAAGTGTTTTTAATAAAAAAAACAGGCTCATTTCATAAATTCAAGTACAAGAAATAAGTCAATATCCAGTATCGTGCTTTCAATCTTCCAATGTTCTCTTAAAAAATAGCAAGTGACTTTTTTGTGGAAACCTTTGAATTGGAAATATAATAGCTAGTCTCTTCAGTTGCTTTGTCCATTTCCCTTTCATAAATCTTTTGGCAATGCATTGCACCCGCTATGATAGTCTTGCCTTTTGTTTTCAAGTATCCAAACATTTCTTGAAATACTGGTATCTCATTGGTATTCTCCCGTATCTTTTCCTTTCCTAAAACAACTCTGTCTTCATTCAAAATTGCTATCTTCTCTATCCCAAGTGTCCCTCTTTAAAAAAGCTTCTTTATTATTGGCAACCGTCATCATATTACTTGATTTATGCTTTACATGTCCCTGATATCTTTTATTTTCCGTTATTGCAAATCTCCATTGCGCTTCTTTTTCTCTTTGATTTGTTTCCTTTTTATTTTTTATGAAATGAACGTGATAAAAAAAGAAACCCGGCGTTAACCAGGTTTCAATACTTCTTAAAAGATTTACTAAAATTTATTGTCCGAGTAACTGGAATTAAACCATCGACCTATTAAATCATAGCTCATTCCAAATCTCTCCGCTATTTATCTATGTGTTAATCCTTGTCTTTTCGTCTCCATTATTTCATTTTTATATGGTTTTATATGTCTGTATTTCTTTGGCATAATTTTTTACCCTCTTGATATATATTCAACATCAAGAGGGGCTTTTTTTCAATTATCTTTTTACGGACTTTTTCATATTTCTATAAATTTCTACAAAAGTTTTTTTATTAAACACAGTTATCCAAACCAAAAAGCTACCGCTGATAAAAATCAATGCGATCCACAACACAAGGTCGTTGCTATCGCCTGTTTTAGGAGACTTCGAATAGTTCTGATTCGGTTTGTCCAGCATAGTATCGCCTTCATCCGATTTGCCAGGTATTTCTTCACTACCACCGCTCTGAGCCATTTTGATTTCAAACTCTGTGCTGCACTCGCCATCGTTATAGACAATGGTCAAGATGTGTTTGCCGACAGAAAGCGTATCAAGGTAATCTTTTTTCAACGTGATTACTGTAGAACCGGATGTAGCGGTATACTCATCCACAGTGAGAAGTGTGCCGTCTACCTTCACACCGGTAAACTTAGAGAAATCTCCGTCTGCAATGAACTTCAGTATGCCGTTGTCGCCCTGTGTCCAAGAGCCATTTGCACCCTCGGTGATTTTATATTCAGATGTCGTACCAGATGTCTGTGGCCTCATGGTCAAAACATTGCTGAACCAAATGGCCTCGCCACCATAATACACATCAATTTGATTAGGCGTCAAGGTGATCTTATTGCCATTGATATAGAGCTTTGTATTCTTATCGAATCGATAGCCCTCTTTCATACCTAAATCGGAAATCTTGAAATATATACCATATGTGTAGTTCTTGCCAGCTTCAAATTTCGCAATGAGCTTGCCATCATAGCGATTGTTCCAGAAATCGCTGGATGTGATGCCATAACCACTGCCATCATTGGTATCCCACCGCTGATGGTCGATATCAATATAAACAGAAACATCACCGCTGAAGTGCGGTTTGTCGCCAGCATTAAAATTGATGATAGCTCCGTCAAGTTGGATTTTCTCAACAATCTGACCGGGACGCATCTCTGTTCCATAGGTAATACGGCAAATTTTACCATCGTTCGACACTGTAACTGAAGAGCCGAATGGCAGGCTTGCTCCATTCAATATGATATTCCTTTCGTTTGTCATATTACTGTCAAAGGTGTAGCCGTCTCTTGCCTGAAGTTGCACAGAATATCTATATCTTTCACCCTTCTCAAAGGTATCAAATCGACTATCACCATCCGAATAACAACTCTCATCGGAATACCAGTAGGCAGCAGTTTTTATAGTATTGTCGTTTTCTTTCTCTGGTCTTTCCCAGCACTCGTATAGAATATCATATTTATCCTGATTGGTACCTGCTCGCCTAGCGGTAGGTTGCGGGACACTGCCAGGTTGATAGTCGAGCTTAACATTCTCAATATCGACAGTGGTGATGGTACTGCTCGCTGTCGATGTAGCAAATTTCACGGGAGCTGTGCCTATCTGGCGGTGGTTGGCGTCTGCGCCCGTTTCTTCTATTCCGGCACCAAGCGTAAGCTGGCCGCCAAGTAGCAAAGCCGTATTCCCAGCCTTGCCGGTATCCAGGGTAGTAATACCGCCGGTGATGGTGACCGTATGGAAATTTTGCGGCATCTGTACCAGGGAGGTGGCATATCCGTTGTAATCATTCACAGGGAGCACACTGGGCGTAAACTTGCCCCAATCCCATGCCACATCCAGTGTGCCGTCTCTGACAGTGAGGGTGCTTACTTCCACGGCGGGGCTAATCAACAGATTACCATCGTTGTATGGATTCTTGCGCACTGGTTCCCGCACGGTGAGAACGCCATCAGACAGAGTCAGTACATCGGCGTTGATGCCTTGGGTCTGCACGGTGCCTCCGGTAATGTTGATCTTTTCAGCGCCGTACAGCCGGTCTCTGTTCACGATGGTACCTCCGGTAACAGTGAACACGCCATGGGTTGACATATAGATCTTGCCGTTTACGGTTTCCAATGTGCCGTTGCTGACGGTGATATTGCCACTCTCATTCGTTTTGATATCTTTTTCCACGGAAATAGCATTGCCGAGATTAACACCATAAGAATTGGACTCCTGGGTACTGGTTGCCGTGATCTTGCCCCCGCTTAGTTCAACGTTTCCACCAGACACATTCACGCCATAGCCTCCGGAGGCAGCTACCTCAGCGGAATCATCAATGTATAAGTTGCCCTCAGAAATATATATACCGTTAGACAGGAGAGTTACATCTGCCATTGCTTTCACGCTCTCAGCCTGCAGCTTGCCGTTGCCGGACACGGTGATATTACCTCGATACATATATACACCCCTAGAAAAATTGTGTTGGGGCTTAGCATCACTGTTATCGTTGATCTGATAAGACTCGTCGGCGATGGCTGTGAGAGTACCGCCGGTGACCTGCAATGTCTTACCTTTTATACTATCCATATTGATGCCCATGGAAAAGGCGCTGCCGCCATCGCCGACAACCTGCACGCAGCCACCCCGAGCTGTGACATGACCACCATTGACGGTGAGGTTCCCATATACGCCGATGCCCGAAGAATAGGTCCAGGCGTTGCTGCTGTTACTGACCCTGCCTGCGCAGACCGACAGGGTGCCGGTGCCCACCGAGCCACCCTCAATGGTGAGGTTTCCCGCAGCGTCTAGAGCGTTGATAAAGGTATGAGACTTGTATCCACCAGATATATTGATGTTGACATCGCCGCTCTGAATGGTATTGGTTGTATCATCTTTGAGTATGATGGTGGATCCAGCAGGCAGTTTTACAGCCGTTTGGGCGGTGGTGGTAAACTTAACACCTTGTAGAGTCAGTGTTTTAGAGTCATTATCCCAAGAAGAAAGGGCCGTACCTGTCTTATACTGATTGAGTAGATTGATGGCCTTAGTGCCACTCTCCACGCAAAAATCTGCCGTATCAGCAGCTGATTCCGCCGCCAATGTCGTGATTGGCATAAGAGATAGTATCATGCACAGCGTAAGCAGAACTGTCATCAATTTTGTTCTTATGGTTGTTTTTTGCATATTGATTTACTCCTTCCTGCGGAATTAACCGCAATAAAACTCTTTACAACGTATATAAGAATGCGTATAAGTGTAGTAATTATATCATGTCAAGAGGTGTAATTCACTATGCTTTCCAGAATGGCAATGGACTCTTTGGAAATATCGTTCTGATCCTTATTTTACTATTATTCCCCGATGTCACTAAATAAAAGAAGCCCAGTGTTAACTAGGCTTCAATACTTCTTAAAAGATTTACTAAAATTTATTGTCCGAGTAACTGGAATTAAACCAGCGGCCTATTGAACCATATTTAAGCGCATTATCAATCTGCGCTAAACCCGGACAATCCAATATTTAGTTTATCATAATAAGCTACAAATGTCAAGCTTTTTATTTCTTGCTATTTCTTGATTCCCTTCATTATTGAAATTATTATCTTCCCCATTTCTTCTATATCTTAATTTGGTTTTCTTTCTATTATATCGTACTTTGATTTCCTTTTTCTATTTTTATAAAAAGGAAGCCCAGCGTTAACTAGGCTCCAATACTTCTTAAAAGATTTATTAAAATTTATGGTCCGAGTGACTGGAGTTGAACCAGCGGCCTCTTGAACCCCATTCAAGCGCGCTACCAATCTGCGCCACACCCGGATTAACCCAACATTTGTTAGTTTATCATAATGAGCTACAAATGTCAAGTTTTTTATTCCTTGCAATGCAATTTTTGATGAATTAATCTAAGTCAGCACTACCTTTCTTGATAGAAAGTCATAAAGGAATATAATATATTCTTTATAAGTTCAAAATACTCTACTATTTTAAACTTTACTTCATACCTGTCATTTAAGACATCTTTTTCAGAAGTTGTCAGTATATCATCAATTTCTGTATGATCCTCCGCTGCTGATATACATAGTGGAGGAAACATAACGCACCACCAATTCTTACCCTTTCCCTCCCCTATTGTAATTCTAAGCGCCTTATACTCTCCTGATGGCATAGTAAAATTATCATATTTTCTAGTATCAAAATACATATTATCAATCATTTCTGCATTTATTTCATAATCGAATCCTCTATTATATACTTCTTGCTGTGCTATATGCTTTATCATTTCTATATTATCCAAGAACTTTTGTTCTGCCTTCTCAATTGTATCATCATTTTTATCTAAGAACAGACATGATGATTTCAAAATCTTATCCCGCACTAATAACTTTAGGCTTTGATCTACTTCAGAATCAGAATTAGCTAAAATATGAAGTCTTATTACTTTATTGCTTATACTTTCACAGTTGTTTATAAATTTAAACATTGGAAATACGAAAGAAAGTATTAATGATACCAGTATTGCCTTCTCTATTGATTTTAATTTAAACTTTGTCATATGTAAGTCGTCCTCTCTATTTATCTACAATTTAATTATGGACAACTTTTTCTACTTTATTCAAATTATTGATAATGATTTATTACTACTTTCAACCAAGAACGTTTCGCAGTCATCAAAATTGTTCTTGCACGCCATTGCCAAGTCAATATTTTCAAATATGCCATAAACTGCTGATCCACTACCAGTCATACAAGCGTTAAGTGCGCCACTTTTTCTTAGTCTTTCAATTATTTTATTTATCTTTTTCAAATTCATTATATCTTGGAACTTATTAAATAAATTACTACTAATTCTATTTAAGTCTTGATTCTTTATTCCGTCAATCATTTCATTAAATTTTTCTTCATTTGGTCTTATTTTAAATTCATCTGACAAGGCATATGCTTGCTTAGTAGATATATTTATATTACTTGGCTTTACTATTAACAAATGGCATAAAGGCATGTCATCTATTTTTTTCAAGGTAGTCCCCATTCCCTCAGCCATACATGTTCCTCCCAACAGACAGAATGGAACATCTGCGCCTAAGCTTGATCCCATATCAATTAACTGATCAAAGCTCAATCGGTTACATAAAGTATTAAGTCCATACAATACTGCTGCTGCATCTGTACTACCTCCAGCCAATCCCGCTTGAATAGGGATATTCTTTTCTATATCGATACTTATCTTTTTATCAACTAGACCTACTTTACTTAAAAATTTCTCTGCTGCCACATACATTAGGTTATCTTTGTCATCACAATACATATATTTATTACTATTTATTATAATGCCCGAACCATTGCTTATATTTATCTTTAAAATATCGTAAAGGTTTACAGACTGCATTATCATTTTTACGTTATGATATCCATCTTCTCTTTTTGACAGTATATCCAATGCAAGATTAATCTTTGCTCTTGCTTTTATAGTTATTCTCTCTTGATTATTTATACAAACCATCTCTCAATCACATTTTAGTATCGAACCAAGTTTTACCTGATGAAATCTTTACTAACAAAGGAACTTTTAATTTTATACAATTTTCCATCTCATTTTTCATTATATTTTTAATCAAGTCCACTTCATTTGTTGGAGATTCAATTATAAGTTCATCATGTACTTGAAGGATTAATTTAGATTTTAACTTACTTTCCTTAATTTTATTTCTTATTCTTATCATAGCAATCTTTATTATATCGGCTGACGTTCCTTGGATAGGCATATTCCTTGCAACTCTTTCTCCAAATGATCTCAAATTAAAGTTAAGCGAAGTTAATTCTGGTATATATCTTTTTCTATTCAATAGAGTCTTTACATATCCATTCTCCTTAGCAAAATCTATTGAATTATCCATATATTCTTTTACTTTTGGATAATGTCTGAAATATGAGTCTATATATCTTTGAGCTTCTTTAACCGATACTGAAATATCTTTAGATAAAGAGAAGGCGCTCATTCCATATATAATACCGAAGTTTACTACTTTTGCATTATTTCTCATAGTATCATTTACTAATTCTAAAGGAATATTAAATATTTCTGAAGCTGTGATAGCATGTATATCCTCGTTATTATTAAAAGCTTCCATCATTCTTTCATCTTCTGATAAATGTGCTAATATTCTTAATTCTATTTGTGAGTAGTCAGCATCTATTAATACATTGTCTCCTTCTGCCACAAAAAAGTTTCTCAATCTCTTACCGAGTTCAGTTCTAACCGGTATATTTTGAAGGTTAGGTTCAGTTGAGCTCAATCGTCCTGTCCTAGTCTCTGTTTGATTAAAATTACTATGAATTCTGCCATCGCTTTCTATTTGATTGACGATACTCTCGCAGTAAGTAGATTTAAGTTTAGATAATGTTCTATATTCTATTATCCTTTCTACAACAGGATGGTAATATTTTATATTTTCTAATACTTCTATGCTTGTTGAGTATCCGCTCTTAGTTTTCTTTCCTTTAGGCAACAATAGTTTATCATACAGAGCCTCTCCCAATTGTTTCGGCGAGTTAATATTAAATTCATATCCCACTTGATTATATATATCCTCTGTTATACGATCTATTGCCAATTTTAATTCTTCTCCATATTTTATTATACCATTCTTATCTACTTTAACCCCTGCCACTTCAATTTCGTACAACACTTCAATTAGCGGCATTTCTATATTATAAAATAGTTCTTCTTGGTTATTATCTATTATCTTTTTATTTAGGTCATTACAAATATTTTCATAATCATTCACTTCATTTAAATCTATATCAGAATTGACGATATATGCAGCTATCATTGAATCAAACTTCAGATTATTCATCTTTATATCGTATTTTGAGATCAAATGATAAAACTTCTTTGCATCATGAGTATATTTATTTATTGTTTCATTCTGCAGTATTTCTTTCAAAGTATTATAATCCTGGCTTTGCATAAAGTTATGATCTATCTTACATATATAAATATTGTCTTTTGCTTTAAATATCACTTCTGCAGCTTCATTTTCCAAATAGGAAGTAATAAAATACAGGTCAGTCAATGAAATATCTAATATTTCTTTAAAATCTTTTAAATTTTCCTTAAATTCTGTCTCATCTTCTTTATCATTCTCAACAGTTGTCTCTTGTTTGTCATCATCCAGATTCAATTTTTTTATCATAGAGCTCATTTCTAATGATAAAAGTCTCTTCTTTATCTTTTCTTTGTCTGTACAATTTGGGATATATTCCTCCAGATTGATCTCTATTGGAACATCTTTTCTTATTGTTCCTAATGTCTTACTTAAATAAGCCATATCCTTACTGTCCAATAGTTTCTTTTTAGTTCCTTCTTTTATATTCAAAGTATCTATGTTATTATAAATATTCTCTATCGACTTAAATTTTTTAATTAAATCTAAAGCCCCTTTCTTACCTATTCCTTTAACCCCTGGAATGTTATCAGAAGAATCTCCTTCAATTGCTTTTAGATCTATCAATTCACTTGGTTCTAGATTGTATTCTTCCATTATTTCTTTTTCGGTATATATTTTATCAGTTTTATTAGACAATAGTTTGACTTTTACATTCTTAGATATCAATTGTAAACTATCTCTATCTCCGGTCACTATTGTACATTCATTATTAGTATCCTCGCAATGCTTAGCAAATGTTCCTAATATATCGTCGGCTTCAAATCCTTCACATTCTATTGTTCTATATCCCAATTCAGTTAAAAGTTCTTTAATTACTTCCAATTGAACAAATAGATCATCTGACATTTTCTTTCTGTTAGCTTTATACTCGCTATATAATTCATGACGAAATGTAGGCTTTTTCAAATCAAATGCAACCGCTAGTGCATCTATTTCAAAGTTGTTCTTCAAATTTACTAAAGTTAATAAAAAGCCATATATCGCATTCGTCGGAAATCCTTCTTTTGTTGCCAATCCTTTGACTCCGTAATAAGCTCTGTTTAGTATACTATTACCGTCCAATACCATTACTTTCATAGATTTTTGTCTCCCTATATATTCTTATGAGAAATCTTAACTATTTCTTTCACATTTATGCCCTCTGATACTTCTGCCTCAGCTTTTTCAGAATTCTTTAAATGGATAAGGTATTCTATATTACCCTTTGCCCCTTTTATCGGAGAAAATGTTATACCTTTGATATCAAAACCTATACTTTTAGAAAAGTCTATTATCATATTGATGACATCAACATGTACAAGTTCATCTCTAACAATTCCATTCTTCCCTACTTTTTCTTTACCCGCTTCAAACTGTGGCTTTATTAAACATACTCCTTCACTTTCCTGATGAATAAAGTTCTTAACCTGTGGCAAGACCAATCTTAAAGATATAAAAGAGACATCTATACTAAAGAAGTCAATCTTATCCTTAATAATCTCTTCAGGTAAGTATCTTATATTAGTTCTTTCTAAATTTATAACCCTTTTGTCATTTCTTAATGACCACGCCAATTGACCATATCCAACGTCTATAGAA
This sequence comes from uncultured Eubacteriales bacterium, assembly GCA_934489735.1. Taxonomy (GTDB): domain Bacteria; phylum Bacillota; class Clostridia; order Oscillospirales; family Acutalibacteraceae; genus CAKSSR01. The sequence goes on along the minus strand of CAKSSR010000001.1, from coordinate 80,714 downwards.
TATACTTTAACAGCTCCATTCTGTAGCATGCAATCGGTGAATCCTCCTGTCGATGCTCCTATGTCCATCGTAACTTTGTCTTTCAAAGATATATTAAACTCATTTATTGCTTTTTCCAGCTTTAATCCTCCCCTACTCACGTATGGAATAGGTTTCCCTCTTACTTCTATATCTGAAGATATATCATCATATGTCATTCCAGGCTTATCTGCCTTCTCATTATTGACATAAACGTTACCAGACATAATCAAAGTTTTTGCCTTTTCCCTACTTTCAGCAAGACCTTTCTCATATATTATTACATCTAACCTCTTTTTCATATACTCCTGCTATTCCTTTCTAAATAGTCTTCTTTTATAATTCTTATCATTCCATCATCATCAAGTCCTAAAGAATGCAATGCGGATAAAACTGTTGACTGAGGGATAAATTTATCATCTATAGCCGTTAACTTATACCTGCCTGAGAAATAGTTTTCTAATAGTAGGAGTCCAAAATGTTCCCCGATGCCTCCAGATTTCATTCCTTCCTCAAAAAAGTATATATTTTTAAATTTCAATGCTTCAATTATTGCTTGTTTATCTATTGGTTTGATTCTATTAAGCTTCAATATTGATATATTGATTCCTTCTTCTCGTAGTCTATTCATTGCTAAATCTGCAAACGAGAACAATCTTCCGTACGTTATAATTAATATATCTCCATTTTTGCTTCCATATAGGTCAAAATTTCTATACGACGGTATGAAATTGTTAGCTTTAAATAGATTCCCTCCTCTAGGATACCTAACTGCTACCACTCCATTGTAATCATATAGTGCGGAATAGAATGTTGAGTTCAGCTCTTCTATATAGCTCGGTGCAAAAATTGTTAAGTTAGGAATGGAATTCATAAACGATACGTCAAAAACCCCTTGATGTGTCTCCCCATCTTCACCGACTATGCCACATCTGTCAATTGCTAAGGTCACTTTTAAGTTCTGAGTCGCTGCGTCGTGCACTATTTGGTCATAAGATCTTTGCAAAAAGCTAGAATATACTGCAAAAACAGGCAACATACCAGCAGAAGCTAACCCGCTTGCAAAAGTTACTGCATGCTCTTCAGCAATTCCTACATCGAAGAATCTGTTTTTAAACTTTTTCGAAAATTTTTCTAATCCGGTTCCAAACTTCATTGCAGCTGTAATTGCACATATCCTTTTGTCTGAAGAAGCTAGATTACATATCAGTTTTCCAAATGCATTTGAAAATGTTTCTTCTCTTATTTCTTTCTTCTCAAGTTGTTCATTAATTCCTGTCTTTATATTAAATGAACTAGTCGCATGGTAGTAATTTGGTTTTTTTTCTGCATACTCATATCCTTTGCCCTTCTGAGTCACTACATGAATGAAGACTGGTCTTTCTAATCTTTTAGCTAAATCAAATACTTGAGTCAATTTAGATATATCATGTCCATCAATTGGTCCATAGTAAGTGAATCCCATATCTTCAAATAAAGTCCCATCATATATTACATTTTTAATTACATTCTTAGAATTCATTAGGAATTTCTTAAATTTATTACCTATGATAGGTATTTTGCTTAAAATTCTTTCGGATCGATGTTTTATCTTTAAATATATCGGTCTGATCCTTATTTCTGACAGATATCCTGCTATAGATCCAACATTTTTAGATATAGACATCTTATTATCATTTAAAATAACTATAAAGTTTTTATTAAATCTTCCTGCATTATTTAATCCTTCGTATGCCAATCCTCCAGTAAGAGCTCCATCTCCAATAACTGATACTACATATCCTCCCTTTCCTGAAATATCTTTTGCATTAGCGATCCCAAATCCTGCTGATATTGAAGTACTACTATGCCCAGAGTTAAATACGTCGTAATGGCTCTCAGATCTCTTTGGGAATCCTGATATTCCTCCCTCAGTCCTTATTGAGTCTATATCATTTAATCTTCCCGTCAATATCTTATGAGTGTAGCATTGATGTCCTACGTCCCAGATAATAGCGTCATCTAAATTGTTAAATGATTTATGCAATGCTACAGTAAGTTCAACCACTCCCAAATTAGATGATAAATGTCCTCCATTTTTTGATACCACTGATATAATTTTTTCTCTTATTTCTTTACAGAGTCTATTCAAATCTTTAATATTCATATCTTGCAATGAATTAATAGAAAAATTTTCATTAAGAATACAATTGTTCTTGTTCACTTTGTTCACTTTTCCTTTTGCCTACAGATTTACAGATCTAATTATACTACAAATATTTTATTGATACAACACAAAAAAATCCACGTAAATTTCAAACGTGGACAATATTTTATCATTTTTACTCTGTAATGTATAAGTTTTCGTTAGACTAATTTAAAATCTATCTGACCGTTGTTTATATTAGATGAAACAATTTTAATTTTAACCATGTCTCCTATACAAAGGTCTGTATTGTATGGAAACAATAGCTTTATCCTTATCATATCCGAGCTAACAATGCAACCATAAATGCTTACAAATCCTTCAACCGTATTAGGCAATTCTACAAAAATCCCTTTGGAATTGATTCCGCTTACGGTTCCTTCATATATTTCTCCTATATGTTCTTTAGCATATTCAGCCATATATATCTTATCAATTGACCTTTCTAATCTCATAGCTTTAATTTCGCTATTTGACGATGACTTTGATATATCTTTTACAAACTTTCCGTACTTAGAATTAATTTCTTCTATATTTTTATTGTTTTCTATTAAATCTGTAATAATCCTATGAATAGCCAGATCAGGATATCTTCTAATTGGCGAAGTAAAATGACAGTAGTCCGATAATGCTAGTCCAAAGTGACCTAATGGCTTATAATCGTATCTTGCTTTTTGCATTGTCCTCAATACTTGATGAGATATTATATTATTTAGTGACCTTTCTTTAGCTCTCTTTAAAAGGTTGTTAAAGCTTGATGACTTTATATTTCCTTTTCTAATTACAAGCCTAAATCCAAGTGAACTTACTACCTTTTTCAATGAATCTATCTTATCTTTTTCAGGTTCTTCATGTATTCTATAGACAAATGGTAATTCTATTCCATTCGCATAGGAGGCAATACATTCATTTGCCATAATCATAAAAGACTCTATTATTTTTTCAGCTTTCCCTTGACTTCTTGGTTGAATGTCTATGCATCTACCATCTTTATCAATTTTAAACTTAGATTCATTTGATTCTATATCTATGCTTCCCCTTTTCATAGAGATATCTTGCAATTTCTTTGATAATTTATCGCATTCGTATATTGAATCAAGTACAATCTTATACTTACTTATCAAATTGTCATCAGCGGTACCATCTAGTATATCATTGATTTCAGAATATACTCCTCTGACTTTAGATCTTATTATACTTTTCTTAATATCATATGAAATCAATTTGCCATAATGGTTTATAGTCATTATAACAGACATAGCTAACTTATCCTCGTTTGCATTCAATGAACATATGCCATTTGATATCGCTTTCGGAAGCATTGGAATAACCCTGTCAGCAAAATATATTGATGTTCCTCTTTCTTGAGCTTCTTTATCTATGTCTGAGTTAAATTGTATATAATGGGATACGTCTGCTATATGTACTCCTAGTTCCCAGTTGTTATTTTTCAATTTAATTGATATGGCGTCGTCTAAATCTTTTGAATCTTCTCCATCGATAGTAAAAATTAGTTCTTCTCTTAAATCTGTTCTATTATCTATTTCTTCTTGATTTATCTCTTGTTTAGATATTTTGTCAGCCTCTTCTAATACTTTCTCAGAAAAATCAACCGGTACTCCACTATCATCTATGATTGCATTAGCAGATGCTCTAGCATTATCACATTTTCCATAACTTTTTATAACTTCGCATTCGAGGTTGTGACTATCCCCATAAAATAGTCTAACCATAACCTTAGATTTTACATACTTATCGTATTTTGATTTCTTATTTGCACGTAGTATTATATCGTCTTTGATACCATTGTCTGCTGAAAAAGTAAATACTGAACGTTTTTTCGTTAACTTGCGCTTATATATTATTCCTGTAACAGTTCGGCTTCCTTTTTTTATTATTTTCCTAACAGTGCCACTTTTCTTCCCTTTAAAATTAAGTTGTTCTATGTCTAAAAATACTAAGTCCGTATACATGGCATCTTGCATGTCATTGTCGTGGATATATATGTCTTCTCCTTCTTCTGTCCTTGCAAATGAAAAGTTATAGAACTGTGATATTATCGTCGCTTTCTTTAGGTTGTTTAGACTTGGTAATAGAACTTTATTTCTTTTTTTATTTAATATTATGTCTCCTTCAAGCTCTAGCTTTTTAATTACTGCTCGTAACTCTTCTTCCTGCATTCCGCTTTTTTCAAGTAATTCTTCAATACTTATTGCTCTGTTTTCTTCTTGTAATATATCAATTATATTAATAATATTCCCCCCTAATATACGTATACTAGATAAAAACTACCCCCATAAAGGGTAGTCCTTTCATTACTTTTCTTCTTTTTTTGAATTTAGATCAGCTATGGCATCCTTATGAGATAAATTTATTCTGCCTTTATCATCTATGCCAGTTACTTTTACTAATATCGTATCATCAAGTTTAACTACGTCTGTAACTTTGTTAACTCTCTTTTCAGATAGTTTCGATATATGACATAATCCTTCTTTTCCCGGTGCTATTTCTATAAATGCCCCAAAATCTGCTACCTTGACTACTTTCCCATTGTAAATGGTCCCAACTTGTGGTTCTGTTACGATACTCTCAATAATAGATTTAGCTTTTTGACAATTGTTTATCTCTACTCCTGATATAAATACTCTGCCATCTTCTTGTATATCCACTTTAACGTCGCAGTCTGCGCATATCTTTTGAATAACTTTTCCTCCAGATCCTATGACATCTCTTATTTTGTCTTCAGGAATAGTTAAGTTAACTAGTTTAGGCGCATACTTTGATAGTTCTTCTCTTGGCTTTTCTATTGCTTTTAGCATGATTTCATCCAATATATATATTCTCGCTTTATGTGTCTTATATAATGCTTCTTTTATCATTTCTTCCGTGAGGCCTTCTATTTTCAAGTCCATCTGAATAGCGGTTATCCCTTTATGTGTCCCTGCCACTTTAAAGTCCATATCTCCGAAGAAATCCTCTAAGCCCTGGATGTCTACCATTGTCATCCATTCGTCGCCCTTTGTTATTAGTCCGCAAGATATTCCTGCTACTGGTGCTTTGATTGGTACTCCAGCGTCCATTAATGCTAAAGTCGATCCACATATTGATCCCTGTGAGGTTGAACCGTTAGAAGAAACTACTTCCGAAACCAATCTGATGGTATATGGGAACTCATCGATTGATGGTATAACTGGTACCAATGCTCTTTCGGCCAATGCCCCGTGACCTATTTCTCTTCTCCCTGGTCCTCTAGCTGGTCTTGCTTCTCCTACTGAATATGATGGGAAGTTGTAGTGATGTATATATCTTTTATTTTCTTCTCCATCGATCCCATCCAATGATTGTTGTTCGCTAACTGGTCCTAATGTAGCGATAGTCAATACTTGAGTTTGCCCTCTAGTAAACAATCCAGAACCATGAACTCTTGGTAATATACCGACTTCAGATGCCAATGGTCTTATTTCGTCTATTTGTCTTCCATCTACTCTTTTTTTGTCATCCATCAACCACGTGCGAACTATTTTCTTTTGAATCTTATACAAACATTCATCCATTTTAGCTTGTTGGTCTGGATATTCTTCTTCAAACATTTCATGAACTTTATCATATATTGGTTTCAGATTGTTATCTCTGACCTTTTTATCATCAGTAAACAATGCATCCTTTAATAAATCCTCACTAAATGCTTCTATTTTCTTATACAATTCTTCTTCAGGCTCAAAGCTTATATATTCGAACTTATCTTTTCCTATTTCTTCTTTAATTTTGTCTATGAATTCAATTACTTCCTGATTAGCCTTGTGACCTGCCATTATTCCTTCTAACATTTCTTCATCCGTAACTTCATTTGCTCCTGCTTCTATCATTGCGATTCTTTCTCTTGTAGATGCCACAGTTACAGACATTTGAGATTTTGCTCTTTGTTTTTCATTAGGATTTATAATATACTTACCATCTATCAATCCAACTGATACTCCTGATATAGGTCCTTTCCAAGGTATGTCTGATATACTTAAAGCTATTGATGTCCCTATCATTGCCGCTATTTCAGGTGCACAATCAGGATCTACTGACATTGCAGTACAGACTATACATACGTCATTCCGCATATCTTTTGGGAATAAAGGTCTTATTGGTCTATCAATTACTCTTGATATTAAGATAGCCTTTTCTGACGGTCTGCCTTCTCTTTTCAAATAAGATCCTGGTATTTTCCCAACTGCATATAATTTTTCTTCAAAATCTACTGATAGAGGGAAAAAATCTATTCCTTCTCTTGGTGACTCAGAAGCGGTTACAGCCACATTTACTACTGTTTCTCCATATCTTATCAAGCAAGATCCATTTGCTAGTTGTGCCAGCTTACCAGTTTCAACTACAAGTTGTCTTCCTGCTAAGTTCATTTCAAATACTTTATATTTTTCGAACATAAATGATTCCCTTTCTAATATATTTGATTGTACTTTACTATTTTTCTCTCATTAAACAAAAATATGGTCGCAAACGGACCATATTTACAGATAATAATCTATTCGCCTCGACTTAATATTAGTCTTTAATATCCTTAAAAAAGTATATTTATATGCTGAACCTCCCACGACTAAAGTCTCAGGATTCTTGGGAACTCTCTCCTAACGGAAAGATATTTACCAAGCTATCCCCGTAGTTCCTACGGTTCTTCCACTAACTCATGACTAAAGTCACGAGTGTGCGTGGTCGTTTCTAATCAAATATATCAGAATTACTTACGGATACCTAATCTTGCTTTTATATTACGTGCTCTTTCGATATCAATCTTTGAAAGATATTTCAAAAGGTTTCTTCTTTGACCTACCATTTTAAAGAGACCTCTTCTTGAATGATGGTCTTTCTTATGAATTCTTAGATGTTCAGTCAAGTCATTAATTCTTTTAGTAAGTAGTGCTATTTGCACCTCTGGCGATCCAGTGTCGCCCTCATGTTGAGCATACTCAGATATGATAGCATTTTTCTCTTCTTTTAACATTTCGTATTCCACCTTGTTAAATTATTTATTTATCTACGAATCCCAGTAAAAGGTACAAACATATTTGAGAAAAGTGCCTCACATTTTCAACCAATTTTAATACTGATCGAAATGTTTTACTACCACCTATCCAAACAATCTAATCACATTACCTCTAAACCGAGAGTCAAGACATAACCAGATTATATCACATACTTCTTCATTTGTAAAGCTTTTTTTAGCAAATACAATCAATTGATACTTATTTTCAACCAGCGCCAACAATTTTCTTTTTATTTCTTATTACCATGGTTAATTTTGTTGGAATATGTCACCATTATATCAATTGTTTTCTGCCTTGTTCTGACTTATTATACCAAGATATATATCGCCTTTCTTTACATTTGTAATTTTAGCTACTTTTTTTGATGCTTCTGATAGAGAAAGCTCTTCTTCGTCTATCATTTTCTTAGCCATCTCTATAGATTCTTCTAAAGTATAGGTATGGAATTCTTCTGCTTTGCCTTCTACAACGAGAACAAATTCACCTCTTGGCGGTCTTTCTTTATATATTTTTATTGCTTCTTCTATATCAGTTCTCAATATTTCTTCATGAATCTTAGTAAGTTCTCTTGCGATTGCTATTTTTCTGTTCCCAATAATTTTTAATAGATCTTCCAAAGTATATATCAATTTATGAGGCGCTTCATAAAAAATCATTGTCCTCTGTTCATTTTTCAATCCTTCTAGATGATTTAATCTATTTTTCTTATTAGTGCTCAAAAAGCCTTCAAATGTAAACCTACCCGTAGCCAATCCTGATATAGCTATTGATGATATCAAAGCACTTGGGCCCGGTACAACTTTTACATCTATATTCTTTTCTTCACAAAGTCTTACTAAATCTTCACCTGGATCTGAAATTGCTGGCATTCCCGCATCCGATACCAATGCACATGTTTCCCCTTCCAGTATTCTATTGCAGATAATTTCTCCTCTTTCTCTCTTATTATGTTCATAGTAGCTTATCATTGGCTTCTTTATATCAAAATGGTTCAATAATTTCAATGTCACTCTAGTATCTTCTGCCGCTATGAAGTCAACTTCTCTAAGGGTCTTTATGGCTCTAAATGACATGTCTTCTAAATTTCCTATCGGTGTCCCAACCAGATATAGCATACCTATATTTTTATTTATATCTATACTCATACTGTTACTATTCAATTATATTACTCTTTTCTATTTCAATTTATCCAATCCTAACTTCATTCTATTAATAGATTCCTCTTTTCCGAGGATATCCATTATTTCAGTTGCTCCTCCTGGGGTTACTGTCATTCCTGATACTGCTATTCTTGCGGGATACATAGCCGTACCATTCTTTATTTCTTTCTCTTTGGCAAGATTTATAAACACTTCATGTATATTATCATGATTCCATTCCTCTAGTTTTTCAAATCTATCTATCAAACTTTCTAATACTTCTTTAGAATTCTCTAAATTTGTTTTACTTTTCTTATTTATAAATATCTCTTTATCATACTGAGGTAACTCTTCTAAAAAAGAAATTTTGTCAGGAATCTCACTTAGTCTCCAAATTCTTTGCATTAGTATTGATGCTACTTTTGTAAAATCTAATTCTTTGCTTGGGATTCCTTTCTTAAAGTAAGGCATAGCTATCTTACTAAATTCAGATGGTTCCATAGCCTTTATATATTCTGAATTAAACCAATCCAACTTATCATAATCGAATACTGCTGGTGACTTGCTTATTCTATCTATTGAAAAATTCTCTTCTAGCTCTCTCAACGTAAATATTTCTCTATTTGCTTTCGGGCACCAGCCTAAAAGTGCTATATAGTTCGTTATTGCTTCTGGAAGATATCCATTGTTGACTAAGTCTTCAAAGCTAGTTGCTCCATGTCTCTTTGATAATTTCGATGTCGTTCCATCTTCATTCTTACCCATTATCAACGGTAGATGAATATATGTAGGAATTTCCCACCCGAATGCTTCATAAAGCAAATTATATTTAGGAGTTGAAGACAAATACTCACATCCTCTTACCACATGAGTAATGTCCATTAAATGATCGTCTATTACATTTGCAAAGTTATATGTCGGATATCCATCTGCTTTTATCAATACTTGATCATCGAGTTCTTTATTATTTACAGTTATCTCTCCAAATACTGAATCTTTAAATGATGTTGTTCCTTCGACAGGCATTTTCTGTCTTATAACATACGGCGTGCCTTTATCTAAAAGTTCTTGTACTTCTTCTTTACTTAAGTTTCTACAATGTCTGTCATATCCTGAGAATTCTTTCCCTGGGTTGTCATGAAGTCCTGCTAGTCTTTCTTTTGTACAGAAGCAATAATAAGCCTTATCTGAATCTACCAATTGCTTTGCATATGGTAAATACATATCTTTTCTCAAGCTCTGTACATAAGGTCCATAATCTCCTCCGATGTCTGGTCCTTCATCATGCTTTAATCCTACTTTGACCAAGGTATTATATATCACATCCAAAGCACCTTCTACTTGTCTTTCTCTGTCCGTATCTTCTATTCTTAATACAAACTTGCCTCCGTTTGACTTTGCTATTAGATATTCATATAATGCTGTCCTTAAATTTCCTATGTGCATAAATCCTGTTGGACTCGGTGCATATCTTGTTCTTACTTCTTTCATTTTTAAACAAATCCTTCCTTTGATTATATTTAATTATTATTTTAATGAGCTTATATATTCTTCCAAACATTTGCCGCTTTTTGATATTTTTATAGCGTTATCAGCCCCAACGTATCTAAAATGCCATGGTTCGTAAGATACTCCTGTAACAGACTCTTTAGATTTAGGATATCTCAAAATAAATCCATATTCAGGTCCATGGTCTATCAACCATTTATATTCTTTTGTCTTATAAAAGCTGTCAAGGACTCCATTAAAATCAACTGCCATTCCCATATTATGTTCTGATGTTCTTGGCTTTGCCACATAAAAGCTTGCTATTTTTTCTGCATCACTTAAATTATATCCATTTCTGTTGTGCTTAGTCACTTCTCTTTTAAATAGCCTCGTCTGTAGCGCTATATCTCTAAACCTGGATGAAACCCACAAAGATACTGATTCTTTATCTTTCTTTGCATCATCTATCATCTTTTCAAGTTGACTAACGACTTCTTTTTGCATATTATTTGATAAACTATTATATCTTTCTGGAATTTCGTTGTCTCTGTTAACAATTATCAAATGTGGGTCACAAGATTTATTCCATTCGCTTAAATTATCAAGCCTTATATTAAGCAAATCATTGTTACCGCCTGATGATTGTTTTGGTTCTTCTGGCTTGCTTTCACTTTTTTCATCATTACTATTTTCTTTATTTTCTTTGCTTTCTTCTTTCGTATTCTCATTTTTTTTGCTTTCTTTTGACTCTTTATCATTCTCAGGTTTATTTTCTTCATCATTTTGCTGTTGCTTTTTCTCATCAGTTTCCTTTTCTTTATCTTCTTCTATATGGTTCGCATCGTCCTCTATTTCACCTGTTTGATAATTGGAATTATCCATATTATTATCATCTGACTTATTGTCTATTAAGAAGTAAAATACTAGTAAACATATAGAAAAAATTACTACTAGTATTGCTGCTACTATTATAGAATTCCTTACTATGTTTCTATGCTTGTTAATTTTATTTTCCATTTGGTTTGGTTATCCTTTCAAAACTATAACTTAGAATATATATATATCTTTCCTCCAGCAAAGCAGTTTATATACTTTTCTAGTCGGTTGTCAACGTCTGTATAAGACATCTTACTGTATGCATACTTGCCATATCGATTGTTCTCTAGTTCAGATAAATTTTTTAAATCATCTGGTTTGTAATTCGCATGATAAACTTTATTTTCATCATTATTTATATTTATAAATGGATAAATATTTCCTATTTTTACTGCATATTTGTGATCAGGACTTATATTTATATTTGCATTTGATCTCGCCAGTATTATTTCTTTATCATTTTTATTTTTATTACTATTCAAATTACATCCAGTAATATATACATTCCCATCTAAATCGCATGTGCTTTTGTTAGTACCTTCATCAGATCCTATTGATCCGCCGTTCATAAACATATTTGAGTTTTTATAAGTGCATATGTTTTTTATCTTGCCATCATTTATTTCAATGCTTCCGCTCGACTTTACAGCATAATGCTTGTTATCTGATAAAAATTTCCCATTGTTTATTACTATTTTTGAATTATTATTTAAAGATACTACAGATCCTTTGCCTCCATATAGTTCTCCCCTACTATTGAAGTAAGCTCTCGCTGATGCTCCAATCAGTAAGACACATATTCCATTACATCCTAAACCATATTCAGTCCTAAGGCTAGCATAATCATTCAAGATTAATATCCCATTATCAAAAATATTAATACAATTTATTGCACTAAATAAAGACCACTTCTGCCTTGTATTGTCTATCATGACGTTGTCGTCTATTATTAATAAAGAATCTTTCTTTATATTAAAAATTACATTCGTAAGTCTAGAATTTCCTCTTATACATATGCATCTGTCTATATTATACTTACTATATCCTCCCAGACAGTTAGAAAAGTTTATAGTCTGACAATCAGTTACTATAGTAGAGATGTCTTTGTCATGGATTGCTTTATCAAATTGTGATTTATTCCTGACTATTGCTATCCTACCATTAGAAATCTCATCAACTGAATCAATAGCCTTCTTAGACTCTATCAATTTCCCGTAGTTTCTCACTCTTATCTTCTCTTTATATGATAACTTGTTATATAAAGATTCTACTCTATTGACTTTACTTTCTTCTTGATATAAGTAACAGTCCGGAAGGGATTCTATTTCTTTTTTCACTTCTTCAACTGTATCCTCTACATTTGTCTTTTCTATTGCATAATTATCTATTATTTCAGACTTATCCTCATTTAGATCATATTTGTATGCAGTAAAGAATATATGGGTGTCAGTTATTTCAACCGTTGAATATATTGGCTTGTCAAATTGTAATAATACTTCAGATGGATATATAATTGATAGGTCCTGCCTATAATTCTTTACCCCTGACGTCCCCGGAACTAAAAAAAGTGTCCCCAGCGGATTGATGGCGGTTCTATATTTTATTCCATTATGAATTGTTTCTTTCTCTTTGTACTTTGTCTTGTTAGAGTATCTCATTATTGGAGTCCTTGAGTAAACATGATCATGACCTGCTATTAATAGATCTATGTCACACTTGCTTGCCAGTTCCTTTATCTGTGACGACATAGCTTTGACATCGTAGTCATTATGATGAGGTCCGTTAGAATATGGTGACTTATGGCTGAGTATTACTTTCCATTTCGTCTTAGCTGCTTTCGCTGTCTTTACCACCCAATCGAATTGTTTATCACTTAAATAACCATACTTGTCAAAATCACCTGTATTTAATATTATAAACGTCGTATTCATATATTCGAATGAATAATAACAACCAGTAGCTAAATCTTGTTCTGGAGCATTACATATATTGAAGTGACTTAAAATTGCATTATCTATGTTAGAAGATTGTACTAATGAGTTAACCCTTGTCTCATGGTTCCCGGTTACTGGCAAGATTGCATTGTTTCTAAAGCATTTGTTATTCAAAACCCAGTCCCAGTAGTCTTCATTATTGCCATCGTTTACAAAGTCCCCTAAATGTGCTACAAATGCTACTTCTTCTCTTGTATTATTTATGCTTGCTTCTGCTGCTTTGCAAAATATGTCATAGTCTTCCCTTACCAGTCCTTGAGAATCTAATAAATTTACAAATGTAAAGCTATTTTTGTCATCCGGAATATATATCTCCCCTACTTCACTCCATATATCCATTTCCTTTGATCCTACTTTGTACCAATATTTTGTTCCTCTTTTTAAATTGTTAACTTCGCAAGAGAACCTCGATACAGTATAAGTATCATAATTACTACTTATTCCCCAATGAAATGTTGTTTTTAATTTAACTTTCTTTTCTTTTAATGCATCTACATCTATATAATTTAAAAATTTCTTGTCTTTTGATATCCTGACACATCCCAATGATACTCCTTCTGCACAATACCATCGAAATGCTCTACTTGATAGCGGATCTTTTCCAAATGTCATGGTTACTTGAAATGGTTTACTTATACATACCGGCTCTATCAATTCTGATACTTTGTTATTGGGAGTGTCATATTGCGCTATATCGTATAACAAGGATACAGCTAAATCTTTAGCTAGACTTCCCATCCCTTTAGTAAAGCTTGGACTCATGTAATCATTTATTATAAAATTCTTTATGCTGTCTATACTTATTCCAAAAGCCTCCATTAATTCTGATAATTGTCCGTTATTTGTTTTCCTCTTTAAGACAAATCTCAAAAACCATGAGTCAAATGTCAACTTTAAGTTAAAATATATTCCTTCAGTCAGCTCTGATATCATTTCCGATATGTTTTCTATCAAAAAGTATAATATATCTTCTGTTAGTTTGCTCTCCCCGAAACTTTCTATCACATTTTTGACCCATGCTGGAACTTCTTCGTCTCCTCTTATATGCGATCCTTCTAAAATTTCAAGTAAAAAGTTATATAAAGTCTTATCTTCATAAATTACTTTGTTTGAAAGTTCCTTGCAAATCTCTTTTACTTTGTTCTCTACATAAGTGGTGTCCTTTAAATACCTATTGTTTATTTGATCAAATATGTCGTCTATACATGATATTATTTGATCATCAGTTATTACTATGTTTCTTATAAGCCAGCCTGCAATTCCAATAAATCTTATATTAACTTCTCTTATCCCATATCTAGCATTCAATCCGCCAAATCTTTTCCCAAAATTTATATTTTTGCTACCAAATAGTTCACTTCTTATTCTCGCTATTATAAATTTATCTAGGTCTACTCTAGGTAAAAATTGATTTATCTTAGTTTTTATTCCTATTTTGCTGACTTCGTTTAGATATGGAAGTATTATATTTAATAAAACTTTGCTAAGCTTACATTCTTCAACATTGTATGAATTATCGTTTCTTAATGTCTTTAATTTCTTAAATATCATTTAATAAATTTTTAACTCTGCTACTCACATTTTGTATTGGATAGTTGCTTTCTGAGTAGCTTCTCCTTTCTTTTTATTGCACATGTTTCTATATTTTCTTAATCTATTATAAATTATGACTTAATATTTACAAAGATTTCTTGAAAATTCTTATTATCTGGTGAACTTTCTCATCATTTTTCTATCAGTTGATCTAATATTTCTCAAACATAGCTTGAATTTCTTTGGTATCATATGTCTTTGTTAATGCTAATGCTAATAAAACTCTCGCCTTCTGTGCTGGTAATGTATCGCCTGATATTATTTCGTGAAGATCGTATGGCACTCCATCATTTATAATTGCCCCATTGCATACCCTTGTAGTCCTTACAACTGGAATGCCCATGTTTATTATCCCTTTGATCTTATTGGCCCACCTTTCGCTGAACATGCCACAACCTGCCCCACAAATCACTATCCCATCACTGTCTTTAGCTAAATAGTCCAATATTTCTTCAGATGCGTCTGCATAAAAATAAGCTATCTTTACATTTGGTAGTTCTTTTACTTTGTCTATATCAAATTCTGTCTCAACTGTATGCTTTTTTATTGATTGATTATAAAATACCGCTAGTTGATCCCTCATATATCCCATACATCCGAGATCCTTTTGACTAAATGCGCTTGCATTAAAGCAATGAGACTTTTGTACATCTCTCGCAGAGTATATCCCTTCAGAGAAAACTACCATCACTCCCTTGCCTATTGCTTCCTCACTACATGCCAATGATACAGCTTGGTATAGATTTAGTGGACCATCTGCACTTAATGCTGTAGAAGGGCGCATAGATCCAGTTAATATTATCGGTTTGCTAGTTTTTACTGTCAGATTTAAAAAATATGCTGTCTCTTCTAAAGTATCCGTTCCATGTGTTACCACTATTCCATCAATTTCTTCATCTCTGGCTATTTCGTTTATATGTTTGGCTAATTTTATCCACTTAGACGTAGTCATATCGCAACTGTCTATATTACAAAACTGTTCTGGTATTATCCATGCCAAATCTGATATGTTCTGAGTCTCTGATATCAATGCACTTATATCTAACCCTCCCGCATGATATTCCATTGTACTCCCTGACCTACCAGTCCCAGCTATAGTCCCTCCTGTTGCTAATACTACTATCTTTTTTCTATCGTCGGTCATCATAAAAATGCCTCCTCTTTCTTTCTATCTAAAAACCAAACCTTATTATATCAAAAACAATATATATTTACAAGTCCGTTGCAAAAAACCTCAGGCTCATTTCATAAACTCAAATACAAAAAATAAATCAATATACAGTGCCATGCTTTCAATCTTCCAATGTTTTCTTAAAATAACAAGTGACTTTTTTGTGGAATCCTTTGAATTGGAAATATAATAGCTAGCCTCTTCAGTTACTTTGCCTTTATTTTTCACTATCCTTATACAGATTCTTTTGATTTTCTTTAAGCCCGAACACATCCCATTTTTTCTCTATTGCTCTTTCACAAATCTTTTTTTTGCAATGCATTGCATTTGCTATGATAGTCTTGCCTTTTGTTTTCAAGTATCAAAATATTTCTTGAAATACTGGTATCTAATCGGTCTTCTCCCGTATCTTTTCCTTTTCTAAAACGACCCCGTTAGATATGCTGTCATTATTTGAAGTGTTGAGGATCTTTGTTTTGGCCTTGATGGTATCTTCTCTATCCCAAATTCCTCTTAAAAAAAGCTTCTTTATTATTGGCAAACGTCATCATATTACTTAATTTATGCTTTACATGTCCTTAATATCTTTGATCTTTCGTTATTGCGAATCTCCATTGCGCTTCTTTTTCTCTTTGATTTGTTTTCTTTTTATGATTCCTTTTTTTATTTTTTTATGGAATGAACATGAAAAAACCTAATCCGTTGGTAAATGTTATAATATAAATCTTAATTAATATTGACATTAATATGATATTATATGCCTGAAAAATAAATTTTGATATGTCTATTAAACCTATGGAATAATAAATCTATATGTAGTATAATGATGATTGTAATATTCTTGTGATGGGAGGATAAATTTTGTCGAAGCAATATAATAGATTTATCGATTATTTTAATAGGTCAGATAAAATTTTATGGCTGATTTCATTGGCTACTTCAATTTATTGTCTGATTATTCTTGCCAGTGTGTCTCGAACTGGTAGTAATGTCTTCTTTATTCAATTGATAGCTATAGTTGCTGGTTATATAGGTGCTGTCTTGCTTACTTCAGTAGATTATCATGTGATAGCTAGCATGTGGAAGTTTATAGCCATCTTCTGCGTCGGGATTATAGCTTATAGCCTTATATTTGGTATAGCTGTCGAAGGATCTGCCGGAATTAATGCTAAAGCTTGGATAAAACTTCCCGGTGGTATAACTTTTCAACCATCTGAGTTAGTTAAAATAGGATTTATAGTGACTTTCGCAAGACATTTGTCTGCCGTTAAAGAAAAAGATAAATTTAAGTCTTTCTTTAGAATCATTGGACTCGCTGTCCATGCCTTGGTACCTATCGTTTTAACACATCTACAGGGCGACGATGGTGCTGCTATAATATTCTTTTGCATGTTCGTAATAATGTCATTCGCTGCGGGTGTGCCTCTTAAATATTTCGCAATAATGTCTTGCGTCCTTATACTTCTCGTGCCCGTGGCTTGGAATTATCTATTGGCTGATTATCAAAAGCAAAGATTGATTAACCAATTCAATCCTGAGTCTGACCCCCTGAATATGGGATATCAACAAATTCAAGGGAAAATCTCAATAGGCTCTGGCCAGATATTTGGTAAAGGCTTGTTTAATGGCAATATGGTCGGTCAGGGAATCGTTCCAATTCAAGAAAGTGACTTCATTATATCAGCTGTTGGCGAAGAGCTGGGTTTTGTCGGTTGCATATTAGTAATTTCTTTATTATTTGCTATCATAATGAGAACTTTGATTATATCTGCAAATTCATGTGATACGCTTGGTTCATACATATGCGTCGGGTTCTTATCTCTTATTATGTCGCAGACTATATTTAACTTGGGCATGTGCTTGAGTATATTGCCTGTTATGGGCGTTACCTTACCATTCTTTAGCGCCGGTGGATCGTCTGCAGCTTGCTTATATCTCGGTTTTGGATTGGTCCAAAATGTTTATATCAATAGATTCAGTACTAAAGATTTTAGAGTTAAATTTGAAAATAAAAAGAAAACAAATTAAAAGTTGCCATTGAGTCTTGAATACTCGATGGCAATTTGTATACAAATAGATCAATGAGATAAACATCCCATTGATCTTTTCTTAATTTTCTATAGATTACGATATTACTGGTCATTTTCATCTTTTTTTTCACCGGTATCTATTTCATCCGGTTTCTCATTTACTTTAACCGCTTTTTTATTGAAAGGCCATTTTCCGCTCTTATATAAGAATGCTACTCCAACTGTAGCAGAAATTGCAGTTACAGTACCTCCTACCCAAGCAGCTATACCTTTACTTGATAAATTTCCAAAATAATCTTTTACTCCTGAAAACATAATTAATAACCTCTTTCTAAAACAATTTATTTTTTCTAATTTGATGAGACAGAGCTAAAACATAATATAAGTACTCTTAACCATAAGCAAATTTTGCTTATTCACAGACTCCCTAGTTAAGTATTTTTTTAATCCAACTCTGTCAACTTACAATATTATTTTAATTTATTTATACTTTTTTGTCAAGTAAATTGTAAGCAGTTTGTATATTTTACTAACTAAAGCATGTTAAAAATAATAATAAATGTTGCTTTTATTAATAACGCTTTAAAAGAATATTAAATATTTAACATTTATCAATAATGAATCATATTATTATATTAATTTACAATTAAAAATAGGAGGATTATTATGACTGAAAACAAGTTATGTATCGTTGGTGGAGATAAAAGATATTTAAATCTAATCAAATTGCTAAAGTCTGACTGTTATAATGATATATTATCATTCGGATTCAATAAAATTGATGGCAGTAAAGAAACAATTTCAGACTTATACAATACAATCGATAAAAGTGATATAGTAATCTTTCCTTCGCCTGTTGCTATAGATAATTTTCTTAACATGCCGCTATCGGATATTAAAATAAAGCTTAATTCTGACTTAGCTGATGTATGCAAAGGTAAGTATATTCTATGTGGTTTTCATGAAAGGTTGTTAAATTCATCAAACCGGTGGAACAGATCTCTTATTTTTGATTACTTCTTAGATGAAGCTCTGTTAGTTAAAAATGCATTCTTGACATCTGAAGCCGCTATAAATGCTTCCTACAAACATATTGATTTTCCAATTAATAAAAGCAATATACTTGTCTGCGGATTCGGCCGGATAGGAAAATCTCTCTCATATATGCTAAAAGGTTTAGGTGCCTCCGTTACAATAAGTGCAAGAAAGGATAAAGATATTGCCTGGATAGACTGTCTTGGCTTTAAATCTGTTGAAACTGGTGAAATATCGCAGCTTACTTCTTCTCATTCCTTCGATATAATATATAATACTATCCCCCAGCTTATTTTTGATGAAAAAATCATATCTGGTCTAAAAGGTTCTCCTATAATAATAGACCTAGCGTCTTTACCAGGTGGCATTGACTTAAATTCTGCTAAAAAATTCAAGATAAAGTCTTACCAAGAGTTAGCTTTGCCAGGCAAATACTTCCCATTAGAATCCGCAATCGTAATAAAAGATAGCATTTTAAATATAATAAACAAATTGAGGTGATAATATATGACAATTGGATATGCTATGTGTGGCTCCTTTTGTACTTTGAGTAAATCTTTGTTATACATGCAGTCACTAGTCAATTTAGGATATGACATTATTCCAATTACTTCTTTCAATGTCAAGAATCTTGATACCAAGTTTGGAAAAGCTATAGAGTTTAAGCAAAAAATTGAAAGCATATGTAATAGAAAGATCATCAGTTCCATAGAAGATGCTGAGCCGCTTGGTCCCAAAGACTTACTAGATCTATTAGTTATAGCTCCGTGCACTGGAAATTCCTTAAGTAAGATCAGTCTAGCCATCACAGACACTCCTGTTACCATGGCAGCCAAGTCCCAGCTCAGAGTCAATAAGCCAGTTTTGATTGCTTTATGTTCCAATGATGCTCTTGGTCTATCCGCCCAAAATATTGGAAGGTTACTTTGTGCCAAAAATATATTCTTTGTTCCAATGTATCAAGATGATATAAATAAAAAACCCAATTCCCTTGTATCCAATTTTGACCTGATGCAAGACTCTATTCATAATGCTCTATTAGGGAAGCAAATATATCCCATTTTCAATCAAATCAAATAAGTAAATTAATCAATAAAAATTGTCGCTCTATCATTCAGGCGACAATCTTTTTTTAAAATTTATTTACATTTAGTCTTTTTAATCACTTTTAATCTAGAGAAGTCTTCTCTTTCTTTTTCTTCTAATGCATCCGATATAAATTTTATGTTTCTTTCAAATCTTGGTATGATAATATTTTTAAGTGAATTAGCTCTTTTTTGAGTCTTTTTTATAGAGACTGCCAACCTGTAGACACTGTTTTCAATCTCAGCAAGTTCTGTAGTCAATCTTTTTACTTCCAGAAAGCTTAAGTAAGCCTTATCAAGCAATGAGTTAGTGGAATTAAGTCCAAATGGTATTTTCATTTGTTCTTCCTCATTTATTGTCAATATAGGTATTTCCACTCCCATTACGCTTCTGTATGATAAAACCAATGAATCATCTATATCAACTGTTCTAGAAATTTCGTCACATATTCCTAAAGTAGTATTAGCCATTTGTAGTTGCTTATAGGCCTTACTGTAAGTTTGGTCTATTTGTCCTTGTATTTTGTTAGCTCTGTCTATCAATGACATCATTTCTCTAATCAATATGTTTCTTTTTCTATCCAATAAGTCAAAGCCAACCTTAGACAATTCATACGATTTCTTAGTCGACATTAAATTTCCCTTCGTCGGGACTAATGGTAACATAAAAATTCCTCCTTTCTTATCTATTTATCATTAAAATCCATATGGCGTATCACTAATCACTTTTTTCACTGAGTCAGGTGACTCTAATATTACTTTATTACTAATTTCATCTTGATCATCGTCGCCTATTCCCATGTTCAACAATTCAGTTTCATTTGTAAACTTAAAGTTTTCGATGTAATGTTCATCTAATATCTTGTCGTCAACCCTGTCGAGCTCTTCTTTTGGCAGTGTGGATAACAATTGCCATCCTAAATCTAAGCTCTGTATAATAGTCCTGTTCTCAGTGAAGCCTTGAGTCAAGAACTTGTTTTCAAACAGCTTGCCAAATTTAATATATTTCTTATCAACTGATGACAATTCGTCCTCACCTATTACTGATGCCAATGATCTAGCGTCCATTACTCGTGCATACGATGCAAATAATTGATTTGCCAATGCAGAATGATCTGCCCTCGTATATCCTTCGCCTATTCCATCTTTCATCAATCTTGATAATGAAGGTAATATAGATACTGGTGGATATATGTTGGATGCTTGTAAATTCCTATCTAAAACTATTTGCCCTTCTGTTATATATCCAGTCAAGTCTGGTACAGGGTGTGTTATATCATCGTTTGGCATTGTTAAAATTGGAATTTGGGTAACCGATCCTTTCCTCCCGTTGACCATTCCTGCACGTTCGTACAATGATGCTAAGTCAGAATATAAATAACCTGGATATCCTTTCCTTCCCGGAATTTCTCCCTTCGATGAGCTAAACTCTCTCAATGCTTCTGCATATGATGTCATGTCTGTCATTATCAATAGAATATGCATGTCATGTTCGAATGCTAAATATTCTGCCACTGTTAAAGCACATCTAGGTGTCAATATTCTTTCTATTATTGGATCGTTAGATAGATTTAAAAACATTACTACTCTTTGTAGCACTCCTGATTCATCAAAGCTTTTCTTAAAGTATTCTGCCACATCGTTTTGTACGCCCATCGCTGCAAAAACTACGGCAAAGTTATCATTGTCGCTGCCAGATATTTTAGCTTGTCTTACTATTTGTGCCGCTAGCTCATTATGTTTCATTCCTGAACCAGAAAATATCGGAAGTTTTTGTCCCCTTATCAATGTGGATAGTACATCTATTGAAGAAATTCCTGTATTTACATAGTTCTTAGGATATACTCTGGAAACTGGATTTATCGGCAAACCATTTATATTCATTTTCTTATCTGGGAAGATCTCTCCAAGTCCATCTATTGGCTTTCCTGCCCCGTTAAATATTCTTCCCATAATTTCTGGTGACAGTTTCATTTCCATTGGATGTCCTGTAAATCTTGTCTTAGTATTCTCTAATGATATTGAAGATGTCCCTTCAAATACTTGAATTACTACTCTGTCTCCATCAATTTGGACCACTCTTCCTTTTCTAATAGTACCATTATCCAAACGTATATCAACTGTTTCTTCAAATGATACATTGTCTACGTTATCGAGTACTATTAATGATCCATTTATTTCTTTTACTCCTATATAGTCAAGAATCATATTATTACGCCTTTCTGAATTAATTTACTGCTGTACTAGCTCGTTAAATACTTCATCAATATTTTCAATATAAGAATCAAACATTTCTAATTTGTCATTTGGAATATCATACTTGATCTTTATCAATTTATCAAATAATCCTTTCTCTATGATCCTTGATATTGGAATTGATGCAAATATAAGTTGTTTTGATTTATCATATAGATAAAGTATTACTTTCATCATTAACATTTGCTTTTTCAATGATACAAATGTGTCGTCTTTATGAAATGCATTTTGTTGCAAAAATCCAACTCTTATAACCCTGGCTATCTCTATTATTAACTTCTGTTCATCAGGCAGTACATCCGATCCGATAAGCTTAACTATTTCCATTAATTTGTTTTCTTCAGCTAATAGCATGCTTACCTTTTTTCTATACTTTATAAATTGCTCTCCTACATTCTTATTATACCAATCATTTAGTTCCTCTGTATATTCGCTATAACTTGACATCCAATTTATTGCTGGATAATGTCTTGAATATGCAAGCGATTTGTCTAATGCCCAAAAGCATCTGGTAAAACGTTTCGTATTCTGGGTAACTGGCTCTGAGAAATCTGATCCCTGTGGAGATACCGCTCCTATAATTGTAACAGATCCTTCTTTACCACTTAAAGATTCAACTCTTCCTGCTCTTTCATAAAACTCAGATAGTCTAGATGGTAAATAAGCTGGGAATCCTTCTTCTGCTGGCATTTCCTCAAGTCTTCCTGAAATTTCTCTTAAAGCCTCTGCCCATCTTGAAGTGGAGTCTGCCATTATTGCTACATTGTATCCCATATCTCTATAATATTCTGCCAATGTTATTCCAGTATATATAGATGCTTCTCTTGCTGCAACAGGCATATTCGACGTGTTCGCTATCAAAACTGTTCTGTCTGTCAATGGTTTGTTTGTCTTTGGGTCTATTAGTTCTGAAAATTCCGTCAAAACTTGACTCATTTCATTACCACGCTCACCACATCCTATATAAACGATTATGTCTGCGTCACACCACTTAGCTAATTGATGTTGAGTCATGGTTTTTCCTGTTCCAAAGCCTCCAGGAATCGCTGCTGTGCCACCTCTTGTAATCGGAAATAATGTATCTATTACTCTTTGACCTGTTATGAGTGGTATGTCTGATGGCAATCTCTTCTTTATTGGTCTAGCTGTCTTAATTGGCCATCTTTGATATAGCTTTAAATTGTGAATTTTCTCTTGCTTATCCTTAATTTTAATAATCACTTCATCAATTTTATATCTTCCACTGACCTTTGCGCTTATTACTTTTCCTGATATGTTCGGAGGTACCATGCATCTATGCTCTATCACAGGTGTCTCCATACATGTGGCATATATGTCTCCGCCGTTTAACATATCTCCTTCTTTGACAGTTACATGTACATCCCATAGCTTATCTGTTGCCAGATGTTCCATGCCCGCTCCTTTTTTTATAAATGATCCACTCTGTTGTTCCATTAATTTTAATGGCCTTTCTATTCCATCAAATATATTGTCGAGTATACCCGGCCCTAATGCTATACTAACCGGGCTTTTTGTTCCCACTACTTTTTGACCTGGCTTTAATCCTGTCGTATCCTCATATACTTGGATAGTAGTAAATTGATCATTTATTCCTATTACTTCTCCAACAAGTGAATCTTCACCTACGTAAACCATTTCTAACATTGAAAAAGCTTTAGTGCCCTTTACAGTTATTACTGGTCCGTTTATTCCATATATTAAATTATTATCTATCATAAGTTCAACCCCAACTACAATAATATTAGCTCAGTGTGAGGCCGCAATTTTCTGCGAACCATTCGTGTTGCTCATCTAACTTTGAGTCTAAAGTGTCATCTATTACTAATCCTAGACTTTCATTTAGAGCATAAATTCCACCTATTAGTATGTCTTTCCTTTCCTTTATCTCACATTCCTCAAAGTTTGACTTTATTTTGTCTTTGAATTTAAAATCTTCTTTCCTTAAGTAAATAATTGTCTTGCCTCGGTCTAAAATTTTAGATACCTTTTTAAGCGAATTGTCTATAAATGATTGATATTTGTCGCTATTTGTAAACTGCGCAAGCTTTTTTTCGCAATTGCTAAATACTTCGTCTACTATTTCTTGCCTTCTCCTTAATAACTTCTTCTTGCAATCCATCTCTTTAATGGAAATCTCTCTCGAAATACTTCCTTTCATTTCTGCAATCTTGTCTTGGATAAAAGAATGTACCTCTCCCAATATCTCTGTCTCTGCTTTTTCTAATTCCTTTTGCTTATATAAATTTATTTCATCTTCTATCTTCCTTTGTTGCTCAGATGCATACTTATCTATAGCTTTTAAAAAACTTTCTGTCTTGCCTTTCGCTTCAGCCACTATCATCTCCGCTACTAAAATATGGACAAAATATAATATATGTTTATACTCTGTCAAGTAGCTACTCCTTTCAGGTTATTTCTTGTCTTACAATTTCCGTATTTTCTCGAAAAATTGCACTAATTTGCTTATTCTTACATTTAAGCCTCTTAGCAAAAGGCTAAAAGGCTCTCATTTCAATCTTTTTTGCTCTATTTTAAGTATTACTGAAATCTTTAGAATTTTACTCCTATTGCATCCCTTACATACTTTGTAATGGAATCTTTAGTCCTTCCATTTCCATGACGATCTGGAATCTCTACTATAAGTGGTCTCTTCATGTGCAGCTTTAAGTCATATATCAAATCTGGACAAAGATTTACTAATTTTTCAGTCATTAATATGACTCCTACATCCTCATCTTCAATTGCTTCTTTTAAAGCTTTCTCAACTTCTTCTTTCTCATGAACTACTACTCCAGGAATTCCAGCTAGTCTTAAACCTACTTGAGTATCGATGTTGTCACTTATCAATTGGAAACGCATCGCTAACACCTGCCCCTTTATGGCATCTTAACCATCAATATAAGAATTGCTATTAGCACCCCAAATAATGATATACCTTCGCCTAATGCAACAAATAACAAAGATCTACCTGCATTCTTTGGATCCTCTGAACATGCTGCAATCGCTGCTGGAGCTGATGAACCAACTGCTATACCACAGCCAATACATGGCAAGCCAACTGCTAAAGCTGCCGCTAAAAATCCCCATCCGATATATGTTTTATCCTCTGCTACTTCTGTCTGTGCACTCTCTCCTGTTACCTCTGCGTTAGTCGAAACCATCGGTACGGCTGTAAAAAATGCAAATGCAGCAAAAAATGATAACATCTGACAAGCTAATGCTTTCTGAGGTCTAACTCCTCTTTTAATTGCAATTGTTGCGCCTACTATTGATGCTATAAGCACTACAAACGGTAAAATAATTAATAATCCAGTCATGTAAATAACCCCCATGATTTTAATAAATTTATAAAATTTTCTGGCTGTAGATATACATGCCCATTAGGTGCACATATTCTAAGCAGTTTTGACTTGACTTTTTTATCATATTCTCTTACATCTTGTTCTGTATCGTTACAGGTTTGAAGCTTCGGCCTCCGCCGCTGAAGAATCTCGAAAACATTTCGAAAAATTCAAGTCTCAAAACCTGAATTCCTACTAAAAATCCCTCTAGTCCAATAACAATTATATTACCTATTAGTATTAATATAAAGCTTATTGATGGCCATGCTTCTGCCATTGAGAAAAATACCAACATCATGCTGACATGAACTACTACAAATACTCCCACTCTCAAAAATGACAATGTGTTTGTTACGTAGCTTAATAATACTTCTAAAATTTCGAATACATGCTCTAAAATATATCCCCCGAAGCTTTCCGGTTTCCAATTTGGATCTTTTTGAACCAACTTTCCCAGTACTTCGCTAAATAGCATAGATACAATTGGAAGTATTAATAAGAAAACAATATAAGGTAATGTCATTATTTTGTTGCCAAATACTACTTGCTCTATGAATCCGAATATCAATGACGTATAAAACATCAGCCCCGCTACGCCATTTTGCCCAAATATGGCTCTATCGTATTTCCTCTGCTTGAACGATGTGTAAATATTTATTATCATTGCTATTATTATTAATGTCACGCCTATCGCAATTGCTGATACCAGTATCATCATTATAGATGATCCTTCCATGACTTCTATCGGTTTCCCTTTTAAGCCAAAGACATTCTTGTAAAAAGCATCCAAAGCGTGCTCAAATCCAAAGAGCGATCCAAACAATGTTCCAAATATTGCAGAAGATATGCCACATCTCACTAAAATTGCTCCTAATTTGCTTTTCTTTAGTTTGTATAATACATATCCTGCTATTGAAATGACTAAACCTTGCCCTAGATCGGCAAACATTATTCCATAAAGTAATATATAAGTTATTCCTACAAAGACTGTTGGATCAACCTCGCCATAAGTAGGTAGTCCGTACATGTCAACAAACATTTCAAATGGCTTAAAGAATTTATTGTTTTTTAGTATAATCGGTGGTGAATGCTTCTTCTGGTCTTCTGCACTTTCTATAGAATATTCTATCCAATCAATATTTTCTAAGCTTTCCTTAAATTCTTTTTCCATACTCTCTGGAATCCAGCCTAATAATATAAAACTATCGTTATTATAGATAGATGCATACTTCTTTATTCCAAAATATGAATTCAATTGTTCTAATTTTGAATAAAATCTCATGCATTGATCATATTGTGTCTTCCAAAATGCTTTTATCTTTGCATCTATATTCTCAAGTTCTTTCTTCTTGCTCTCTATACTTTCTTTTAAACAATTAATATATTCTTCTGGTGTGCTACTTGACTCTGAAATTCTTATCCTTTCAAAATACAAACTTGAAAATATTCTGTCTATGTCATTAGCTTGATCTATCGGGCAAATATATACTCCCCAGTAATAATTGTCGTCGCTTGTGCAAGTGTAAAATAAAATATTTGGATTGTTCTCGTAAAATGATAACTTAGAATAACTTTCTCTAGGTATTCTTCCAAATCTCACTTTAACATACCTGCATGTAAATAAGTCATCCAAACTTAAATCAAGACCTAAAAAATGACTGACCTGATCTATATTATTTTTACTTTCTTGCATTTGCTTGTTGATTTCATCTTTCTTATCACTTAGTGAAGATAACTTGTCGGTTAAATAATCTATATAATTTTCTATTTCTTCTATATTCACGTTAAAGTCATCTATATCTGTGATAGTTAAACTTGCACCAGTTCTCGTAACTACCTCATTCATTCTATCTATTAGATCGCTGTAAGGATTCATTTCTGAAATTGGTTGAAACTTCGATGTGTTTGAATAAAACAACAGTGCATCGTCCGGATGAAAAAATTTGGAATCTCCACACATTTTGACAGTTTCATCTAGTTTGTTAGTCATTCCTATAATGCTAGCTATTTTAACTTTTGCAACCGCCATCCCAAAATCCACCTCTCTATTATTAAATTATGAGCATATCCTTTATATCGTCTGATGGCAACTCGTACCTCACGCCTTCAATTATGTTTACTATATTAGATATCTCATTTTCCATCAAAAAAATATATGCCATCATAACCACTGATGGATTCACTGAAAATCTTATATAATGTCTACATTTTTCAAATTCTATACTATACGGAACCTCGCCTATATGATTACATTTCAATTTATTTTCATACTTTTTATAAACTGAAGTCTGTTTCATCATATCTATTATCTGCTCTGCGCTTTCAGCATGGACCATATTTTGTATCGTCTTCTTACTAAATGTACCTAGATGTATCAAACATTTATATATATACTTATCATCAGCATTATAATATTTCTTTAATCTGTATATCTTCGTTATATTACTGAAATCTATAAATGTATCGAACATTTGAGAAAGTTCTGACCTCGCTGAACCATTTGTTTTATTCTTTATTATCGCAAAAACTTTCTTATATAAATTAGTAAATAACGCACTCTCTATTATGGCTATATCTAGTTTGTCACTTTCTTCATCTTTTCTCTTGGAATTTGGATTGAATTTCGAAAGAATATCAAAATATTCCGACTTTTCTAAAGTACTTAAAAAATCTTCATAAGTCTTTACTTTATTAAATGATTTTATATCTATATTTGTATGCTTTGAGAAGAAAACCGGAAATGAATAAATGTAATCCTCTGGCTTAGATGAAATAAATAATATCAAAAAGTGCATTATTTCTTCTATTTCCATCCTTGAGATTACATAATTAAAAAATTCTTCACCGACGGATATCTCGTACCTGCCTATTGATTCAAAATCATTAAATAGTTTCTTTCTCAACAAATATTCCAATTGACCTCTATGAACATTTTTCTCGCTAAGCGTTGATAGCACATCCTTATAACGAGTCCTGTTCTTTAAATATGAGGCCACTTCCGTAACAGATGAACAAGCTAATAAATCTAAATAATTCTTATCAGTGAGTCTAAAACCATACATAGCCCTGACCTTGGATAAAACTGCATTAGATGCATAAGTAACAGACATTAGATCATCACATCCCTAAAACTCTATTAAAAATTTCTTCTTCCCATTCTTTTTCTTTACTTTTATAAATATTATTGAGTTTTTCAAAAGCATCTTTGTATTTCTTCTCTATATTTGAAAGTTTCGTATCAAGACTTCTGCTTTCTATCTTTTCATTAAGTCTCACTCTATTATACGCTCTTTCAAAGTATTCCTCTCTCATTTCCTTACAAAGTTTTTGAATCTCGTGACCCATGTTAACCTTGTGATTTTGAACTTCATCAGTTGCTTTTCTTGCTCTTTTATCCATCTCAACTATTTGAGAAATCATATCTTTCATAACAACAATCTCCTCATATAAAACTGACACTCCAACGGTTAAAGTAAGAATAATAAATATATAAATTTCTTTCAATATTGATTAATTCCTTTCAAAATAAATCAATAAACAGCATGAGGCTCGTGTCAAAACCTTTATATATTTTTAAAAAATACTTGCGACGTCTTGTAAAAACATACAAAAACAAAACATTGTTGATATCTTTAATTATCCTATTTACAACAAACACAGTGTACTACATTATTAATATTTTGTCAAGATATCATTAAACTATTTCTGTTAATTCAATTAACCAATCATTGACAATCTCTATTATATCTCATAATTCTTTAATTAGATCTCTTAAATATACTTTGAATTGTTCACCTATTTCTGGATGTTTAAGAGCAATCTCAACAGAAGCTTGCATTGTTCCAAGTTTGTTTCCAATATCATATCTCTTCCCTGAAAAATCTACTGCTATCATGCCCTTTTCTCTAGATTGTACCTTCATTGCATCGGTTAGTTGGATTTCCCCACCTATTCCTGGCTCTGTTCTGTCTAGTATATCAAATATATCAGGCGTCAATATACATCTTCCCATTATAGAATAAAGCGACATAACTTTATCTTTAGTCGGTTTTTCTATCATATCAGTACACATGTAGTAATTTTCTCTTATATTATTAATTTTTAGTGACCCGTACTTACTGATGTCTTCTTCGCTGACCTTTTTTGCTCCTATTACTCCTAGACCAAATTCTTCATATGCTTTCATAAGCTGAAGACATGCCGGCTCTTTTCCTACTATGACATCATCACCAAATAAAACTGCAAACGGCTCGTTCCCCACAAACGATTTAGAACAATTTATCGCATGCCCTAACCCCTTTGTTTCTTTCTGACGAATAAAATATATATTTGCCATTCTAGAAATTCCTATTATATTATCTAATATTTCTTTTTTATTTCCTTCTTCTAGCTTATGTTCCAGTTCCGGGAACCTATCAAAATGGTCCTCTATTATTCCTTTCCCTCTATTGAGAATAATTAATATGTCTTTTATACCTGAATTAACTGCTTCTTCTACTATATATTGAATTGCAGGTTTATCTACTAATGGTATCATTTCTTTTGGCATTGCCTTAGTTGCCGGTAGCACTCGTGTGCCTAACCCTGCAGCAGGTATAACCGCTTTCGTAACTTTCATCTAAAATAAGTGAATTTTAAAAATTCGCTCTCGCCCTCAGGCGAGCCTCCCTTCTTTTTCTGTTCAATTTTTTAAAATATTTCAAGCCGAATTAAATCAAAATCAAAATCACATCACACATTTATAATTCGACTCTAATAATTTTACTCTTTTTGCCTCTTTTTTTCAATATCAAATAAACTTTGGAAATTCGCTTATTATAATATAACATATAAGCAAACAAATTCCTAGTGGAATATTAACTCCTCCTGCCTCACTTATCTTTCTATCTGTTTCAATTCTTAAGTGACTTTTTAAAGATTTCTTTATTTTTGATATCTTTTTGCAACAGAAGTTCATATAAATCTTATTTCCTTTAAATCCGCATATTATCATAACGACCCATGACATTATATTAAATATAAATGGTAGAATCATAAATATCTTGCTCATAAACGGTAAGCCACTAAATACTTCTCCTGTCTTTTGAGAATTGGAAATTATAATTGATAGTACATCTCCTAAACTATTAAAATTTGTATTGCCTGATATAGATACTGCTATATTTTTTAATACGTCGTAAGTAAGAAATATCAGAGAGAATTGAGTCAAAGCATTCAATATTATAGTGATCAATAGTACAATTATTCCAAGTTTATATTGTTTTCTATAAAGCATCCATGCTCCTGAAAACAAAAAGGCACTTATATTAAACCTTGACCTTCCAGTGTCCTTTATCTGTTTAAATGATGTCATATAATATCTGACACTAGTGCCTACAAAATTCGCCATATCATTTGCATTGACTCCATCTACTACTTCTTCATCTTTTTCAAATCCGCCCAATGGGCTTATTAATTTCTCTAAATTTTTATAGAATTCCTGTTCTTCGTCATAGATATTGTCATTATTATATATAAATCCACACTTGGGACATACAGCTGTACTTTCTTCTGTCTTCTCTCTGCATACTGGACATCTCTTGAATTTTGATTTTGCTTCATCATCCACTAACGCTGCTGGTTCATACTTAAATTCTGCATTCTCTCCATTTTCTTCTTCAAACTTACAGTGTCCAACAGCTTTATAACATTCTCTATGATAAGGTGCCCCGCACTTAGGACATACAACTATATCATCATTATCATTAAATTCTTTTTTACATACTTGACATTTAGTTTTTTTATAATTCATTGGAAGAATCCCTTTCTTAAAATCAGATTTTATGATAAAATAATATTAGTAATAAAAAAGGTAAAAACTCTTGTCATTATGTTGCATTTTTCTAAACTAATATTATTTTAATAAATTAGAAAGTGAGGTAATGTTGGCATTCAGTTACGTATTGTTGTCAATTTTGAATGCCATGCTTGTATTTTTATGAAAAAAATTAATTCTTATGAAAAATTTCTTTTATCTGTTACTTTAATATTATGCTCCATTATAATAGGATATAATGCATTTTTCGTTTCTGCGCCAACTATGCCATGTTTAGTTCAAAGTGACATATCTCCTTCGTCTAAGACATTTGATAAGAGTGCTTTGGGTCCCGGTAATGAAATTGTATCAACTTCTGATGAAAATGATAAAGGCAATGCAAGTAATCCGACAAATAAAGTTAACATTAATACAGCATCAGCTGAGGAGCTGGTTGAGAATATCAAAGGCGTCGGACCAAAGACAGCAGAACGCATTATTAAATACAGAAGTGAGTCAGGCGGATTCAAAGATATATCAGATATTATGAATGTAAAAGGAATTGGCGAAAAAACTTTTGAAAAAATTAAAGACAGCATATGCGTCGATTAACAATTTACATAAAAATCATTACTAAATCTCAAGGATTGTCTAAATCTTTGAGATTTTTTATTATAACATATTCTTTTTTCTTAATATATACCAAGCGATAATCATAAGTATTATAGATAATATTAAAGGGAATATATTGCTATCTTGCATAAACAAGCCCTCACCATTCATCCCGTAGAATCCCGAAACAATCGTAGGGATTGACATTATTAAAGTAATAGAAGCCAAGACTTTCATAACTACATTCAAGTTATTAGATATAATTGATGCAAAAGTTTCCATAGTACTTGATAAAATATTAAGGTATATATCAGACATTTCTAATGCCTGCTTAACTTCTATAACCAAGTCGTCCATCAAATCCTGGTCATCTTCATAAAGTTTTATATATTTTCCTCTCATTATCCTTTGAAGAGTCAAACTATTAGACTTAAGAGAAGTAGAAAAGTAAACCAATGATTTCTCTATTTCCAGAAATTGTAACAATTCTTTATTTCTCATAGATTTTCTCATTTCGTTCTCTATATGATGACTTATTTTATCTATCTGATTCAAATACTGCAAGTACTTAGAGGTTACTCTCAGCATGACGCTTAGTAAGAAGTTGGTTTTAAAACTTGTCTCTATATTTTTTATAATTCCTTCTGAGAATTCTTCCAATATAGGATTTTCTTTTATAGATACAGTTATAACGCATTTATCTACTATCATAATGCTCAGTGGCATAGTAGAATATGTTATATTATTGTCGCTCTTTTTTACTTCAGGGGTGTCTATTACTATTAAAGCCGTATTATCTGTCACATCCACGTGAGACGATTCTTCTTTATCCAGTGATGCCCTAAATAGATCTGGATCTATATTGAAAGTTTCTATAAGCATATTTATTTCATCTTCTTGAGGGTCAGTGCAATTAATCCAACATCCGTCTTCAAATGATTCTATACTAGTTACTACCCCATTTACAGTTTTATGATAATCTATCATTATCTTTCACCCTTTTCTAGTCAAATATTATTTATCCCTCTAAATTGATTGTCTGTTTTTGTATCTAATATAGTCATCTAAGATAATTGACGCAGATATTTTATCAACTATACTCTTTCTTTTCTTTCCCCTTGTATTTGTTTCGTTCAGGTATCCATGTGCTGAAATTGTGGTATATCTCTCATCATGTAAATCCACTTTAATACCGCTTGCCGATTCTAATTTTTCTTTAAAATCTCGAGCATTTTGAGCACTTTTTCCTTCTGTTCCGTCCATATTTCTCGGCAATCCCAAGACAAATTGTTCGACATCCATGCTTTTTGCCTTATTGATTATTATAGATATCAATTTATCCTTATCTTTTTCTTCTATGACGTCCAATGGTGATGATAATAATTCCATTTTATCACATACAGCTAATCCTGTTCTGACTTCGCCTAAATCTATTGCCATTATCTTCATAAAGCACCTACTTTCTTCTATATAATTTTAATCTATGACTATCATATTCGGATAAATTTCTTTCAAAAATTCATCTGTATACTGATCATCTAAAAATGATTCAAACGAGCTATCTGGTGGCTCACCATTTCTTCTTTCCACTTGTCTTCTAACTGCTAAGACTGATATTCCCATATCAAATATCATAAATATAAAGACTAAAATGGTTAATATGTTTCCTGTCTTTTTATGAATAAATTTTATAAATTCGTCTACAAAAGGATAAACATACTTTAAAAATGTTGCACCCATTATTCCCCATATAATAGAATAAGCTAAATTTGTCCTTCCATTTATATTAAATGGTGAATTAGAATAGTCCCATGACACTGTCCCCGTAAGATTTTCTTGTACAACTGAACAAATGTATTCAAATCCTCCTCCTATTACCATGAAAACTAAAAACAGTACAAAATAATTTGCTTTTCTCATCTTTTGATAAAAGATTACAAATACTATTGCTCCGAATCCATAAACCGGTATAAAGGGTCCGTAAATCACTCCTTTTCTTGACATTATAAATCCTTCTGCTAGAAACGACCATATCATCTCTGCCACAAATCCTATTATGCATCCGATCACAAATACCCATATGACTTCGTAGAATGTAATCTTTGGATCTTTATCTTTCTTTTCTTTTAATTCGTTTAGCTTTCTTTTATACTTTTCAAATAAAATTTTCATAAATCACTCCATCGCCTTTTTATTTCTTAATTTTTTAAAGAAATCGCTTAATAAGAATGAACATTCCTCCTTTAATATTCCTGAAGTAACTTCCGGTATATGATTATAACCTAAATTAAACAAATTGACAACTGACCCACATGAACCAGATTTGTAATCATTTGTTCCAAAAATTAATCTTTTTATTCTTGAATTTATTATTGCCCCTGTGCACATTGGGCAAGGCTCAAGAGTTACAAACAGCTCGCATTCAAATAGTCTCCAGCCGTTCAATGCTTTACAAGCCTTATCTATTGCTTCTATTTCTGCATGATATAATGCATTCTTTCCATTCTCTCTGTAATTTTTCCCCGTAGATATTATTTCATTACCTTTAACAATCACTGCTCCTACAGGAACCTCTCCAAACCTTGATGATTCCTTTGCCATTTCTATGGCTTTTTTCATAAAAAGCTCATCTCGTGCAATAGGATTATCACATATTTGATGCTGCAATCATAACACCCAGCTTTCCACTATGAAAATTAATTCCTCCTTGCATCCAAACTGCATATGGTTCTCTTAACGGTGCATCCGCTGAAAGTTCTATTGATGATCCCAAGGTAAATGTTCCTGCTGCCATTATTACTTTATTGTCGTAGCCAGGCATGTCCCACGGTTCCGGTGATACAAATGAGTCAACTGGAGATCCCATTTGAATACCCTTGCAAAACGATATCAATCTATCCTCATTCAATAGCTTCAATACTTGAACTATATCTGATCTTTTCTGATTATATCTTGGCAATACTTCATATCCTAGTTCTTCAAACAAAGCTGATGCAAATATTGCCGTTTTCAATGCTTCTCCAGTAACATGTGGTGCATTAAATGTCCCTAAGAATAGATTTCTGTTTTGATTCAAAGTCGCTCCCAAATCTTTACCGGTTCCTGGCGTTGTAAGTCTGTACGAACATAACTCTACCAGGTCTTTTCTTCCTACTATATATCCTCCATTCAAGGCTATTCCACCGCCTGGATTCTTTATGAGAGATCCCACTGCTATATCTACGCCGTGTTCTATTGGTTCTGACTTTTCTACAAATTCTCCGTAGCAATTATCTACCATTATTATAGCATTTGGTGCTTTTTCTCTTGAAATAGCTACTATCTTCTTTATATCCTCAACCGATAGTGAATTTCTTAATGTATATCCTCTTGATCTTTGAATATATACCATTTTAAGATCATTGCTTATACTATTTCTTATCTGTTCAAAATCAAGAGTTCCGTCTTCTTTCATATCGACTTGCTTATAATTGATTCCAAAGTCTTTCAAGGAGCCTTCCCCGTGCCTATGGCCAATACCTATCACATTTCTCAAAGTATCATAAGGCATTCCCGTGACCGATAAAAAAGTATCATTAGGTCTTAATATTCCAAACAAAGCGACTGTCAATGCATGAGTACCGCTTACAAAGTTATGTCTAACCATAGCATCTTCTGCTTTAAATATATTAGCATATACTTCATCTAGTACTTCTCTGCCTCTGTCCGAGTACCCATATCCAGTTGATGTATTAAAATGGCTCTCACTTACCTTAGCATCTATAAATGCTTTCAATACTTTACTTTGATTATATTCTGTTACATCCTCAACATATTCAAAATATTCTTTACATTTTTTCATTGCCTCATTAGAAGCTTCTTTAACTTTTTCACTTATATTAAACAAATTTAATTACTCCCCTTATATTATCTTTTCCATCATAAATCTAGTCAAACTTTCGACAGACTTTACGTCTTCCACTAGTGCTATGCTCATTGCTGAATGGATATATCTACAAGGCAATGATATTGCAATTGTTCTTACTCCGTTTCTTGATATATGGATCTTTGATGAGTCATTCCCTCCACATACTCCTTTTTTTATTTGAACTTTTTCACCTGTCTTAGAAAAATCCAATGCCATATTAAAATATTCTTTATCATATATAGTTCCTCTATCCATAAAGGAAACAACTGCCCCTTTATTTATAGAGCAAATGTCATTGTCTTCTTCTGACATATCAAAAGCTGTAGTTGATTCCACAACTATGCATGAATCTGGATCAATTTTGTAAGAAGCTACCTTTCCGCCTCTTGCTCCTATTTCCTCCTGAGTAGTAAATGCAAAGTACGTATCAAATTCTAGTTCCGATTTGATTATATTTATCAATATAAAGCATCCCGCTCTGTCATCAAGCGCTTTAGATTTAATTATTTTATTATCATCCAGTACAAATTTTGTATCAAAGTATATATAGTCCCCTAAATTTACATACTTGATTGCTTCTTCATCATTACTTGCTCCTATATCTATATAAAGGTCGCTTATCTTTACTTCTTCTTCGCCTTTATCATTCTTATCCATTAGATGAATTGGCTTAACTCCTATTATTCCGCAGACATTGTTTTTACCAATATTTACTCTTTTTCCTAACAATATATTGCTGTCTACTCCCCCAACGCTGGAAAACTTTATATATCCGTCTTTAGTTATATGAGTAACTATAAATCCTACTTCATCCATATGTGCACATACCATTAATTTCTTACTTCTTGGCTTCAATCCTCTTTTAAATACAATTATATTTCCAAGTGCGTCTACCTCTAGTTCATCTATATAGTCTCTTATTTCATCTATGATGAACTTTCTTACATTTTCTTCGTCACCTGAAGCTGAATTTATATTGCATAACCTTTCTAGCAAGTTTATATCCATTATAATCTACCTCCATTCTTTATATATAATGATATAAGTTTGGCTACGTCTTTTATATCATTTACATCAACTACTTCATTCCAACTGTGCATGTATCGTATTGGGATGGACACAAGTGCTCCTTTTATTCCACTCTTGCTTTCTGTCATATAATCTAAGTTAGTCCCTGTCCTGCCTCCCATTACTTCCAATTGATAATTTATGTCATTCTCTTTACAAATTGATATCAGTTTATTATAAATTCCTTTATTTATTATCGGAGAAAAACCAATCATCGGTCCTTTTGCCATTTCCCCACACTTATGCTTCGGTACTCCGTTTTGGCTTGCAAATGATACATCTATGCAAATGCATTCAGTTGGATCTAATAAATATGACGCTACCTTAGCCCCAAGTGAATTAACCTCTTCTCTTGATGTCAATGCTATCGTGACGCATATGTCATCTAAGTCAATCTTACTAATTTCCTCTGCGCATAATATCAATGCTGCTACCCCGGCCTTGTTGTCTAATGATCCTGCAACAAATTTGTCATTAATTAGTTCCCTCGGTTCAGAATATATTATCGCTCGATCGCCTATTTTCACAAGTTCTTCTACTTTTTCTTTATCATTTAATCCTATGTCAATATATAATTCATCTATTGATAAAAACTTACTTTTGCTTTTCGATAAATGTGGTGGTACGCTGCCAAAAACTCCAATAGTTTTCTCTTTATTTAAGATCATTACTTGACTGCCCGGTAGTATCCGTTTATCAATTCCTCCCACTGGAGAAACTTTTATTAATCCTTTCTCATTTATATAATTAATAATAAATCCCACTTCATCAATGTGGGCATCAAGTAGTATGCGTTTCTTTGCATTTTTCTTACCAAATGTCGCATAAAGATTATTATTCTTCTCATCAGTGGTTATGTCATCCGTATATGATGAAAATATTTTTTTACAAAAGTCTATTAAATATTCTTCTCCCCCTGAAACAGAGCATATTTTGCATATTTCTTTTAATAAATTCTTCATTTTTATACAACCTCTATTCGAATTTTATTATAAATTGTTTACTATTTGTTTGAAATCGTTTCCTTTTTCTACAAAATCCTTGTATAGTCCAAAGCTTGCACAAGCAGGACAAAGCGAAACTATATCCCCTGGCTTTGAATACTTTCTCGAAACATCTATTGCTTCCTTCATATTGCTTACTTTTATTATATTTATATCATCTTTATTATAATTCTTTGAATTTCTTACCGAATTCTCTATTTTCTCAGCAGTGTCCCCCATGAGTATTAATAATTTTACTTTGTCACATATAACTGGCCCTAAATCTTCAAATGGTATTTGTTTATCATACCCACCCGCTATCATAATTATTTTCCTGTCATATAATGATAATGTGCCTTTAATTGCTCGAGTCGGACTTGTGGCAATTGCATCATTATAATACTTTACTCCTTCTATTTCTTTAACAAATTCTATTCTGTGCTCCACTCCGTTAAATTCTCTTGCAATTTCTCTCATATTCTCTATGCTCACATAATCGGATACTGCGCAAATTGCACTTAGATAGTTCTCTATGTTATGTCTCCCTATTATTTTTATCTCATCTGCATTCATTACAAAGTGCGGTTTCCCATCCGTGCAAAGATATATGTCATTATTTTTATCCAAATATGCTCCATTGTTGATCTCTCGTTCATCCATGCTAAAAGAAAATACTCTCGCTCTCGTTTCATCAGCAAATCCTTTGACTATTTCATTGTCTATATTTATAACCGTTTTGTCAAATGCCCCTTGATGTAAGAATATGTTCTTCTTCGCTGATATATATTCGTCCATGCTCTTATGTACGTCTAAATGATTTGGAGCTATGTTAGTAATAACTGATATATCTGGGCTCTTTCTCATCGATATCAACTGAAAGCTAGATAATTCTACAACCGCAAAGTCATTCTCCTGTATTTCTTCTATTCTATTAAGCAATGGCATCCCTAGGTTTCCTCCAAGAAAAACATTCTCACCTTGCTTTTTTAGCATGTTATATATTATTGAAGTCGTCGTAGTCTTTCCATCACTTCCCGTAATAGCTATCGTCCTGCATGGACATAAATCAAAAAATAATTCCATCTCAGAAGTGACTATCCTTCCTTCGCTCCTATATCTCTTTAAATATTCATTATTAAAATTTAAACCAGGTGTCCTAAAGATTATGTCTGCATCACTTAATTCTAAATAATTCTTCCCTAGATTAAATTCTATATTAAATCCTTCTAAATCATTCAATTCATTTACTAAATCATCTTTGCTTTTTGCATCACATGCAATGATTTTTTTTATCCCTTTATTATAAAACATCTTTATCAACGGTATATTACTTCTCCCAATCCCACAAAAAGCTACCTTTTTGCCTTTTATATCGTTAAAAAACCTGTCGATCTTATACAAATCGTACCCCTCCAGATAATAAAATAAGCTATTTCATCCATTATATCATATTTTTTATCAATTTGATAGCATAACTTTTGAAGATAATTTATTAATCGCTTATTAATAATTTTATTAAAGCTAAGCTTCAGATAATACAATGCTAATTATATTTTAATAGATTTTGTCATCATTTTATGATATTATATATATAAGTGATGACTTGACTTGAATCAATTAGACAAAGAACAAGATAATCATCTGTATTTTAACAACTTTTAGCATCGTAAAAAAAGTTGTTTAAAAAAATCAAAAAGTATGATAAAATATATATAGATAAGAAATTTATAATATTATCTAAAATTTATCAAAATCCAGCAAGAATAATCCGGCTTATTTAAAATCGGGAATGAATTGCTGAAAATGTACTTGACATTTCTGGAATCATGCAGATAATTTCTGCTTATTCTAAGAATTTGTGAATAGAACCGTAGGACATACGGGGATGGCTCGTTTATATTTAGTACACTAGTACTATCGAATGAGAACCGACTGCTTGCATTTTTTATGCAGGAGGAAGCTCCTATTTTAAAAAAAGTAGGAGAGGATGTCACTATTATGCAATATTTGCAATCTAATTTTTAGGAGGTCAAAACATGGAAACTCAAGATAGAAAAATAGTTGATAGCGTTGAGACGCTAGAAGAAACAATTTCTCGAGTGAGAGTTGCCCAAAAGCAGTTCTCGACATTCTCACAGGAACAAGTTGATCAAATATTCTTTGCCGCAGCAATTGCAGCAAATAAGGCAAGAATACCACTTGCTAAGATGGCAGTAGAAGAAACTGGCATGGGAGTTGTAGAAGATAAAATTATTAAAAACAATTATGCCGCAGAATATATTTATAATGCATACAAAGATACAAAGACATGCGGAATAATAGAAGAAGATAAGGCATTTGGTACTACTAAGGTAGCAGAACCAATCGGAGTGATAGCAGCAGTTATCCCAACGACTAACCCTACGTCGACAGCAATATTCAAATGTTTGATAGCTTTAAAGACAAGGAACGCTATTATAATAAGTCCTCATCCAAGAGCAAAGAAATCAACTATAGCAGCTGCTAAAATTGTACTAGATGCTGCAGTGGCTGCAGGGGCTCCGGAAGGAATTATTGAATGGATTGACATACCAAGCTTAGAAATGACTAACCTTTTGATGAAAAGTGCTGACATAATATTGGCTACGGGTGGACCGGGAATGGTAAAAGCAGCATATTCTTCAGGTAAACCAGCACTAGGAGTCGGAGCAGGTAACACTCCGGCTATAATAGATGAGACAGCTGACATAATTTTGGCTGTAAATTCTATAATTCATTCAAAAACATTTGACAATGGAATGATATGCGCTTCAGAACAGTCTGTTATAGTTCACAAGAATATATATGACACAGTTAAAATGGAATTCTTGACTCGTGGATGTTATTTCCTAAATCCTGATGAGACTGAAAAAGTTAGAAAGACAATTATAATAAATGGAGCTTTGAATGCAAAAATAGTAGGCCAACCAGCAAGCAAAATAGCTGAACTTGCAGGAGTAAAGGTTCCAACTGGAACTAAAATCTTGATAGGTGAAGTTGAAAGTGTTGACATTTCTGAGGAATTTGCACATGAGAAGCTATCTCCTGTATTGGCTATGTATAAAGCTGAAGACATACAGGATGCATTTGATAAGGCAGAGCATCTAATCGCTGACGGAGGCTATGGTCATACCTCTTCTATTTACTTAGATGAATCTACTGGCACTGATAAAATAAAAGAATTTACATCTAGAATGAAAACCTGCAGGATTCTTATCAATACCCCTTCGTCTCAAGGCGGAATAGGAGACCTATATAACTTTAAGCTGGCTCCTTCTTTGACACTTGGATGCGGATCATGGGGTGGTAACAGCGTAAGCGAAAATGTAGGAGTTAAGCACTTAATTAATATCAAAACTGTTGCAGAAAGGAGACAAAATATGCTTTGGTTTAGAGCACCTCAAAAGGTTTATACAAAGAAAGGTTGTCTACCTGTTGCTTTGAGAGAGCTTAAAGACGTTATGGGTAAGAAAAGAGCATTTATAGTAACAGATAGCTTCTTATATAAAAACGGTTATACGAAACAAATTACAGACAGATTAGATGAAATGGGAATTACACATTCTACATTTTTCGATGTACTACCAGATCCTACATTAGCATGTGCAAAAGAAGGAGCTCAACAGATGAGAGCCTTTGAACCGGATTGCATAATTGCACTTGGTGGAGGCTCAGCTATGGACGCTGGAAAGATCATGTGGGTATTGTATGAACATCCGGAAGCAAACTTCTTAGAT
This sequence comes from uncultured Eubacteriales bacterium, assembly GCA_934489735.1. GTDB lineage: Bacteria > Bacillota > Clostridia > Oscillospirales > Acutalibacteraceae > CAKSSR01. Next base: position 39,315 of record CAKSSR010000001.1, on the reverse strand, counting down.
ATGGCAATGCGCTTTATGGATATCCGTAAGAGAGTATATACATTCCCTAAGATGGGCGAAAAAGCGTACTTCATAGCAATTCCTACTTCTGCAGGAACAGGTTCAGAAGTAACTCCTTTTGCAGTTATAACAGATGAACAGACTGGCATAAAGTATCCATTGGCAGACTATGAACTACTACCTAATATGGCTATCGTTGATACTGACTTGCACATGAGTGCACCAAAAGGACTCACTGCTGCATCAGGAATAGACGCTGCAACCCACGCCCTTGAATCATATGCTTCTATGATGGCAACGGATTATACTGACGGGCTAGCATTAAAGGCATTGAAGACTATATTTGAATATTTGCCTCGTGCTTATGAGAATGGGCAAACAGATGTTGAGGCTCGTGAAAAAATGGCAAACGCTGCAACAATGGCTGGTATGGCATTTGCAAATGCATTTTTGGGAGTATGTCACTCTATGGCACATAAATTAGGGGCTTTCCATCATCTTCCTCACGGCATAGCAAACGCTTTGATGATAGAAGAAGTAATAAGGTTTAACTCGGCTGAGATTCCTGCAAAAATGGGAACATTTCCTCAATATGATCATCCTCATACCCTTTCGAGATATGCAGAAATGTCAGATTATTTAGGATTTGGTGGAAGCAACGACAGCGAAAAAGTAGAGAATTTAATCAAAAAGTTAAATGAATTAAAAGAAAAGGTTGGAATCAAAAAGACAATAAAAGAATATGGCATCGACGAACAAGATTTTCTTAACCGCTTAGATGACATGGTGGAACAAGCTTTTGACGATCAGTGCACAGGAGCTAACCCACGTTACCCATTGATGAGCGAAATTAAGCAAATGTATTTAAATGCTTATTACGGCGATAAACATTTTGAAGAGGCAGATGTACCAACTGTCGACATTTTGAATCAAAAAGATGAATATAATTTTAAAAATGCCTACAAAAGTAAAAAAATAAAAAAATAATGGAGGAATGAGTCATGAATCTAGATAGAATAATCGCAGTTAGAAATAATAAGACCGTCTACCGAGATGGAGGAAATTGTTTAAAAGTGTTTGACGAAGGATTCTCAAAAGCAGACATTCTAAATGAAGCACTTAATCAAGCTCGTGTCGAAGAAACCGGATTGAACATTCCTAAAATATTAGAGGTAACCGTTATTAACGGGAAATGGACTATTGTTTCTGAATATATTGAAGGGAAAACACTTGCTCAACTTATGAAGGAAAATCCTGATAAAAATGATGAATACCTTAATTTATTAGTAGATATTCAACTTGAAATGCATTCAAAGACATGTAAAAACCTTAATCGACTAAAAGATAAAATGGACCAAAAAATTAGTTTGACTGATCTCTCTGCAACAATTCGTTATGATTTGCATACAAGACTTGAGTCTATGCCTAAACATAATAAGCTTTGCCATGGAGATTTTAACCCGTCGAACATCATTATAAAAGAAGATGGTTCACATTATATCATAGACTGGTCACATGCGACCCAAGGAAATGCTTCAGCTGATGCAGCTAGGACTTATTTATTGTTCTGGTTGGAAGGAAATATTGAAGATGCTGATAAATATCTTGATATTTTCTGCAATAAAAGTGACACAGCTAAACAATACGTTCAAAAATGGATGCCAATTGTTGCTGCATCTCAAACTATTAAAGGCAATGAAAAAGAACGTGAATTTCTAAATTCTTGGATAAATGTAGTAGAGTATGAATAAACTTAGAGGGGGATTTTTAAAATGAAAGTAACAGTTTGTATAGGTTCATCATGCCATATCAAAGGTTCTAGACATATAGTAGAACAATTACAATATCTTATTAAAAAGCATAATTTAAATGATAAAGTGGAACTTGCAGGAACATTTTGTATGGGAAAATGCCAGCAAGGAGTTTGCGTGACTATCGATAATGACTTTTATTCTGTGACTCCAGAAACAGTTGATGAATTTTTCAATAACAATATACTTGAAAAAATTGAAAATAAAAAGGACTGATCAAGAAATGGTTGTTCAAATTTGCGTAGGTTCATCATGTCACTTAAAGGGATCTGAAAAATTAGTGGAACTTTTTCAAAAAGCAATAACAGAGCATCATTTAGAGAATGATATAACACTAGCAGGTAGCTTTTGTAATAACAAATGTAACCGAATCGGCGTAACGGTGTCAGTCGATGACACCGTTCACATCGGTGTTACTCCTGAAAGATTTGAAACATTTTTTCAAGAAAACGTATTAAATATATTAAATAGAACATAAATAGAAGGGAAAAAATAGAATGGATTGTCTAACATTAAAGAAATCGAATTGTAAAAACTGTTATAAATGCATTAGGTATTGCCCTGTAAAGTCCATTCGTTTCTCTGGGAACCAAGCTTATATCATAGATAACGAATGTATTATGTGTGGGCAATGTTTTGTAGTCTGTCCTCAAAATGCAAAACAAATAGTTGATGAAACTGAAAAAGTAAAGGTACTTCTTCAAGAGAAGAATCCAGTCATAGTAAGTTTAGCTCCGTCATTTATAGCGAATTATGAAGGCGTAGGAATAGAATCAATGAGAAATGCATTAAAAAAGTTAGGATTTTATGATGTGGAAGAAACAGCTGTAGGTGCTACTATTGTAAAAAATGAGTACGAAAGAATGGTAAGTGAAGAAGATAGAGACATTATAATAACATCTTCATGTCATTCTGTTAATTTATTGATACAAAAGTACTTTCCTGACCAACTGCCATATCTGGCTAATACTTTATCACCGATGCAAGCACATTGTAGAGACATCAAACAAAGGATACCAAATGCTAAGACTGTATTTATAGGGCCTTGCGTAGCAAAGAAAGATGAAGCTCAATATTATGAAGACATTGTTGATGCTGTCTTAACATATGATGAGCTCTCGAGTTGGCTAAAGGCTGAAAATATTGAAATAGAGAAAAAAGTCAATAAAAACGAGAACAGTCGTGCTAGATTATTTCCAACGACCGGTGGTATTCTAAAGACTATGTCTAAAAATAATAAGAACTATTCATATTTAGCAATAGATGGAGTAGAAAATTGTATTGCTGCACTAAATGATATTAGAGACAAGAAATTACATAAATGCTTTATCGAAATGTCAGCATGTGCAGGGAGTTGCATCGGTGGACCAATTATGGAGAAATTTCATCATTCCCCTATCAAAAACTATATAACAGTGATGCAATTTGCAGGCCCTAACGATTTCATAGTAAACCAACCAAGTTCAATTGACTTACAAAAGACTTTTACTGCCATTGAACATAAATTGCAACAGCCTTCTGAAGATCAAATAAGAGAAGCTCTTCGTCAAATGGGAAAAGAAAAACCATGTGATGAATTAAACTGTGGCTCATGTGGATATGATACCTGCAGAGAGAAAGCAATAGCGATTTGTCAAGGGAAGTCTGAATTTTCTATGTGCCTACCATATTTAAAAGAAAAAGCTGAAAACTTTTCAGATACAATATTCAGGAACACTCCCAACGGTATCGTAGTACTTAATGAGAAATTAGAAGTTCAACAAATCAATAAAGCTGCATTGAAAATTCTTAACGTTCGCTTAGCATCGGACGTCTTAGGTGATCAAGTGATAAGGATTTTGGATCCAAGTGACTTCATGAATGTTTTAAGTGATGGCAAGAATTTGCATAATAAGAGGGTTTACTTAACCGAATATGAGAAATATGTCGAAGAAACCATAGTGCACGATAAAGAATATCGACTTTTGGTTTGCATATTGCGTGACGTTACTGAAGAAGAGACTCAAAGAGAAAAGAAAGAAAATATAAGTCGTCAAACAGTTGAAATCACCGACAGAGTTGTAAATAAACAAATGAGAATAGTCCAAGAGATTGCTTCTTTACTAGGAGAAACTGCAGCCGAGACAAAAATAGCATTATTTAAATTAAAGGAGTCAATTAGTGATGAATAATTTATGTGCGGACATTGGCTGGAAAAGCATAAATCATGAAAATGAACAACTTTGTGGCGACCATGTTGATATAATAAAGCAAGACGATGACTCGACTGTAATAGTTTTAGCAGATGGCCTTGGTAGTGGAGTAAAAGCTAGCATTTTATCAACTCTGACTTCAAAAATTATATCCACAATGATAGCAGAAGGGCTCCCTTTAGAAGAATGTGTCACGACTATAGCAGCTACACTTCCAATATGTTCAGTGAGAGGAGTAGCATATTCTACCTTTACTATTATGCATTTAATAGATAATATGACAGCTGAACTTATTCAATATGATAATCCTCATGCGATATTGATAAGAAACTGTGAGAATTATGAATATTCGAAGAGCGAATTAAATATAGACGGTAAAAAAATATACAAATCATTAATAAAACTTCAAGAAAATGATATCTTTATCATAATGAGTGACGGATGTCCGCACGCAGGTATCGGACGAGCTTTTAATTTTGGCTGGAAAGTAGAAGATATAGCCGAATTTATGAAAACTATTGCTCATGTGGGATACAACGCTAAGACTTTATCGACTATATTAATAAATGAATGCAATAAGCAATATGGATATCACCCAGGCGACGATGCAACAGCTTGCGTAGTAAAGATTAGGAAACGTGAACCAATGAATCTTCTATTTGGACCTCCACGTAACAGGAGCGATTGCGATCGTATGATGTCATTATTCTTTTCTAAGGAAGGAAAGCACATCATATGCGGAGGTACTACTTCTAATATTGCAGCTAAATATCTCAATAAACCATTAAAAACTAATCTAGTATTTAATAGCTGCGACGTCCCACCGACAGCAGAGATAGAGGGAGTAGATTTAGTAACCGAAGGAGTAATAACTATTAACAAAGTAATTGAATATGCAAAGGATGCATTGAATAAGAATGAATTATATGAGCAATGGAGCATTAATCATGACGGGGCATCTATGATCTGTCGTTTATTATTTGAAGAAGCTACAGATATTAACTTTTACGTTGGCAGAGCGATAAACCCAGCTCACCAAAATCCAGAATTACCTATAAATTTTAATATAAAAATGAATTTAGTCAAAGAATTATCAGAATGCCTAAGGAAAATGGGCAAAAGAATTAAAGTAAGTTATTTTTAAAGGAGGATATTTATGAGAAAATTTGATACTAAAGTTCAACATTTAAAATATAAAGTATTAAGAGAGGTTGCAAGACTTGCATGGAAAGATTCTATACTTGACAAAGTATTAGATATTCCTAAAAACATAGTGCCAGGCAATATTCCAACGATGCGTTGTTGCGTCTATAAAGAAAGAGCTATACTGGGAGAAAGAGTAAAGCTTGCTATGGGCGGGGACAAGAACAATCCAAATGTAATTGAAGTAATTGAAACGGCCTGCGATGAATGCCCAATGGGCGGATTTGAAGTAACAAATGCATGCAGAGGATGCCTGGCACATAGATGTGAAGACGTTTGTCGATTTGGAGCAATTTACTTTGATCAGAATCATGTCGCACATATAGACAAGACAAAATGTAAGGAATGTGGATGCTGTGCAAAGGTATGTCCATACACTGCGATAATAAGCCGTAAGCGTCCATGTGAAAATGCTTGCAAAATTAAAGCTATTCATATGAACGAAAGCAAGGCAGCAGCAATTGACAATGACAAATGTATTTCATGTGGTGCATGTGTTTATCAATGTCCATTTGGAGCTATTAGCGATAAGTCATACATACTGGACGCTATAGATATAATAAAGAAAAGCGAGAATAATAAAAAGTATAAAGTCTTTGCAGTAATTGCACCTTCTATATCAAGTCAATTTACTTATGCAAGGCTAGGGCAAGTAGTCTCAGGCCTTAAGGAACTAGGATTTCATACAGTTGTTGAGGCCGCTTTAGGAGCTGATATGGTAGCATTTGAGGAATCAAGAGAATTGGCAGAAAAAGGGTTTCTTATGAGCTCATGTTGTCCTGCATTTTATAATTATATAGAGAAATCTTTCCCTCAACTATTGCCTCTTGTATCAAGTAACTTGTCTCCGATGGCAGCAATTAGCGAATATATTAAGAAAAATGAAGCGCCATGTAAAGTAATCTTCATTGGTCCATGCACAGCAAAGAAATCTGAGGTTCAGAAGAAATCAGTTAAGCCTCTTGTTGACGTAGTTATGACTTTTGAAGAGCTACAGGCTCTATTTGATAGCAAAGATATAGATATTACAACGTTATCGGACAGCGTGCTTGATAATGCATCATATTTTGGTAGAATTTTTGCACGCTCAGGTGGTCTATCAGATGCCATGGAAGAAGGATTGAAAGAACATGGGATTACAGATTTTGAACTTAAACCATGCGCATGTGATGGAATAGAAGCTTGTCGTGTCGCTCTATTGAAAAAGAATAAAGATTTGTTAGATGCAAACTTCATTGAAGGAATGGCATGTATCGGTGGATGCATTGGAGGAGCAGGATGTCTTACACATGGTGAAAAGAATAAAGCTCAGGTCGACAAATATGGACGAGAAGCTTACGAAAAGACTATAACTGATGCCATATCTGTACTAAAATCAACAGAAAGCGATAAACCAATTCAAACAGATAACAATGAATAATATATAATATGACAAAAGATTAGCTGTATCAAAGTTCAATAGGACTAAGATACAGCTGACTTTTTATTATTTCTTACTTCTTTTATAAAATACTGACATAAGGACTAAAGCAACCAAATACAATAGACCCCATATGCCCATAAGTGAATCGATACTAAACTGCCTAGTAAATTTATTAGATAATATGACAATAATTGAACCTATATAACTAATTGATGCAACAAAGCCTACGGCTGTAGAGACTACACTCTTTGGGACTAGACTTACCACGATCATATTAACAAGCACCACAGACCCATATAAACTCATGATCAAAAAGAGCAACAATATCATCTTTATGCAATAAATGAATAGGCCTGGTATAATGAAAGAGAACTTTTCTATAAGCCATATATTGGTCATACATAAAAAGCCAAAGCCTATATACATCAGAAGGGCGAGTTTTCTATTTCCTTTTAATACTTTTTCAGAGATCAAAGGAACTGCTAACACTCCTATTAAACCACAGATAGGTATTAAGAAATTTCTAATAAAAGAAGGCGACAATAAGTTTAATTTATTATCATTAAAATGTATTCTAAGGAAATCCATAGGTCCATGATTTAATATGAATATACATAATAATACTAAACTTAACAACCATATTGATTTATTAAACAAGACATATTTGTTAATTCTATAAAGAAATGAAGTATTTTCATCAACTATTGACTCACTGTCAAGAGATAATAACTTTTCATTAGGCTTGTCCCTTAATAATATAAAGCTAATTATACATATGAAGACCCCAACAAAAGCCGGGACTAAGAAGATCATTTCAGGATTAAGCGTGCGTATCATCGAAACTATCAATAAAGTTGAGAAAATGGAACCAAGTTCTTTATAAGTAAACCATCCAGACATGAAATAAATCCTTAATTTACTTGGATACCAGAAGGACAACAGCTTCATGCATATAACGAAAATCATCGACTGGGCAAGTGCTGAGACAATCCAGACTGTATACATATACATGATGACAGCATCAAAGTTGATCATTCCGACATGATATAAAATTTCAAATCCTATCATCCCACAGGAAAACAAAGCACTACAGCCAATTATAACAGGCAATATTAATCTTGAATCACTTTTATCAGACAATATTCCCCCAAACAAACTGCCAAACAATGATACGATGTAATACATTATGCCTAAGCTTGAATACACTCCTATGCCAATATTAAACGAAGAAGCAACACCCATTGCCCCAATTGAAACAGATCTTCTAATCAAGAATGCACAGAAGCATAGCACGTACATTAAGACAAATATTATTGATCTACAAAATTTAAAGCGTGAACTTTCACTTACTTTCCCATACATAGACTAATTATTCCTTTCATCAAGATTTAATATTCTATTTCTCTACATATACATTCCCTTCTCCAAGCAAGTTTTTTAATTCTTTTATAATAAAATCGTTAATATCTATAAACTGACTTCTAGGCATTAAAAATAATTTATTCTCATCTTTAAAAAAAGTATATATAGGGAAATTCCCTTCGAATATATCTATTAGATTTTTTAATTTATTATACTCTTTTGATTCCCTACTATCAAGTCTTACATACAAACCCTTTCCCCTTTTTTTCTTATTATCTTTATTATTCTTATAATTTTTAATCGGCTCTATTTTTTTGCAAAATATTTTAACAATTTCTTCATCACAATAGACATTTACATTTATTAATACTATGTTTCCTTCTCTTATTTCATAAGAATATTTCTGGAATGTGCTAGGAAATACTACTACATTTCTAGCCAGTCCACTTGTATCCTCGATATCAATTATTGCCATCATATCATTATTCTTTGTAGACTTAAGCTTTACCGAAGTAATAATTCCTACTACTGCCACTTCCCCATTCTTATTATTAATATCTGCTATTTTAGTCGTGTCAAGAGATTTAATAATTTCATTATATTCAGCCAATGGATGGTTAGAAATATACACTCCCAACGTTTCTTTCTCCATAGCTAACAAATCTTCTTCTGAATATTCTGTAACATGCTTTATATTGTAAGGAACAAATTTATCATCATTGGTCATTCCCATATCAAAGAAACTTATTTGTCCTTTAATTTTAGTTCTTCTTTCTGAATCCAGTATGCTTAATATATCCTCATATGCTTCCATCATTTCTCTTCTATTATTGCCCAGGTTGTCAAAAGTTCCACTTCTTATTAATGCTTCTACTATTTTTTTTGATATAGCTTTGTTTTCTTGCATTCTGGCACAAAAATCATATAATGACTTAAAGTTTCCATTTAAGTTCCTTTCATTTATTATATCATTCGAAGCATTTCTTCCCAAGCCCTTAATTGCTAGCAAACCAAATCTTATTTTATCATTGTCCACTATAAAGTTTAGTTCACTTTTGTTAATATCCGGTGGCAAAATCTTAACTTCCATCTCATTACAGGTAGAAATATATGAAATTAGTTTAGATGTATTATCCATCACGCTAGTCAATAATGATGCCATAAATTCTTTTGGATAATAATATTTCATCCACGCTGTCCTGTACGACAAAATAGCATAAGCCGCCCCATGAGATTTATTAAATGCATACTGAGCAAAGCTTTCCATTTTTGAATATATGTTGAGCGCTACTTCCTTTTTTATTCCCTTTCTCACACATCCTTCTACTAAAATCTTACCATTTTCATCAATAAGTCCATTGACGAATATATCCTGTTCCTTTTTCATAACTTCCAGCTTTTTTTTAGACATAGCTCTTCGAACAATATCAGCTCTTCCTAAGGAATATCCCGCTAAAACCCTAAAAATTTGCATTACTTGCTCTTGATATATTATACACCCGTATGTTACTTTCAATATATCTCTTAATAGTTCATGATCATATTTAATATCGTCAGGGTGATGTCTATTTTCTATATACATTGGTATACTGTCCATAGGGCCTGGTCTATATAAAGATACAACTGCTATTAAATCTTCTATGTTCTCTGGTTTTAGTTTAGTCATAATATTTCTCATTCCGTCTGACTCAAATTGAAATACTCCCTGTGTTTTCCCTAATGAAATCATATTAAAGACATTTTTATCATTATAATCTATATTATCGAATGAAACATCTTTATTATTTGCATTAACCATTTTCATAGCGTGATCTAAGACTGTCAAAGTTCTAAGTCCCAGAAAGTCTATCTTTAGCAAGCCCAATTCTTCCAAGGTTGTCATAACATATTGAGTAACGATTGATTCATCATTCTTAGACAATGGCACGTAATAGTCAACAGGTTCTTTCGTAATTACGACTCCTGCAGCATGCATTGATGCATGTCTAGGCATTCCTTCTATTTTTCTTGCGGTATCTATTAAATTCATATACACTTTGTTACTATTATAAATATTTTTCAGTTCTTTGTTTTCCAATGCTTTATCTATTGTCATTCCTATATCCTGAGGTATCAATTTTGCAATCTTATCCACGTCTTGATAAGGCACTGCCATAACTCTTCCAACATCTCTAATAGCACCTCTTGCTGCCATGGTTCCGAATGTAACAATTTGCGCAACATGATCTGCCCCATACTTTCTTATAACATATTCGATAACTTCACTTCTTCGTTCATAGCAAAAGTCGACATCAAAGTCTGGCATACTGATCCTTTCAGGATTAAGAAATCTTTCAAAAATTAGATTATATTTCATTGGATCTATATCAGTTATACCTATACAGAATGCTGCCAAGCTTCCAGCTCCTGATCCTCTACCAGGTCCTACTGGGATATTATTATTTTTTGCATAGCTGACGAAGTCATTAACTATCAAATAGTAATCCACGTATCCCATTTTACTTATTGTTTCCAATTCGTAATTCAATCTTTCAATCAATTTATTATCAATAGTATCATATCTCTTATGAAGTCCTTCGAAACACTTCCTTTTGAAATATTCGAAGTGATCTTTTTCATCAGGAATATCAAAATGAGGCAATTTAACGTTCCCAAATTCAAAGTCCACATTACATTTGTCAGCAATTTTCACCGTATTCTCAATTGCTTCAGGGATATAGTAAAACAATTCTGACATTTCCTTTTCACTTTTCAAATAGAACTCATCAGAAGAAAACTTCATTCTATTATTATCATTCAAGGTGTGGTTAGTTTGTATACAAAGCAATACATCATGGACATAGCTATCATCTTTTTCTATATAGTGACAGTCATTAGTACATACCATTGGTATATTAGTTTCTTTTGATAGTTTAATCAATAAAGGGTTAACTCTTTTCTCGTCTTGCAAGCCATGATCCTGAATCTCTATATAGAAGTTCTCTTCGCCGAAGATTTTCCTATACTTTAATGCCAATTCCTTAGCCGAATCGTAATCATTTCTTAATAAACACTTCGAGATCCCTCCCGATAGACAAGCTGACATTCCAATTAATCCGCCGCTGTATCTTTCTAATAAATCCAAATCTATTCTTGGTTTAAAATAGAATCCTTCCAAAAAAGATTTCGAGACCATTTTTATCAAATTCTTATATCCTTGTTCGTTCTCACATAGTAATAGTAAATGATAATTGTCAGAATCTAATTCTTTCACTTTATCCTTCATTTTTCTTGGTGCAACGTAAACTTCGCATCCAATAATAGGTTTAATTCCTGCTTTTTTAGCCTCTTTATAAAAATTTATCACTCCGTACATGACGCCGTGGTCAGTTATAGCAACAGCCTCTTGACCCATAGATTTTACTTTTTTAATCAAATCGTTAATACGGCATGCACCATCAAGCAAACTGTACTCGCTGTGTACATGCAGATGAACAAATTTATCCATTTTTCATTTCCTATCTTAATTTATTTCTTATTTTCAAAATTAGTAATTGAGTCTTAGCATCTTTTATTTCATCATTATATATCATTTCCAGACATTTATCTAATGGGATCTTAACTATATCTAGAAATTCGTCTTCATCTGGTGAAGGGTCTTCAAAATAATCGACATGACAGAAGTACATGTGTACTACTTCGTTAGTAAAACCTGGGCTAGAATACATTGCGCCTAAATATTCGTAATCTTTTCCTATAGCTCCCGTTTCTTCTATCAATTCTTTCTTTGCATTATCTATTTCAGATATCCCGTCTTCTAATTTTCCTGCTGGTAGTTCTAATAATTCCTTCCCAAACGGATATCGATATTGTCTAACAAATAGCAATTCGTTATCATCTGTCAATGCTGCTACGCAGACTGCTCCCTTATGATATACCACTTCTCTCGTAGCTTCTTTCCCATTTGGTAAAGATATCTTATCCACATTTAATTTTAATATCTTCCCATTAAATATTTCTTTGCTGCTTATCTGTTTTTCCTCTAAATTCATAAGTCAGTAACCTCTTTTCAATATATTATAAAAACTTCCAGATTGAGATCGTTTAAAATCAACTAGAAGTTTCGTATTCTAATTATTTACATAAAATTTAACTAGAGATTGCAAGAGTTCATTTCGGTCTACTTTTTGTATTAAATTCCTTGCATTATTATAAGTTGTTATAAATGTAGGATCATCAGATAATATATATCCCACTATTTGATTAATAGGACTATATCCTTGTTTCTTCAATGCCTCATAAACTATAATCAATATTCGTCTAATATCTTCATCTTTATCTTTTTCTATTGAAAAAGTCATTGTTTTGTCATGCAATTCTTTCTACCTCCCTTAAATTCTTTAAAGTTTTTCATTAATTGTATTTGCTATGTCTTCTGCGAGATAATTTATAAAATCTACGTCGTTCCCTTCTACCATTACTCTGACTAACGGTTCAGTCCCTGATAATCTTACAACTACTCTCCCATCTTCTCCTAGGGTCCTCTTAGCTTCTTCTATTTTCTTTCTTATATCTTCATTCGTATAAAAATCTATCTTACCATCTGCAGTAACTGTAACATTTTTCATTACTTGCGGACACTTTTTCATAATAGATGCTAATTCAGATATCTTTTTTCCACTTCTTTTCATAACAGATAGTAACTGAACGGCTGTTAATTGACCATCGCCCGTACTCGAATGATCTAAGAATATTACATGTCCTGACTGTTCTCCTCCAAAGTTATAATTTTCTCTTAACATAGTCTCCAAGACGTATCTGTCTCCTACTTTTGTCGATATAAAGTTCATGCCATTTTCTTTGCAAAATTTAATAAATCCTAAATTCGACATAACAGTTCCCACAACGGTATTCTTTTTTAATATGCCCCTGTTTTTCATATCAAAAGCACATATTGCCATTATTATGTCTCCATCTATCAAATTTCCCTTTTCGTCTACAGCTAGACATCGATCAGCATCTCCGTCGAAGGCTATTCCTACATCCATCTTATTTTCTTTGACATATTCTGAAAGTTTATATATGTGCGTCGATCCACATTCATCATTTATATTAAATCCGTTCGGCGAGTTCGATATAATATGATAATCCACGCCTAATTCTGAAAACAACTTCTCTGCCGTAACCGATGATGATCCATTGGAACAGTCTATAGCTACTTTTATCCCATCAATAGGTCCATCTATTGTCTTTTTTATATGTTCGATATAATCTCTCAATGCGTTATTAGAACGTTTTACCGTTCCTATGTTTGCTCCTGTTTTGTTGATTACTTCACTTTTATCTAATATGATTGATTCTATTTTATCTTCGATGATGTCAGGTAACTTGTAACCGTCGTTATTAAATATCTTAATGCCGTTAAATTCAAATGGATTATGTGAAGCTGATATCATTATCCCTGCATCTGTATCATATTTGTTAACTAGAAATGCTACTGTAGGCGTTGGTACTACTCCTAATAGTTCTACGTCTGCTCCTGCTGAACAAATTCCTGCTATTAGCGCTCCCTCCAACATGTCTGATGACATCCTTGTGTCTTTACCTATCAATATTTTAGGCTTTTTTTGCATACTGTTGCCTAATACGTAGGCAGCTGCTCTTCCTATATTCATTGCTAGTTCAGGAGTTAACTCTTTATTTGCAATTCCTCTAACTCCATCAGTTCCAAAAAGTCTTCCCATCTATAAGCCTCCCTCTTATATATTATTATTATCAAAAAAGTTCTGTTGTTGCTGGCATATGTTAGCCGGCGGTGAAATTCCCAAGTGCAAGTATGCTGCTTTCGTAGCGCATCTTCCTCTTTTGGTTCTATTTATATATCCTATTTGAATCAAATATGGTTCATAGACATCTTCCAACGTTATCGCTTCTTCTCCTATAGATGTTGCTAACGTTTCTATCCCTACAGGTCCTCCGTTGTAGTAATTTATTAATGTTTCAAGCATTCTTCTGTCATTTGCATCTAAACCTAGTTCGTCTATTTCAAGTCTGTCTAAAGCTTTCTTAGCAATTTGCAAATTTATGTCACCTTTATTCATCACTTGAGCAAAATCTCTGACCCTTTTTAGTAATCTATTGACTATTCTTGGAGTCCCTCTGGATCTCGAAGCAATCTCTATTGCTGCATCTTCATCTATTCTCACTCCCAATATGCTTGCACTTCTCTTTACTATTTGAGCCAATTCTTCAGGCGAGTAAAGTTCTAGTCTAAGTATCACTCCAAATCTGTCTCTAAGAGGTGCCGAAAGTTGACCAGCTCTTGTAGTTGCTCCAACAAGTGTAAACTTCGATAAAGGAAGATGATAAGACGATGCCATTTGTCCCTTCCCTGTTATTATATCGATAGTAAAATCCTCCATTGCAGGATATAATATTTCTTCTACGCTTCTAGAAATTCTATGAATCTCATCAATGAATAATACATCACCTTCATTTAAGTTCGTCAATATTGCCGCCAGGTCTCCTGGTTTTTCTATCGCTGGTCCAGACGTTATCTTTATATTGACATTTAATTCATTTGCAATTATACCTGCTAATGTAGTTTTTCCCAACCCTGGAGGTCCGTATAATAAAACATGATCAAGCGTCTCTTTCCTAATCTTTGCTGCCTCTATAAAAATTGATAAATTTTCTTTCGCTTTCTCTTGACCTATATAGTCATTTAATGCCCGTGGCCTAAGTGGATTGTCAACATCCTCTGATATTTCTTCAGGATCCATTATTCTATTTTCATAATCCAATTCGTAATCATTCAAAATATCACCTTCTTTTCTCATCTTGCCATAGATTTTAAAGTCAATCTTATCAATTCTTCTACTGATAATGATGAGTCTAATTTAGAAATTGGTTCAGATATATCTTCTTCTGAATAGCCTAATACCGCTAATGCTTGTATTGCTTGCTCTATGTTTTTAGATTTCGATATAGCTCCTAAATATTTATTATTATTTATCGATATATCCTTAAATTTGTCTTTTAATTCTAAAACAATCCTACTCGCCAGCTTAGGCCCTACACCTGATGCCTTTGTTAGTTTCTTCCCATCGCCTGATGCTATGTACATAGCTACTTCTTCCGGTGAAAATTGTGAAAGTATGGCTAATCCAACTTTCGCTCCGACTCCTGATACAGATGTAATTGTCTTAAAACAATCTTTCTCTTCCTTTGTATAAAATCCAAATATCGTCATCGAGTCTTCTCTGACATTCAAGCAAGTAAATAATTTTAATTGTTCCCCTACCTCTGGTAAAAATCTTTGAGTGTTCTCTGTAATGAAGCATCTATATCCAACACCTGCACATTCAATTGCTACTATTCCCGCTTCTTTATAAATAAGAGTCCCATTTAAACTAAAAAACATCTTTATTTTTTCCTTTCTCGCTTATAATCTTTAATTTTAACTCACTTCCGCATACATTTGCATGACAAATTGCTATTGCTAATGCATCAGCTGTATCATCCGGCTTTGGCATTTCCTTAAGTCTTAATAATCTTTTTGTCATATCCATAACCTGCGGCTTCTTTGCTTTGCCATAACCCGTTACTATTGTTTTGACTTGCAAGGGCGTATACTCAAATATCTTTATCTTATTCATCTGAGCTACAAGTAATATTACCCCTCTGGCTTCTGCTACCATTATCGCCGTCTTTTGATTGTTCTGAAAATATAAACTTTCTATCGAAATTGCATCTGGTTTTATTCTGTTTATTATACTTTCTATTCTATTATATATAATCTCTAAACGTTCCGGTAGACTTATATCTGGTTCTGTAAAAATAGCTCCAAATTCTATTGCTTTATAGCAACTTCCATTAAAACTTATTACTCCATATCCTACTATTGCATATCCCGGGTCTATTCCAAGTATAATCATTTTTCTACCCCTAATAAATTTATAATAAATCCAATGATTATTATATACTACATCTGGCAAAATATCAATGAAAACAAAATAATATAACAGGCTCGTTTTATAAATTCGAATACAAGAAATAAGTCAATATCCAGTACCATGCTTTCAATCTTCCAATGTTTTCTTAAGATAGCAAGTGATTTTTTTGTAGAGGCCTTTGAATTGGAAATATAATCGCTAGTCTCTTCAATCGCTTTATTTTTATTCCTTGTACAGACTCTTTCGATTTTCTTTCTCTATTGCCCTTTCATAATGTAATACATTGCATCTGCTGTTATTGTCTTGCCTTTTGTCTTTAATTATCCAAACATTTCTTGAAATACTGGTATCTCATCGGTTTTCTCCCGTATCTTTTCCTTTTCTAAAACGACTCCGTTGAATATGCTGTCATTGTTAAAAGTGTTAAAAGTGTTGAGGATCTTTGTTTTGGCTTTGATGGTATCTTCTCCATCCCAAGTCCCTTCTTTAAAAAAGCTTATTTATTATTGGCAAACGTCATCATATTACTTAATTTATGCTTTACATATCCCTGATATCTTGGATCTGACATTATCTTCCCCTTGATTTTTTTTTTCTATTGTATCATACTTTGATCCCATTTTTCTATTTTTTGTGAAGCGACCGTGAATAATACAATCCAAATGCAAAGTCACGCTACCATTTTGTTACACTTTTTAGCAAAAAATTATATATTTTAATTTAAAAGTTTTAGTTGATATTCTTGTAAAGATATTGTATAATACTACAAAAGGAGGTTGTAATCTATGTTAGACAGATTATATTTTGACATTACAAAAATTGAGAATCTATGTAATAAAGTAATCTCAAGTATAGGTAAAGATAAGGATGATCCATTAAGCTTTATTCCTCAAGATAAAATTCAAGAATATAAAGAAAGATTAATAAAGCATTGTAGCAATACTGAATTAATTGAATCACCGCTGTTAAGCGAGTTTGAGATTTCTAACTTCCCTATAACTGAGATCAAATCAATGCAAGCTTTTTATGAGGAAATATATAAAAATTTATGTAAAAATGCAGACTCTAGTGAGAATGAAGAGGCTGATTTTGAAAAGACTTTATATAATATCATTATTTTCTTAGCTAAAATAATTGCAAAAGATAATGACGATTCAACTGAATATTAAAATATTTTAAAACGACTTAAGTTCAGCAAATGTTTTTCCATATAATCGGATCAACAGAGCTTTGAGTCGTTTATTTTTTTCTTCTTCTAGATTACAATCCTCATTTAATATTGCTTCCGCCTCGCATTTAGCATTCATTAGTAAGTCAATATTATCAGATATATTAGATATTCTAAGTATTGGCATTCCATGTTGTCTTTCTCCAAAGAAGTCACCCGGGCCTCTTAATTTCAGGTCTTCGTCAGCTATTTTAAAGCCGTCGTTGTTATCTGATATAACCTTAAGTCTTCTAATTGTTTCAATATTCTTAGTATCTGATATCAAAATACAAAAAGATTCTTCTTTTCCTCTACCAATTCTTCCTCTCAGTTGATGAAGTTGTGAAAGACCAAATCTTTCAGCATTTTCGATTATCATAACAGTAGCATTAGGGACGTTTATTCCCACTTCGATGACAGTAGTTGAAACCAATATATCTATTTTTTTGTCTATAAATCTTTGCATAACATATTCTTTTTCACTTGATTTCATAGAGCCATAAATACATTCTATATTATAATCATGAAAATAATCATTTCTTATTTCTTCCATATAATTCTTAATTGATACTAGACTATCATCTTCACTATCTATCACTGGGCATACTATATATCCTTGCTGACCTAAGTTTACTTTCTCTTTCAATAATGAGAAAGCTTTTTTCTTTTTATTACTTGATATGCAAAAAGTGTCTATTTTTTTACGTCCAGGTGGTAATTCATCCAATATAGATATATCAAGATCGCCATATATAATAAAAGACAAAGTCCTTGGTATAGGTGTAGCAGACATTACAAGCGTATGTGGTCTGTCTCCCTTTTGCAGCAATTTTGTTCTTTGCATGACTCCAAATCTATGTTGCTCATCAGTTACTACTAAAGACAATTTATCAAACTTTACGTTATCCGATATAATAGCATGGGTTCCAACTAAAATGTCTATGGTTCCATTAAGTAACTCTTCTCTAATTTTCTTTTTCTTTGATTCTGGAATCGATCCGACTAAACAAGCCACATTTATATCAAACTTTGATAAAGTATTGCTCAAGAATTCAAAATGCTGCTTTGCTAAGACTTCTGTTGGTACCATTATAGCCACTTGTGATCCATTCCTTACCACATTGTAACTCACTGCTGCCATTACGGCTGTTTTTCCTGCCCCGACGTCTCCTTGTATCAATCTGTTCATAATGCATTCTTTGTTTTTCATATCCTTAATGCATTCCTTTACAACCCTTTCTTGTGCCTTAGTCGGTTTAAATGGTAATGAGTCTAAGTATTCTCTTGTATAATCCTTGCCCATCACGTGAAAGTTCTTTTGTTTTTTATATGCCTTTAATGATAAAATTCCTAATTGTAATGCAAAAAACTCTTCAAATGCAAAATATTTCTTTGCCAATTCTAAAGATTCTCTATCCTTTGGAAAATGTATGTTCTCAATGGCAAATCTTAACGTCGGGATGTTATACTTTTCCCTTATTTTATCTGGAATTGGTTCCTTTATGTCTAATGGTATCATGCTGATTGCATT
This sequence comes from uncultured Eubacteriales bacterium, assembly GCA_934489735.1. Lineage (GTDB taxonomy): Bacteria > Bacillota > Clostridia > Oscillospirales > Acutalibacteraceae > CAKSSR01. The sequence goes on along the minus strand of CAKSSR010000001.1, from coordinate 20,652 downwards.
TTTTATAGCAGACATTATAACTTTTGAATTCAGGCCTTTAGTTTCCTTATATATTGGTCTCATAGCTTTAAATTCGTCCACAGAATATATACTTGGTGCAACCATTTGTTTCATGCCATTTCTCACTGTCACCTTGCCATAAAATAAATACTCATCAAACTTCTTCAATCTGTCAATTATGAATGGATTGTTAAAAAATGTGACACATAGATGTCTATAATCATCAGAAATCTTTAAATTCTGAATCGATAATCCTTTTCTTATCGTGAAGGACGTAACGTCAGATATAACTTTTCCTTTTATACAGCATATTGATTCAACCTGCGCTGATGCTATATCTATTGGATTACTTAAATCCTCATATCCCCTTGGATAATAATATAGAAGTGCGCCAATAGTATGCACTCCTATTTTTTCAAAAAGTAATGCTCTTTTACCACCGACGCCCTTTAGATTAATTATACTTTGATTAAACAAAGAAGCCATTAAATATTCCTTTCTAATCCAACTCTATTCAACTGATACTATAAAATAATAAACCGGTTGATTTCCTTTTATCATTGTTACATCTATGTGAGAATTGATCTTAGATTTCAACAAATCGTGAGCTCTGTTTGCCTCTTCCTCAGTCACATCTGCCCCGTAAATAACAGTTACAAACTCAGATTTCCTATTTGTCATCAATTTAACAAGTTTTATCAATGATTTGATCTTGTCTTTGTCCACGTGTACAAGCTTTCCGTTTTCAAATGATAATATGTCATTCTCTTTAATCTTAAATCCGTAAAACTCTGAGTTCCTTGCGGCAAAAGTTATTTGACCTGTCTTAATTTTTGCTGCTGCCTCTGTCATTGCATTGAAATTCTCTTCAAAACTTAGATTGCCGTCGTATGCCAGTAAAGCAGTCATACCTTCAGGAATTGTATTCGTAGGAATTACCGCCACTGTCCTGTCTTTGACCAACGTTGCAGCTTGCTTTGCAGAAAGTAATATATTCTTATTGTTCGGGAAGACATATACAACCTTAGCAGGAGTAGCTAATACTGCCTCTAGTATGTCATCTGTGCTCGGATTCATCGTCTGGCCACCTGTTATTACATTGCTGCATCCCAAATCTGAAAATAGACTTATTACTCCTTCACCAGCTGCAACTGCAACAAAGCCAACGTCTTCAACTGGTTCAGCAAATTCTAACTTTTCCTTAGATTTTACTTCAAGATTGTTTAAAATCGTCTTATTTTGCTGACGCATGTTCTCTACCTTTACAGCTATCAAACTGCCAAATTCCAACGCTTTGCTGATTGCACTCCCTGGGTTATCTGTATGAACGTGTACCTTTATTATTTCATTATCATCTACTACTAAAACGCAATCGCCTATTTTTTCTAAGTAAGCTCTCAATGCCTCTGGTTTGTTTTCATTCTCTTTATTAATAGTAAGTTCCGTACAATAAGTAAAATTAATTTCTTCATCAAAGGCCATAGTAGCGTTTCTAAAATCGTCGTCATCTTCAATTTCCTGCGATACCTCTTCGTTCTCTATGATATGTGCATCCCTAAATACCGATAGCATACCCTCAAATATTGTTACCAGACCCTTACCTCCTGCATCTACTACGCCTGCTTTCTTTAAAACTGGAAGTAATTCCGGCGTCGATTCTAATGCTTCGTTGGCTCCCTTGCATACTTCTTCCCAAACAAATATTGGATCAGAGTTTGTAACAGATGCAGATAATCCTTTTTCGAAAGCAACTCTCGCTACTGTTAACATAGTTCCTTCTGTTGGTTTCATAACTGCACCATAAGCTGAATCAACTCCAGCTCCTAATGCTCTTGCTAAATCGCTTCCACTTGCTTCTTCTATATCATTAAGTCCGCTTGCAAATCCTTGAAATAACTTAGATAATATTACCCCTGAATTTCCTCTAGAACCTCTTATTAATAAAGAAGATATTTTATTTGCCATCTTTGATACAGATTGCTCACTTATTTCAGATAATGCTTCAGCACATGATTTCATTGTCATTGACATATTTGTACCTGTGTCCCCATCAGGCACTGGAAAGATATTAAGCTTATCTACAGATAGCCTATTTTTGCATATGTTATTAGTTCCAGATATCATCGCATTTTTTAAAGTATTTCCATTTATCAATTTAAAACGCTCCTTACCTATATTAAATGAATCATTCATTTCTAAATATCATGATGATCAAGTCTCTTTTCGATGTCAAATTGCTCAAACAAGCTTATTGACTCAAAAAACTTACCTAATAATTATACAAAAGCATATATTATTTGTCAAGTTTACAAATTCCAAGGTATTTACCAGTCTATAATATCTTTATGCCCATTTATATAATCTATGGCACTGGATAGTATTTTTTTATCATTTTCATAAGTAATTGTATCTAAAGCTTCATTTATATCACAAATTATATATCTATTTACTTCTTCTTTCTGAATTTTTATTGTATCAGGATTGCTAACTGTTGCAATAAAATAAATAACTTCTTTAACTACTCCTTCCTTGGGGCTGTATTTTGTTGACATTCTGAAGTCATTGATTAAATTTACTTTGTCTAACCCTGTTTCTTCTCTTATCTCTCTCAATGCAGTTTCAGTTTCGCTTTCATTTCCCTCAACATGTCCTTTAGGAAATGACCAATGCCCTCCATTGACTAGATTTATAAGAATTACCTTCAAATTATCACTTTCCTTTGTAAAAAGTACAGCTCCGCATGATTTTTCTTGTTTCAATGAAACCACCTCTTTATAATTTTATTTAGATTTTGTTATTCTATGATATCAAATTCTATTTGTTGAATCAATATTTTTATTTTGTTTTAAAATTATACAAAACCTATTCTATAACTAATTAATTTTAATTGTTAAGATTTCGTTAAATTTATTTATTAACGACCATTTTGTGGTACAATAGATCAGAAATCAAATTATTGGAGGTAAAATTATGAATTTTTATAAAACAATTAAAGTTTCATTATGTATTGCAATATCTGCCCTTAGCTTAGGAACTTCTGCCCATGCAATGGAAACAAATTATATGTCAGGTCAACCCATAAGCCCACCCATAGCAAATATTTATTATCAATATGTTTCAAATATTAATCTGTTTAAAGATCTAAATTGCAAGGATCAAAGAACTTTTGAAGAATTATTTAAAGTATCAGCATACAGTCCGATTGACAATATAATTTATAAATATTATCATGCATTTAAAGTATTGGATTTAACAGAAGAAGAAAAAGGTCTAATGAATGAATTATTTGTAAAAGAATTTATTAGATCTAGGAACTTTGAACGTTCATATAGGTATGCACTAATTAATACAATTGATAAAGCATTTGGGAAAAGTTTCTCAAAACGTTTTGCAAAAACATATGACGAAGAAATGGTGACGTACAAGGATATCATATCAGCAACTTTATACTCAAGATTAGTCCATATAGATCTAGATGATATATTTCTATCTAGAGATTATGTAGAAATATTCAATAAAGAACTATCAGCAACTGGTAATAGTACTTTTGCAAGTTTGTATGCTTGGATATATATGAAAGAATATTTAGATCTTGATCGATCGCACGTAGACGAAATTGAACGTTTGAGAGCAATATATTCAGATCCTGATGTTTTTATTGCGGAAAGAACTAAAGTAAAGAGAGAAATATTAGCAAGAAATGAATTACAATTAAGAGCGAAAACTCATTTCTATGTAAACAAAATTGAACAAGGTAAAAGCCATTCATATATGCACATGTATATAACAAAAATAGACCAAGGTAAGAGTGAAGCTGATGCAGATGAATTAGCAAAAACATATTCAAATCCAGCGTTTGTTAGATGTTTACGTAATAATATTTAATATTTTGACATAATTCTGTGAGACTGATTACAAATTAATCCCAAAGAATTAATATTTATTACCCTCCTCTTCCCCTTTCCATAGCTTTTTGAATCATTTTTTATTATACAAAACCTTTAATTTATATTAAAATTTTATTAGACTTGACGTCCATAAATAAATAAGATATAATTTACAATAACTTAAATGTATGAATCAGCATAATTAAAGTAAAACAAGGTGAAAGGAGAAGCTACTAAAAGCATATTTAAAAAGTAGCAATGTTGATTAATAATGGAACCTAGAATTTTAATATTGTCAGCTTCAACGGGTGGTGGTCATATGAGAGCATCTTCCGCACTTAAGTCTTATATCACCGACAACTATGAAAATGCAGTCGTTGATATTGTAGACACTTTAGCTTATATCAATCCAATACTAAACAAAACTGTCACTGAAGGATATGTTCAAATGGTAAGAAAGACTCCTAATCTATTCGGTGCAGTTTACAATTCTTCAAACAAAGAAACTCCATTAAATTCCTTCGTAGTTTCATTTAATAATTTCTTCAGTAAGAAACTATTACCGTTGATCGAAGAATTTAAACCAAATATCGTAATAACCACTCACCCATTTTCAACTGAAATGATATCAAATTTAAAAGAACAAAAACTTATTGACATTCCTTTAGTATGTATATTAACCGATTACGCTCCGCACAGGACTTGGATTAATAAACATGTAAACGAATACATAGTTGCAAATGAAGACATGATAGATTTAATGGTCGAAATGGGCGCAAAGAGAGAAAGTATCCATCCATTTGGCATTCCAATTGATCCTTCATTCTATACTAAGCACGATAAGGACTTAATTTTAAGAGAATTAGGTTTAAATCCAAAGATCCCTACTATTTTGGTAATGGCAGGTAGCTTCGGAGTGTCAGACATAATGAAAATATATAAAAACATAGTAAATATAGACTTAGACTTTCAATTAATAATAATTACTGGAAGGAATCAAAAACTATATGATGCATTTGATAAAATTATATCTGACCAGAATGAAGAAGAACAGCAGAACAAATACTTAAGAGAGATTAAGAAAATCAAAGACGCAATAATAAAACCTATTAAAAACAAACCAACAAAATTGTTGTTTTTCACTAATGAAGTTGAAAAATACATGCATGCATCTGACTTAATCATAACTAAACCAGGGGGACTTACCGTATCTGAAGCACTTGGATGCAATTTACCTATGGCTATATTCAATGCTATTCCAGGGCAAGAAGAAGAAAATGCAGACTTTTTAATAAACAATGATATGGCCGTAAAGATAAGTAAAGGGCCCGAATGTGCCAATATAATAGAAGAATTATTATCCGATTCATCTAAACTTGGTCACATGAAAACATGTTGTGAAAACTTTGATAAATCCAAATCAAGCGAAAATATATTAAAGCTTATAGAAGCCATCATAAATTAACATATATAAGTTTAGGAAAGAGGCTTTTAGCAGTTAAAATAGAAGTACCAAAAGTCATAAAACATCTATTGGCTTTTACAATGTAATATGTTATAATTTGTATGAGGCGATAAAAATGAAATATTACACAGTACGTGAAATGACAGAAATATTAGGGGTAACTGCTCAAACATTAAGGAATTGGGATAGGTTAGGAAAATTAAAACCACATCATACGAGTCCTAGTGGTTATCGTTATTATTCAGAAGATGACTTAAATCAACTTTTAAATAGACCTATAAAAAAGGAAGGTAAAACAGTAGGATACTGTAGGGTGAGTTCAGATAAGCAAAAAGATGACTTAGAAAGACAGATTGCCAATATGCAGACATATCTTCTTGCACAAGGAAAACCTTTTGAAATAATATCTGATATAGGTTCAGGAATAAATTATAAACGGAAAGGTTTGCAGGAAATAATAAAAGGGATGGCAAACAGAAGCATATCAAAAGTTGTAATTCTGTACAAGGATAGATTAATGCGATTTGGGTTTGAAATGATAGAATACTTAGCAGATTTATATGATTGTAAAATAGAAGTTGCAGATACCACAGAAAAAACAGAACAAAAAGAACTTGTGGAAGACTTAGTGCAGATTATAACTGTGTTTAGTTGTAAAATGCAAAGGGGAAATAAAATTAAAAAGATGATAAAGGAGCTTACAGAAGATGATTAAAACATTCAAAGTAATGCTCTGTCCTAGCAACAAACAAAGAACTAAACTATTTGAATGTGCAGGAACAGCAAAAAGAAAAGTAAGAAAAAGCAATGCAGAATATCAAGAAAATATATAAAAAATAAGAAAGGAGGACGTTACTGAAAAGCAGCTTTTGAAGATAAATAACCGCTTGACGAATATTCGTCAATCAAGATGTATTCCCGTTGTGGGAGTATCAAATAAGTTTTCAGTAACAGAAATAAGATGACTGATGAAAAAATAAAAAGAATTAATGAATTAGCTAAAATTTCTAAAGAAAGACCTTTGTCAAAATTAGAAAAGGAAGAACAAACAAATCTTAGAGAAGAATATATAAGCAGCATCAAAAGTGACCTTAGGTCTTCTCTTGATAGAATTAAATTAAGAAGTAAGTAAATATAATTAATTATATTTCATTTTAGGAGGAAATAATTTATGTATAAACAATCTAAAGATGGATTTCATTTTATAGGCGTAGCAGTAGTATGTATATCTGTTGCAATCTTAACTCTAGCTGCCTTTTCAATGCACTTTTGCAAAAAGAAAAATGAAGAAAAAGAATTGGAAGACTACTTAGACAATGCAATTCAATAAGAGAAATTACTTTAAGTCGCTTTTTTATTTAAGCGACCTATTTTTTTTGTTAAATTTCGAAAATCAGCAAAAATTTATGATATAATCAAATTATAATAAATAAGTTACGAAAGGATAAAAAACTATGAAAAAATTTACATCGGCTTTACTAGCTATGCTTATGGTCTCATCAAGCAACTGTTTTGCAACAAATACAAATAAAACAAAGGAAAACAAATCAGGATTTATCAACTTTGTATCATCCCATCCTGTACTGACCACCACTGGATTCCTTGCCGCTATTACACCTATATGTATTTTATCATACAAACTTTTAAAAAATCATAAATTACCAGACAAAAATGAAGAAAATACGAACAAAGATATAGAAAATGATGAAGAAAGTGCGAACAAAGATATCGAAGCTGATAAAGAAAATGCGAAAAAAGATATAGAAAATGATAAAGAAAATGCGAAAAAAGATATAGAAAATGATAAAGAAAGTGCGAAAAAAGATATAGAAGGTGATAAAGCAAATACGAAAAAAGATGTCGCAAATGATGAAGAAAATATAAAAAAAGATATCGCAAGTAATGCGGGACCAAAAAAAAGTAATCCTGAACACAATATAATTGTAAGTACTACTAATCTACCAACAGCTAATATTAACATATTGGATAATGGCAATGTAATCACAGCGCCAAGCTCTCTAAGCTTTCTTAAAGGTAAAAAAGTAGCAGTCGTTAATGCTGCTAACTCACAATTAATAAATGGTAGAGGAATATTTGGAGCCATATCTAAAGCAACTACAAATAATGGAGAAGATCTAAGAAAAGCTTTAGCCAGAGTTCCAATAGTTAAAACTCAAGTTATAGATGGTAATAAATATCATGTAAAATGCATGCCTGGGCAAGCTGTTACAACGGATTCATTTGGAATAGAAAATGTTAGCAAAATAATACATACTGTTGCACCAAATTTAAGTAAAACTGAATGGCCTGGAAACCATTTTACAGGTGGTTGGAATGACGAAACAAGACGTCTACTAAAAGATTGCTATATAAATTCATTAACTGAAGCAAACAAAAACGGATGCGATACTGTGATATTCCCATCTTTAGGTACAGGAATATATAAATGTCCAATAGACGAAGCTATAAAATGCGTCAAAGAAGGTATAGATGAATATTACAGTAGTTCCCCAGACTCAAATGTTAAAGATATAGTATTTGCATTGCAAGGCGGGGCTACAAGTAAATATACAAATGCTTTTAAATCAAATAATTAAAAGGTTTAATTATTTAAGGTGAATATAACCTTTATTCACTAATTTATTAAAATTTATATAAGATAAGTCAAGAAAAGATATATAATAAAGTAACTATAGGTTAAGTAAAAATAGGTCTCCTGAAACTAGGAGACTTGTTTTATTATTAAAAAATCTATGTTATAATGAAATCATATTAAAAAAATTATGAAAGGAACACGAAGACTATGAAAAATTTTACATCGGCTTTACTAGCCTTATTCATTATTGCATCAAGCAACTGTTTTGCAACTGATATAGAGGTTGCAAATTTTAAGAAAGATGAAGCAAATTCTAGTAATTTTATGCAATCTGACAACGAGTTAACCACCACTGAGACTACTACCACTAACAAATTAGTACGTATTTTATCATATAACCTTCCAAAGAATGATGATCCGTTAGAAAAAATTGATATAAGCATTCAAATATTAGATAACGGTGACATAACTTCAGCACCAAGATTATTCAAAGATAAAAAAATAGCAATTGTCAATGCAGCCAACTCAATGTTACTAAACGGGAATGGCGTATGTGGAAGTATATTTAATGCAACCAAAAACAATGGGAGAGATTTAGCAAATACTTTAAGAAAAATCAATTCCGATGAACATGGTATAAAATGCAAACCTGGAGAAGCTGTTACAACTGATGCATTTGGAATAGAAAATGTTAAAAAAATAATACATACCGTTGCGCCTAATTTAAGTGGGGCTAATTGGCCAGGAAATAAATTTAACAAATGGACTGTAGAAACAAGGGATATATTAAAAAACTGCTATACAAATGCACTAAAAGAAGCTGACAAGAACGAATGCGACACTATTATATTCCCATCTTTAGGCACCGGTATATATGGATGTCCTATTGATAAAACTCCCGCTTGTATTAAAGAAGCCATAAATGAATATTACCAAGACAATGAGAATTCTAATATCAAGAATATAATTTTTACGTTAAGAGATAGAGCCGTTAAAGAGTATTTAAGATTTTTTTAAACAAAGATCACTAAGACATTAGAAAATTTAAAATTTAATTATACGTAAATTATACGTAAAAGGACTACATCTTCCTCCTTTAGGCAAGCTTGTAGTCCTTGTTTTTTAATTTATTCTTTACAAATTTCTAAACCAAATCAATTAATTTCCAACAATTGGTGATTCTGCTTCGTTTCCATCGAAAGCTGCTGGCGAAAATCCAGGTCCCTTTGGCGGTTTCTTAAATTTCCCAGGGTTTTTCTTAAAGTCTGGAGTCTTTTTACAATCACAGCCTTTACACTTACAATCGGTACCAGCACTAACTTGACTTGTTGCATACTCTCCAAGACTGCCGTCATCGTTATACATACCCATGTCTTCTAAATAGTTACCAATTTGTTCCTCACTTGCTGAATCGCTTGATTCAGGTACATAATCCTCATTATTATTATAAGCTTTAAGTTCTTTCAATCCTTGAAATATCTTTTCTGGCTTCAAATTTTCTCCAAGGGACTCTATAGAATCTATGTTATTAACCATAGTCCTCACAGAAAGACTTAACAAATTATCTACCTCTGCGATTGTATTGATCTGCTCTGGATTAAAAAGAATAATCTTCTCATCCTCTGCGACTTCCAAACCAAATACTGTACAACCTTCTCCAGTAACAAATCCTTTTAAACTTACTATTTTCATAAAAAACACCCCTTAATCAATTTAATATATAGCTAAAAATAGTTGCTACATTTATATTATACACTTTTATTGATGTAAAATCAATACTTTTTATAAATTTTTATCTTTTCTATAAAAACATATTGACTTCTTTGTGCAAATGTTGTATACTTATAATAGTAATACAATAAAAAGGATGTGTGATTATGTATAACTTTTTACATAAAATTCTTAGTATAAACAACTGCGCTTTGGTTGTATTGGCTTTATCTCTTGTCAAACTCGTAAACAATTCATGTGAGTTAATTCATAATGTTAAGGAAGATGTTGTCGCTCCTTGTAAGACAATTCTTTCAGATTCTAATAAGACAAAAGCATTTATATCGAATGCTTGCCATGTCATGCTTGTACCGCCTACGAGCAATTGTAAAGTTAATGGGAATAGAAAAAACTTAAACAATCGTAATAGGCACGTTAAAAAAGCTCACAAAATTTCTAAAGCTAATAAAGCCGAGTCACAAAATTTAAAAATGCGCAATACTAAGAGACCAAAATCTAAGATTTAATATTATTACAACTCAAGGAAGTAACAAGTCTATTAAGACAATTTGCTACTTCCTATTGTTTTTTATTTATTCTTTTTAATATTTTCCTTATATTCTTTAAATTTTTTCTTATATTTCTTACTCAATCTATGCCACTCGCCACACAGCACGTCATTAAATCCTTTCAATAACGAATAAGCCATACCTGTAGCGCCACCCAACGCTCCTATAGCATAACCTAACACTGTAACAGGGTAAGCTATCACTTGACCAGCGTTACTATTTCTATTCAGAGTTGGAAATTTACCACCCGAAACATCCATCAACTCATTTTCTTTAATAATTTCCAATCTCAAAACTCACCCCTTTCATTTTCGCACTATCATCAATCCTTCTGATTTTCTGTCCATCTCTTTTCCGGATTAGACGTATACCAAACATCTCCAAAGCCTTCATAGAATCCTAGACAAAGTCCTCCTATATTTGCTCCAAGCACATACATAGGCACTCTACATGGAAGACTTACTATATCTCCAAGTGTTACTTTACCTCCGTTAACTGGTTCCAAATTTGCAACTTCTACGTTCTCTATCTCTATTTTTTTCATCAACTTTCTTCCTTTCCACAATTCATTTCTTATAATTTCTTTTATTTTTCTGTCCATCTTTTTTCTGGATTAGACGTATACCAAACATCTCCGAAGCCTTCGTAGAATCCTAGACAAAGTCCTCCTATATTTGCTCCAAGCACATACATAGGCGCTCTAAGTGGAAGACTCACTATATCTCCGAGTGTTACTTTACCTCCGTTAACTTCATCCACATTTTCATCAATATTCTTTCCCATTCACATCATTCCTTTCATTTAATATTAAGTCAAGCTTATCTCTTAACTTACTTATATTATATCATAAGATGGTCATAGATAGTGGAATTTAACATAATTTTAACAATTTCTTAACAAAATATTAACATAAATATAAAAGCTGCTATAAAGAAACTTGTTCAGTCTCTCTATAGCAGTTCCTATTATTTCTTTATTATCTTCTCTTCGATTGAGTTATCTCCATTATTTCTGCTGATTTCTGATTCTGTACTTCCTCAATCTTACTACAATAATTATCTGTTAAAGTCTGCATATCTCTTTCTGCAACTTTTAGTTCATCCTCTGTTATTTCTGAATTTTTCTTTTTAGTCTTTAACTTATCTATAGCATCCCTTCTAGATGACCTAACTGAAACCTTTGCATCCTCAGCCATTTTAGATAAATCTTTTACTATTTCTCTTCTTCTGTCCTCTGTTAACTGTGGGAAGACAATTCTAATAACTTTTCCATCCATTTGAGGAGTTACTCCTAAATCTGCCTTCTGGATTGCTTTTTCTACCTCTTGACATATTGAAGAATCCCATGGTTGAACTGTTAAAGTTCTAGCCTCAGTAACTGAAATTGCAGCTATTTGGTTAATAGGAGTTGGAGTATCATAATAATTTATCATCAATTTGTTCAATATTGCAGGATTTGCTCTTCCTGCTTTTATTAAAGAATAATCTTCTTTAAGTTGATCAACTGCTCTTTGCATTCTTTTCTCTGCGAAATCAAAAATTTCATTCATATTAAAGTTCCCCTCTCTAAATTCAAAATAATTAATCTGGATTAACCACAGTACCTATGTCTTCCCCGCATATTGCCTTAAGTATATTTGCAGGATCATTTAAGCTAAAGACTAGTAACGGAATCTTATTATCGCTACACATAGATGCTGCTGTACTATCAATTACTCCTAATTTTTTCTCCAATACCTTACCAAAAGTAATAGATTTATATTTTTTTGCACCCTTGTTCTTATTTGGATCAGAATCATAGACCCCGTCAATTACCGATGCTTTAAGTATAACATCAGCTTCTATTTCTGCAGCTCTCAATGATGCTGCTGTATCTGTTGAAAAGAACGGATGTCCTGTGCCCCCGCCAAAAATTAATACTTTTTTCTTCTTAAAGTAATGCTCTGCCTTATCCTTTGTAAACAACTCAGCAACTCCGCTTATTTCTATCGATGTCTGCACACGTGCTTTAACTCCAACTTGTTCAAGTGCGTCTGCCATACTTAAAGCGTTCATAACAGTAGCCAACATTCCAATCTGGTCTGCTTTAGTTCTATCCATATTACTGTTACTTCTACCTCTCCAAAAGTTACCCCCGCCTACAACTATACCAATTTCTACTCCCAAGTCATAACATTTCTTAATCTCACTTGCTATAATATTAATAACATCGTGATCAATGCCACCTTTTTGCGTCCCAGCAAGTGCTTCTCCACTCAATTTCAACAAAACTCTCTTATACTTTGGCTTATAGTCCAAGTCAATTCACCTCATCACAAAATTCAATAAAACTTAACATATTCCACATATATATGTATCAACCAAGCGCAATTTGATTACCATTTACTTTCAAATAATTCTCGGTTTTACACATATATTATATATCTTTTTTGTACTTATTTCAAGTGTCTAAAAGCAAATTTAACTCATTTTAGTATATTTTCAACCGCCAATACTATATCGTTCGCTGTCATCTTATATTCTTCTTTTAGATAATCAATTTTTCCCACCTGACCGAATCTGTCTTCTATTCCGATATGACTTATTTTTACTGGATAATTGTTCGATAGCACTTCTGCCACAGCCGAATACAGTCCTCCCACAACATTATGGTTCTCAACCGTAACCACTTTGTTAGTTATTCTTGCCGACTTTATAATAGATTCCTTATCTATTGGTTTCACAGTATGTATATCATATATATCTGCGCTTATACCTTTTTGTTCCAATATTTCATTTGCTTTAATTGTTTCTGATACCATTATTCCTGAGCAAAAAATAGACACATCTTTTCCTTCTTTTACATGATATGCTGAAAAAAGATCAAAAATATCTTCGTCCGAGTATACATCTTCTCTATTTTTTCTTGGCATTCTCATATATACCGGTCCCTGATACTTAATTATCTCAGGCAAAGCTTTCTTTAAGGCTGTTGCGTCAGCTGGTTCAAATATAACTATATCAGGAATACTTCTCAATACTCCTATATCTTCAACGCTCATGTGAGTCCCACCATTTAATTCTGCACATATTCCCGGGTCTGTGCCGATTATTTTCACATTTTGCTTAGCGTAGCAAATAGATATTGCAATTTGGTCACAAATTCTTCTAGTTGCAAATGGGGTGAAGGTAGATATAAAAGGAATAAATCCATAACTGCTCATTCCAGCTGCTATACATGCCATATTTTGTTCTGCTATTCCCACATCAAAAGCTCTGTCTGGAAATTTCTTTCTTAAGTCAAACAAACCGTTTGCTTTTGACAAGTCTGCATCTATTACTACTATATTTTCATTCTCACTCATATACTTTTCAAGTTCTTCTCTCAAAACTTTTCTCATTTCAGTAGTACTCATACATTTCCCTCCAATTCTCTTAAGCCTTCTTCTAAAAGTTCTTTAGTCACGGTCATACTATGGTTCCCAACCTTTGCATTTTCTGCAAATGAGATTCCCTTGCCTTTAACTGTATTTAATATTATCATAGATGGCTTACTTTTTTCCAACTTTGCCTCATTTATAGCCTTATCAATCTCATCCACGTCATTGCCGTCTTTTACTACTATTACTTTAAATCCAAATGATTCCCACTTCTTATCTAATGGTTCTATGCTACATATATTGTCAACATAATCATCCAGTTGCATCTTGTTATAGTCAGTAAATGCTATAAAATTATTTAATTTATTATGCGATGCAAACATTGCACTTTCCCATATCTGTCCTTCCTGGGACTCTCCATCTCCTATTATTGCATATATTGTTGCTCTATCGTTCCTTAGCTTCGATGCTTTAGCTATTCCCACTGCGCAAGAAAATCCTTGTCCAAGCGAACCAGCTGTCATATCAATGCCAGGGGTTTTATTCATGTCGCAATGACTTGGTAATGTGGTCCCTGGTTTATTTAATGTCATTAGTAATTCTTCATTAAAATATCCTTTATCGCTCAACATTGCATAAACAGCCGGTCCACTGTGTCCTTTAGATACTATCAGTCTGTCTCTCCCCTCCTTCTTCGGATCCTTAGGATCTATATTCATATGCTTTTCGTATAAAACTACAAGTAATTCTATGATAGATAAAGATCCTCCTATGTGACCTACTCCTAAATTACCTATAGTCTTAAGTGTCTTGATTCTTATTTCTTTACATTTACTCTTTAAATCCAAAGTTACTCCCCCTTTATATATTTAACGAAAATGTAATTGGCATCAAATCTTTAAATACAAATTTCTTTATATCATTAAAATTCTTAGCCAATACTATTTCGAAATTATCTTTATCCACAAATTCTGCTAAAACCTGTAGACAGGCTCCACATGGTTGACAATAATCTGAAAGTTCTGTCCTTTCCGATTCATTCCCACCCACTACTACCATCCTCTTAAATTTCAAGTCTCCATTAGTAATAGCCTTTGCTACTGCTACTCTTTCTGCACATATTGATAGTGAATAAGAAGAATTTTCTATATTACAACCACTATACAATTCCCCTGACTCTGCCAAAATTGCACATCCAACCTTAAATTTTGAATATGGGGCGTATGCTTTTTCTCTTGCTTTCATAGCCTCTGTTATCAGTTTTGTCATTTACTCCTCACCTCAGTATAAGATGTTCTGGTATACCGTCTCTGAATTTCAAATCAACCTCTCCATTTATCAATGGCAAGTAATATTTTATTGCTTCATCCGAAATACTGTTACCATTTATCCATTCAATCGGAAATTGTTTTACTTCGTTTGCACATTTCTCAACTGAAGTCGATTCTATCTTCACTTCATATGGGTCGCTCGATATTCTTTTTATTGACATCATAATTCCTGTCTTGCCCTTAATTAATTCTTTAATTGCTTCTCTTCCCACTGCTTCTGACTCGTCTATATCTGTTTTTGATGCAATATGAGCTGCACATCTTTGTAAAATATTTAATTCTATTGCTCTAGTCTTACATTTTATTCTATCTTTAATCAAAAATGCTATGTAGTCTGCTATCCCATTTAAATTTTCATGCCCAAATCCATCTATATTGTCCTTCTCTTTTGATCCTATGTACTTCCCATTTATATCTTTTATTCCTTCTGAGACGCATATTATGACATTATTGTTGTCTTTTTGTACCTCCTCTATGTCTTGAATAAACTTTTCTAATTCAAATGGTACTTCCGGAAGATAAAATAATATTGGCAGTGGACTTCTTTCTTTCAATAAACATGCTGAAGCAGTTAACCAGCCTGCATCCCTTCCCATTATTCCAATGATAGTTATCGATTTAACGTCATAGACTCTGCTATCTTCTATTATCTCATTAATAGTCGTTGCCAGGAACTTGACTGCACTTCCAAACCCAGGCGTGTGGTCTGTGCCTACTAAATCATTGTCAATTGTCTTAGGGATCCCTATTACTTTGATATCATATCCTTCTTTTTCTATATAGTTTGACAACTTATTCACTGTGTCCATCGAATCGTTTCCACCTATATAGAAAAAAGCCCCTATATTATGCTTCCTAAAAGCTTCTATTATCTTTTCATAAGTTTCCCTGCTCTCTTCCACTGACGGAAGTTTATATCTACATGATCCCAGAAATGCTGCCGGCGTCAATCTCAGGATATCCACGTCCTTTTCTTTTATTATCTCTTTAAGATCTACGAACTTGTCATTAATCACCCCGCTTATCCCATTTCTTACTCCATATATCTTGTCTATTTCTGAATTATTAAGTCCTTCCAAAAATATTCCTAACAAACTTGCATTTATTGCAACAGTAGGTCCACCTGATTGTGCTATCGCTATATTTATCATAAAAAATAATCACCTTCTATAAAAATTTACATCATTCGCTCTGTTTGGCTTCTTATCATTATATACGATTCATTATAATTTATCAATCGATAGTTAAAAAAAATACTGAGATTCACAAATTTTTAAGTAAATCTCAGTTCTTATTAAAAAATTATGCCGCTTTCTTTGTTTTCTTTGACTTCCAGGCAACCCATAGTGGCCCTGCTATACTTATCGTCGAGTAACATCCGCTTATAACTCCTACTAAAATAGGAAGTGCAAATGATACTACTGATGTTAAATTGTATATCAATGCAACTACTAAAACAGTCGCCACAGCCATTGCCGTCGTTACAGATGTATTAATGGTTCTTCCTAAAGTTTGATTAATGCTATCGTTCACCAATGTCTTCATGTCACTATTAGGATTAATTTTCTTATTTTCTCTTACTCTATCATAAATTACTATAGTATCATTCAAAGAATATCCTAATATCATCAATACTACTGCTACAAAATTGCTATCAATCGGTAGCTTACATACTATAAATGTAAAGTATATTATTATAACATCGTGAATTAATGCAACCATTGCAGTCACTCCTGCTGACCAACCACCTATGTTTTTAAATCTAAATGCTACATAAACTACCATCAACACTAATGCCATCACAACTGCTATTAAACATTTCAATAAAAACGTCTTCCCCATCGTGGGATTCACTGACGATGACTCCAATTGTTCAAATTTGTTGTCCGGATACGTAGTTGTCAATGATTCTGTCAACTTTTTCTGTTGGTCTAATGATATCGCATTGTCCCCTGGAAATGATATGGAAGCAATAAACGAATCTTTCTGAGCATTTGGTAGCATGTTTCTATTGATTTCCGTCGAGACTACCTTCTCTGTCTCTTTCTGAATCAAATTTTTCAAGTTTTCTTCATCCAGCTCTCCAACATACGAGTAGTTTATAACTGCTCCTCCCGTAAATTGAATTGACATCTGCGTCCCAAAGATCACATTAAAAACTATACCTATTATCATTATACAAATAGAGATGCCAAAAAATATCTTCTTATTCCCTACAAAGTCTATATATTTCTTCATACAGATGCACCTCCAAAAAGCCATTTCTTTCTAAAACAATTAAATGATATAATAGATTTAAGCATTAGCCTTGACGCGCCTATCCCCATTATAAAATTTGATATAGCTCCAACTAAAAGAGTATAGCCAAATGAATAAATGATACCAGTTGTCGATGCCCCAAATAAAGCAGATAGTATATTGGATGGTCCAAATACCGCCATTAATATAAATGCAACTATCATAACCGTTACATTTCCGTCAAGTATTGCTGATAGACTTGCCTTATTTCCACATATTACTGAAGTTACAATTGTCTTACCGTTCTTCAATTCTTCTTTAATTCTCTCAGCTGTTATTACATTTGCATCCACGCCCATACCTATAGATAATATAAGTCCAGCTATACCTGGCAATGTCATAGTGAAACTTGGTATTATTGCAAAAAATCTTGACACAGCCGCTACCGATAGTCCCATTTGTCCTAACAATGCAATAGATGCTATAAATCCTGGTAGTCTATACTTTAATATCATAAATAGACATACTAAACCGAATGCTATCACTCCTGCTAGTCCCATTGCATTTATTGCCGATGTTCCTAAAGTTGGACTAATTGATCCAAAATTTGTCGTCTCAAGCTTAAAAGGTAATGCCCCCGCAGATATTTTGTTTGCCAAAGCAGTTGCTTCCTCTGCTGAGAAGTTGCCTGTTATCGATGCCACTCCTTCTGTTATCACGCTGTTGACAACTGGATCTGATATCATTTCGTCATCCATCCAGATTGACATAGTCTTGTTTAACATTTTCTGTGTCGCATCGGCAAATTTTACTTTCCCCTCTTCATTAAATTTTAATTGAACAAAGTACTTGCCGTTATTGTCGACACCCACAGCAGCTTTCTCTACATCCTTGCCTTCAAGTAAAATGTTCTCAGCAGTAACCCCTTTTGGAGTCTTTCTTACTTGTTCTCCTAAGTCATTATAATCTACTCTAGTAAATTCATTTCCTTCCCTAAAAGTTAGTACTGCTGTTGCAGATAATTCTTCAATTGATTCTTCCGGATTAAAGTCTTTTTCATCTTCTTTCCATGGGAATCTAACTATTATCCGTTTGTTTGCATAGTCGCTATAAATCTCATAGTCTGTTATTCCCTTTTGAACCATTCTGATTTCAATTATAGACTTAGCGCTATCAATTTGTTCCTTACTTGCGTCAACATTCTCTGCAGGACTGTAAGTTACTTCTACCCCTCCTTTGATATCAATTCCCCACCTTATATCTTTTATTCCTTTAATATGGACTAAAGGAATGTCTCCATTATGTCCATGTATTCCAAAAAAAGCTAGATATGCGAATCCTAGAATTAGAATAAAGACAATAAAAAATACAGGTTTTTTCAACGGTTTCATTTACAAATCCCCCCTGTGTTTTATTTTTTTTACGTCTTCACTATTATAATATCAACTAAAAGAAAAGTCAAATAGGCCTGCTCTTCCATTTTCTTTAAATCATAGGTACCTATACTTAATAAATTTAAGCCAAGGTCATCCTTTTGGATAACCTCAGCCTAATTATTTCTTCTTATTCTTCATCAATAGCTGGTACCTCTTCTACCTTTTCTTTAAGCTCTTTGCATAAATTCTTCATATTTTCTGCTACTACATGTGATTTAGTAAAAATATTACTAATTATAGATATTAATTCATCTGACACTCCTTTTGATATCTCATCGTCAAACTTTTCAAATGACGCTTTTACCTTATTACTAAAAATGTCGTTAACATATCTTATATAATCTACAAGACGTGGACAATTTTGTTTAACCTTTTCTTCATCAACAAGAATGTCTAAATTAATTCCTCCTATTAAATTTACTATCATTTTTCTTGTATATTCATTGAAAGAATCATCCGCTAAAATAGCATTTTCAATAAGCTTTTTATATACTTTATTCCTAATCACCTCTTTATATTTCTTTTTCTCATCAAATGATGTCAATCCTCCAATTGCCTCTTCCTTATTTTCGTCGAAGATTTCTTCCTGTCTTTTAATCATATATTCCGATATTAAAAACAGTTTTCCTTTATATGCATCTTCAATAGTCCTTGGGTCTATTTTTTTTCTAATTTCTTCTAAAACTTCACTTGCCTCTTCATTGCTGTCATCTATCTTTTCCCTAACTATTCTTGCATATTCATCAGCCATATACTTTGGAAAATCTTTCTCTTCGGATCCTGATTCATAATATTTGTCAACTAAAGCGCTAAACAAATCACTATCAATATCCATTGCAGCAATAGGTATTTCAAACTCTTCGTAAACAATATCCAAGTCTTCCTTTGCTATCCCGAATTTTCCTTCAGCCTCACTAATTATTTTCCCTTTCATTTCTCCTAAAGTCATTTAAAACATCCCCTTTTATATAATATATTTGTATAGCAATTAAATGCTATAGTTCTATTATACCGTTTTTTTTTGTCAAGTCTATTTTATCTATTTTTTATATTATAGCTATAAATTTAAGCCAAGGCCGTCCTTTTGGATAACCTCAGCCTAGTTATTTCTTCTTATTCTTCATCAATAGCTGGTACCTCGTCTACCTCTTTCTTAATCTCGCCACATAAATTCTTCATATTCTCTGCCACTACATGCGATTTAGTAAAAATATTATTAATTATAGGTATTAATTCATTTGATACTCCTTTTGATATGCTTTTTTGAAACTCTTCAAGTGACATACATACTTTATTACTATAAATATCACGAACAATATATTCTCTATACGTTAAAATGTCTGGGCAATTTTGTTCAACCTTTTTTTCATCAATAAGAATGCTTACATCAATTCCTTCTATTAAATCTACTATCTTTTTTCTTGTATCTTCACTATAAGTATCACTATCATCCGTTAAAATAGCATTTTCAATAAGTTTCTTATATACCTTATTTCTAATCACTTCTTTATATTTCTTTCTTTCCTCAGCTGATGCCAATCCCATCATAATATCTATGGCATCTTCTATATTTTCACAGAACATTTCTTCCTGTTTTTTAATCATATATTCTGATATTAAAAATAGTTTTCCTTTATATACATCTTCAATAGTCCTTGGGGCTATTTTGCTTTTAATTCTTTCTAAAACTTCACTTGCATCTTTGTTGTCATCATCTATTCTTTCTCTAATTATTCTTGCATATTCATCAGCCATGTACTTTGAAAAATCTTTCTCTTCGGATCCTGATATATAATATTGGTCAGTTAAATTAATAATGAATGTGCAGCCATCGTTTCTAACTATAGAAATAGGTATTCCAAACTCATCATAAATAGTCTCCAAATCTTCCTTTGCTACATTAAATTTTCCTTCAGCCTCACTAATTACTTTTCCTTTCATTTCCTCTAAAGTCATTAAAAACATCTCCTTTTATTATATTTTATATTTGTATAGCAACAGTTGCTATGGTCTTATTATACCATTTTCCTATTTTTTTATCAAGTCATTCTATCTATTCTTT